>NZ_LZIE01000063.1:0-156049 GCF_001667155.1 Mycobacterium sp. 852002-53434_SCH5985345
GGCCGGGTGCTCGTCGGCTTCGACACCCCGACGCTGGTCGCGCCGCCACACAAGTTGGAGCTGGGTGCCCGCGGCCTCACGACGTTCACGGTGCCGGCCGAAACCACCCGGGCGCTCGGCGAGCTGGCCCGCTCCCACCAGACCACGGTCAGCACCGTGCTGCAGGCCGCGTGGGCGCAGCTGCTGACGTGGCTCACCGGCAACCACGACGTCGCGTTCGGCACCACGGTGTCGGGCCGGTCCGCCGAGGTCGCCGGCGCCGAGTCGATGGTTGGCCTGATGATCAACACGATCCCGGTGCGCGCCAACATCACCCCGGCGACCACCACCACGGAGCTACTGGACCAGCTGCAAACCGCCCACAACGACACCCTCGAGCACGAGCACCTGTCGCTCAGCGAAATCCACCGGATGACCGGTCACGAGAAGCTGTTCGACACGCTCTTCGCCTACGAGAACTATCCGCTGGAAACATCCGCGATGGCGGTCAACCACGAGCTGTCCATCACCGACTTCAACGTCTTCGAGCGCAACCACTACCCCCTGACGATGCAGGCCGCCCTATCCGGCGAACAACTCGGCCTCAGAGTGGAATACGACGCCGGCGTCTTCGACGCGCGCACCATCGAGGCGCTCACCGCGCGACTGCAGCGGGTGCTGGTGGCGATGACCACCGACCCGGCCCGGCGGCTCTCCTCGGTCGACCTGCTGGACGGGCCAGAGCATGCCCGCCTGGATGAAATCGGCAACCGGGCAGCGCTGACCCGGCCGACACCCCCGCCCGTCTCGATCGTGGAGCTGTTCGCCGCACAGGTCGCCCACCAGCCGGACGCCGTGGCGATCGGCTGGGGCCGGCTGTCCATGACGTACCGGGAGCTGGACGAGGCGGCGAACCGGTTGGCGCACCTGTTGATCGCCGAGGGCGCCGGCCCGGGACAGTCTGTGGCGCTGCTGTTTTCGCGTTCGGCGCAGGCGATCGTGGCCAGCCTGGCGGTGCTCAAGACGGGGGCGGCGTACCTGCCGGTCGACCCGGCCGCCCCGGCCGCGCGGATCAGATTCATGCTCCAGGATGCCGCGCCGATCGCCGCGGTCACCACCGCGGGACTGCTGTCGCGGCTGGACGGCAGCGGCGTGCGGGTCATCGACATCGAGGACCCGGAGATCGACGGCTATCCGCGCACCGCGCCGCCCGCACCCGCGGCGGACGGCATCGCCTACATCATCTACACCTCGGGGACCACCGGGGTTCCGAAAGGTGTTGCGGTCACGCACCGTAACGTGACGCAACTCATCGGCTCGCTCGACGCCGGCCTGCCGGCCCCGGGCGTGTGGACGCAGTGCCACTCGTACGCCTTCGACGTGTCGGTGTGGGAGATCTTCGCCCCGCTGCTGCGCGGCGGACGCGTGGTGGTGGTGCCCGAGTCGGTGGTGCGCTCACCGGAGGACTTCCGCGCCTTACTGGTCGACCAGAAGGTCAGCGTGCTGACCCAGACGCCGTCGGCGGTCGCGGCGCTGGACCCGGCCGGCCTGGATTCGGTGGCGCTGGTGATGGCCGGTGAGGCCTGCCCACCCGAGGTGGTCGATCGCTGGGCGCCGGGGCGGGTGATGGTCAACGCCTACGGCCCGACCGAGACGACGATGTGCGTGGCGATCAGCGCTCCGCTCGCGGCGGGCTCGGGAACGCCGCCGATCGGCTCGCCGGTGCCCGGCGCCGGGTTGTTCGTGCTGGACGGCTGGCTGCGGCCGGTGGCCCCCGGCGTAGTGGGCGAGTTGTACGTGGCCGGTACCGGGGTGGCCGCGGGATATCTCAAGCGCGCCGGATTGACCGGTTCGCGGTTTGTGGCCTGCCCGTTCGGCGAACCCGGGGCTCGCATGTACCGCACCGGTGACCTGGTGCTCTGGGGTGCCGACGGGCAGCTGGTGTATGTGGCTCGCGCCGACGAGCAGGTCAAGATCCGCGGCTACCGCATCGAACTGGGCGAGGTCCAGGCGGCGCTCGCCCGGTTGGACGGCGTGCAGCAGGCCGTGGTGATCGCCCGTGCGGACCGCCCCGGGGACAAACGCCTGGTCGGCTACGTCACCGGAACGGTCGATCCCGCCGAGGCGCGCACCGCGCTGGCCGGGCGACTGCCGGGCTACATGGTTCCCACGGCCGTGGTGGGACTCGACGCGTTACCGCTGACGCCCAACGGCAAGTTGGACACCCGCGCCCTGCCGGCGCCCGAGTACGCCGGCGGTGGATATCGGGCCCCGTCGAACGCAACCGAGGAGATCCTTGCCGGCATCTTCGCTCAGGTGCTCGGGGTCGAGCGGGTCGGTGTCGACGACTCCTTCTTCGACCTGGGCGGCGACAGCATTTCCGCGATGCGCTTGATCGCGACGATCAACACCAACCTGGTTGTCGACCTTGCCGTACGCACCCTGTTCGACGCGCCCACCGTCGCGACCCTGAGCCAGCGCCTGGGCACGGACACGACCGCCACCCAGGACGTCGTACCCATTCAGACCCTGAAGCAGGGCGCCGGCACTCCGTTGTTCTGCATTCACCCTGCGGGCGGCGTGAGCTGGCCGTATCAGGTGCTCGGCAGCTACCTGGACTGCCCGATCATCGGTGTCCAGCAGACCCGGCAGGGCGGGGAGACCGAACCGCGATCGATCCGCGAGATGGCGGAGAACTATGCCGACAGGCTGCAGGAGATCCATCCCTCCGGGCCCTACAACCTGCTGGGCTGGTCGTTCGGCGGGGTGATCGCGCACGAACTCGCGGTGGAGCTGCAGCGGCGCGGAGGCGTGATCGGCCGCCTGATCCTGCTCGACGCCCAACCCACCATGAACGGCGGTGGCGCCCCGCCCGAGGACGCGGTGGGCGAACTACAGCTGCCGGAAGCCTCGCGATCCAGGCGGCTTGTCGACCTGCTCTCCGAAAATCTTCGCCAGAACATCGACCGGTTCCGAACTCACCGGCCCGGCGTTTTCCAGGGCGACATCACCATCTTCTCCGCCGCGGGGGACGGGGCAGACCGCGATGGGTTCCTGTCCCAGTCGTGGCGGCCGCTTGTCTCCGGGGAGATTCTCACGTACTCCATCGACTGCGCGCACGACGACATGCTGACCCACGATTCGGTGGGGCTGTACGGACAGCGACTCAGGCATCTGCTGGTCCTCGCGGAGCGCCGGCTCGAACTGGCCCAGGGTGGTCAGCAAGCGGTGGCGTCGCGGGACGACAAGCTGCCCGGCGAGCGCGCCGGATAATGGTCAGGAGACCCTCAGGAGACCCTCAGGAGACCGGGGTGCCGATAGCGCCTCTGTGTTGGGGGCAATAGGACGCGACTGAGGCGCCGAGAAGATAGCCGGCCTCGTGCGCCGACAGATCGGTGGCCCGTACCACGTTCAGCACCAACGAGGTTGGCGTCTTCCCCGAATCGAGTCCGGCGCACATGTTATGTCCCGCGGCGATTGCCGCTCCGCGGTCGGTAAAGACAATCCCGTTGCGCTGAATCTCCGAGATGAACGAATCGTCTTTTTGATCGGCCGACGCCGGCGTCGCGAAAAACACCGCGGCGCCGCCCGCGAGCGCGACTATTGCCGACCAGTTCCCAAGGCGCGCAATTGTTCGGGTCACGATGTTCCTCGATGTGGCATCTGGGCTCTACGCCTTAACGGTGGCTGAACATTAGCCAGAATCGACGCATTTTTCCCGGCGGCTTCAACCGCGCCACCTCACAGAGATCGGCCCCGTTTTCCCGGGCGATTGGCGGCTCGTGCCCCAGCACGCCGCGCGGCACAGCGCCACGCGGGTATCAAAATCCCTGTGCGGCGGGCATTTCCATTCGCCACCCCCGGCGCGCACGATCCGCGCGCCGGCGCAGCGGCGAGGCGCACCTCGCGCGGGGCGGCCACCGGCGAGAGCGGAGCGAAACCAAGATTTAACCGTCGCGGCGGCCGGCGCGGGCAAACTCCGGCCCTCCCACCGATAATCCGCGCCCGATTTGCCGCCGTCGGCCCCCGGAAGCCGGTGCGAGCTGCGCGCCGACCCATTTCACAGTGGCCGTACGGGTGCGCCGGAACCCCCTTCGGTATGGTTCAAGGAGTGTGCGGAGTCACCGGGGAGGTACGGCTCGACGGGCAGGTCCCCGATGTAGCAGCGGTGTCAGCAATGGCCGCCGTGATGGCGCGACGGGGTCCCGACGCTTCCGGCGCCTGGTCACAGGGCCGTGTCGCGCTCGGTCATCGTCGCCTCAAGATCATCGACCTGAGCGAGGCCGGCGCCCAGCCGATGGTGGACCCGGAACTGGGTCTGGCCATCGCCTTCAACGGCTGCATCTACAACTACAAAGAGCTGCGCCACGAACTCACCGGACACGGCTACCGGTTCTTCTCGCACAGTGACACCGAAGTCCTGATCAAGGGCTACCACCACTGGGGCGATGACTTCGTCAGCCACCTGCACGGCATGTTCGCCTTCGCGATCGTCGAACGCGACAGCGGCCGGGTGCTGCTCGGTCGCGACCGGCTGGGGATCAAACCGCTCTACCTGACCGAGGACAGCCACCGCGTCCGGTTCGCCTCGGCCCTGCCCGCGTTGCTGGCCGGCGGCGGGGTGGACACCCGCATCGACCCGATCGCGTTGCACCACTACATGACGTTTCACTCGGTGGTCCCCGCGCCCCTGACCATCCTGCGGGGCGTCCGCAAGGTGCCGCCCGCTTCGCTTGTCGCCATCGAGCCCGACGGCCGGCGCACCATCACCACGTACTGGACCCCCGACTTCACCCGGCACGACGACCGCGCCGGCTGGTCGGAAACCGACTGGGAAGACGTGGTGCTGGACGCGCTTCGCGTCGCGGTCAAACGCCGGCTGGTCGCCGACGTGCCGGTCGGCTGCCTGTTGTCCGGAGGTGTCGACTCGAGCCTGATCGTCGGCCTGCTCGCGGAGGCGGGCCAGCACGGCCTGATGACCTTCTCCATCGGCTTCGAGTCGGCCGGTGGCGTGGCGGGCGACGAGTTCCGGTGGTCAGACATCATCGCCCGCCGCTTCGAAACCGACCACCATCAGATCCGCATCGAAACCGACCGGATGCTGCCCGCGCTCGACGGGGCGATCGGCGCGATGAGCGAGCCGATGGTCAGCCACGACTGTGTGGCCTTCTACTTGCTCAGCCAGGAAGTGGCGCGCCACGTGAAGGTCGTGCAGTCGGGCCAGGGCGCCGACGAGGTGTTCGCCGGCTATCACTGGTACCCGCCGATGGGCTCGCCGGCCGCCGCCTCATTGGAGGGCGCGGTCGCCGAGTACCGCGGCGCCTTCTTCGACCGCGATTCGGCGGAACTGGCAGGCCTGCTCGGGCCGGGCATCATGGCCCCGGGTGACCCGAGTGAGCGCTTCGTCACCGAGCACTTCGCGCGCGCCGGCGCCGAGACAGGCGTCGATCGCGCGCTGCGGCTCGACACCACCGTGATGCTGGTGGACGACCCGGTGAAACGGGTCGACAACATGACCATGGCGTGGGGCCTGGAGGGCCGGGTGCCTTTCCTCGACCACGAGCTCGTCGAGCTGGCGGCGACCTGCCCCCCGGAACTGAAGATCGCCCACGAAGGCAAGGGCGTGCTCAAACAGGCTGCGCGACGGGTGATTCCGTCGGACGTCATCGACCGCCCCAAGGGATACTTCCCGGTCCCCGCGCTGACCCACCTCGAAGGGCCCTACCTCGACATGGTGCGCGATGCACTCTATGCGCCAGTTGCCAAGGAGCGCGGCCTGTTTCGCACGGAGGCGGTCGACGCCCTGCTGGCCGACCCCAACGGCAAGCTGACGCCGTTGCGCGGCAACGAACTCTGGCAGCTCGCCCTGCTCGAGCTCTGGCTGCAGCGGCACGGCATCACGGGCCCGGTGGCATGACCGTGACCGATCCCCCCGGCGACCACACCGAGGCGATCACGATGGGCCTCCACGACGCCTCGCCGCCGGAGCTGGTGGAGGCGATGGCCAAGGATGTCGAGCTCGAATTGGGCTGGGGCCGGCTGATATTCGGCCAGACCTTCGCCGACTCCCACCAGCTCGTCGAGGCGCTGCGCCGGGAGGGACCCGGCCGCCGCGACATCTGCATCTACGCACGCGAATCCCACGTGGTGGTCGCCGAAGCGCCGACCGAACTCTTCATCGATCCCAGCCACACCTATCGGCTGCGCTTCACCGATGCCAAGCCCGAAGACCTGTCGCCCGCGCCGCTGGGCGTCACCGTGCGCACGCTGAACGATCCGGTCGACGCCGACGCCATGAACCGCGTCTACGTGCGCTGCGGAATGGTCCCGGCCGGGGTCGACGTCATCTGGAGCAACCACCTGAATGTGCCTGCGGTGACCTACCTGCTGGCGGTGCGCGACGAAGACGGCGCGGTGGTGGGCACCGTGACCGGCGTCGATCACGAGCTGCTGTTCTCCGACCCCGAACAGGGGTCGAGCCTGTGGACGCTGGCCGTCGACCCGGCCGCCGGGCTCCCCGGGATCGGCGCCGCCCTCACGCGGGCGCTCGCGGAGCGCTTCCGCAACGCGGGCCGCGCCTACATGGACCTGTCGGTCGCGCACGACAACGCCGCCGCCATCGGCCTGTACGAGAAGCTGGGCTTCCGCCGCGTGCCCGTGCTGGCGATCAAGCGCAAGAACGCCATCAACGAGCCACTTTTCAGCCCGCCGCCAGAGACGGTCGACGACCTCAACCCCTACGCCCGGATCATCGCCGACGAGGCGCTGCGCCGCGGCATCTGGGTGGAGGTGCTCGACGCCGAGACCGGCGAGATGCGCCTCACCCACGGCGGCCGCAGCGTGGTCACCCGGGAGTCGCTGTCCGAATACACCTCGGCGGTCGCCATGTGCCGCTGCGACGACAAACGGCTGACGCGCCGGCTCGTCTCCGAGGCGGGCATCACCGTGCCCCGCGCCCGGCTGGCCACCTTCGACGAAGGCGACTACAACTTCCTCACCGAGGTCGGGGAGGTCGTCGTCAAACCCACCCGCGGCGAACAGGGGAAGGGCATCACGGTCGGCGTGACCGCCGACAACGGCCCCGAGGAGCTGGCCGCCGCCCTGGCCCGCGCCCGTCAGCAATACCCCGACGTGCTGATCGAGCAGCGCGTGCAGGGCGATGACCTTCGGCTGGTGGTGATCGACGGCCGGGTGGTGGCCGCCGCGCTGCGGATGCCGCCCGAGATCATCGGCACCGGCGAGCACACCATTCGCGACCTGATCGCCGCCGAAAGCCGGCGGCGCTCCGCGGCCACCGGTGGCGAGTCCCGCATCCCGCTCGACGACCTCACCGAGGCGACGGTCGCCGAGGCGGGCTGGACGCTGGACGACGTGCTGCCCCAGGGCACCCGCCTTCGCGTCCGGCGCACCGCCAACCTGCACCAGGGCGGGACGATCCACGACGTCACCGCGGTGGTGAACGCGGAACTGTGCCGGGTCGCGGTGACGGCGGCCGAGGCGATCGGCATCCCGGTGACGGGCATCGACCTGCTGGTGCCCGACGTCACCGGCGCCGAGTACGCCTTCATCGAGGCCAACGAACGACCAGGGCTGGCCAACCACGAACCACAGCCCACGGCCGCGGCGTTCATCGACTTCCTGTTCCCCGGCCACCCGGGCCAGCCGCAAGCCTGGACTCCAGAGGAGTCGCGCGCCGAACGCGGCTGAGGCTTGCTGTGCGCCTCGCTTGGGTAATTCTCCAATCACCTCAGATAGGAGCCAGATGAGCGAAAGCGTGCAAACCGGAACCATCACGACCCGCGTGCCGGCGCGGCTGGACAGGCTGCCGTGGTCCCGATTCCACTGGCGCGTCGTCATCGGGCTCGGCGGGGTGTGGATCCTCGACGGGCTCGAGGTCACGATGGTGGGCAACGTGTCCGCTCGCCTCACCGAAAAGGGCAGCGGCATCGACCTGAACGCGGCGCAGATCGGCCTGGCCGCCGCGTTCTACATCGCCGGTGCCTGCCTGGGCGCGCTGTTCTTCGGTCACCTGACGGACCGCTTCGGGCGCCGCAATCTGTTCATGCTGACCCTGGCGGTCTATCTGGTGGCCACAGTCGCGACCGCATTCGCTTTCGCCCCTTGGTATTTCTTCGCCGCGCGCTTCTTCACCGGCGCCGGCATCGGCGGCGAGTACGCCGCGATCAATTCGGCCATCGACGAATTGATCCCCGCACGCCTGCGCGGGCGCGTCGACCTGATCATCAACGGCACGTACTGGCTCGGCTCGGCCGCGGGGGCCGCCGGTGCGCTCGTCCTGCTCGACACCTCGAACTTCGCGCCCAACATCGGCTGGCGGCTCGCCTTCGGCATCGGCGCCATCTTCGGCATCTTCGTCCTTCTCGTCCGGCGCAACGTCCCGGAGAGTCCGCGGTGGTTGTTCATTCATGGCCGCGACCAGGAGGCCGAGCGGATCGTCGGCGAGATCGAGGAAGCGGTGCGGCAGGAAACCGGCGAGCCGCTGCCCGAGCCGCACGGGCGTGAGCTCAAAATCCGCCAGCGCGAGACGATTTCGTTCGGCGAAATCGCCCGGGTGGCGTTCAAGCTCTATCCGCAACGCGCCATCCTGGGGCTGGCGCTGTTCACCGGGCAGGCGTTCCTCTACAACGGGGTGACGTTCAATCTGGGCACGCTCTTGAGCGGGTTCTATGGAGTGCCGTCCGGGAAGGTGCCGCTGTTCTTCATCCTCTGGGCGCTCAGCAATTTCGTCGGGCCGCTCGCGCTCGGCCACCTCTTCGACACCATCGGGCGCAAGCCGATGATCACGGCCACCTACATCGGGTCCGCGGTCGTCGCCGCCGCCCTGGCGGTCCTGTTCGTGACCCAGACCGGCGGGGTCTGGGCGTTCATCGGCGTCCTCGCGGTCGCGTTCTTCCTCGCCTCCGCGGGCGCGAGCGCCGCCTATCTGACGGTCAGCGAGATCTTCCCGATGGAGACCAGGGCGCTGGCGATTGCGTTCTTCTACGCGGTGGGGACCGCGATCGGCGGCATCACCGGCCCGTTGCTGTTCGGGCAGCTGATCAGTTCCGGGGAACGCGGTCAGGTGGTCTGGTCGTTCTTGACCGGCGCCGCCGTCATGGCGATCGCGGGGCTGGTCGAATTGCGGCTCGGGATCGCGGCAGAACGCCGCCCGCTCGAAGAGCTGGCCTTGCCTCTGACCGTCGCCGACGCCGACGCCGATCGGCGGGATCAACCGTAGGCGTCCCACCAGGTGTGCAGGTCTTCAACGGTGGCCGGGTCCCCGGACACGTCGCTGAGCATCAGTTTCGCGTCGTTGGTCCAGATCACGTTCGGGTGGTTGTTGTAGGTGCCGCACGCGATCAGCCCGGCCATGTCGTTCGGGGTCTGGTCGTAATGCCAGCTGACCGGTGAGCGTCCCTCGCCGGGACAGTTCACCAGGCTGACGTTGGCGATGTCGTTCTCGAAGGCCCGCTTCAACGGGTCGGGCGTCGCGAACAGCCCGTAGGTGGCGTGGCTGGGACCGCCGGGCTGGGTGTTCTGCCCGCAGGTGACCATCGCGACCGCGTGCACCCAGATGCTGCCCGACTCCGGGGTCGCCGGCGTGCACGTGCCGGCCAGGTAGCCGGGCGGGAGCAGGCTGATCAGCCGGGCCTGGTCGTCATTGGGGGCGGCGCTCGACGGCGGCGGGGTCTTCGCGACGGTCGCCTTGGCGTGCCGCTGGCCGGCGGGTTTCAGGATGAGCCAGAGCCCGACGGCGCAGACGGCGACGACGACCACCGCGGCGGCGGCCACGATCGGCCAGCGATTGCGCTTAGCCGATGTGCCTGGCCGCTCGGAATCCGATGCGGGGGAGAGGATTTCGCTCTGGCGCAGGATCGTGTCCGCGCGTTCGCGCTCGGGGCTGCTGAGCGCCAGCCGCGCGGCCTCGGCCAGGGCGCCGGCGGTGGGGTAGCGCTCGATCGGGTTCTTGGCCATGCCGCCCGCGATCGCGGCGTCGAAGGCCGGGCTCACCCCGGCGCCCTGCTCGCTGGGTTTGGGGATGGGCTGCATCATGTGGGCGCTGATCAGCATCCCGGTGCTGTCGGCGCGATATGGCGGGGTCGCGGTCAGGCATTCGTAGAGCACGCAGGCCAGCGCGTAGACGTCGGCGCGCGGCGTCACGTCTTCACTCGAAAACCGTTCGGGCGCCATGTACTTCAACGTGCCGACCGCGGTGCCCAGTTGGGTGAGCTTTTCGTCGGTCTTGGCGCTGGCGATCCCGAAGTCGACGAGATAAGCGAAGTCGTCGCCGGTGATCAGGATGTTCTGCGGTTTGACGTCACGGTGGGTCACCCCGGCCGCATGGGCGGCGTCCAGGGCCGACGCGATCTGCCGGATGATGGCCACCGCCCGCGGTGCCGGCAGTGGCCCGGCCCGTTCGAGCATGCTGCCCAGGTCGACGCCCTCGATGAGCCGCATCTCGAGATACAGCTGCCCGTCGATTTCGCCGTAGTCGTGTATCGGGACCACGTGGGGTTCCAACAGCCGGCCGGTGATGAGGGCCTCGCGTTCCATTCGCTTGCGGAACACGGGATCCTGGCTGAAGGTGTGCGACATCAGTTTCAGCGCGACGGTCCACTGTTTGACGGTGTGTTCGGCTTCGTAGACCTCGCCCATTCCACCGCGACCGAGCAGCCGCGTGAGCCGGTAGGGCCCGAACATCGTCCCTACCCGCGGGTCCTGCGCGCCGGTCACTGCTGACTCCCATCGAAGGACCATGGCGGTGAGCGCCCATTGGCCGCACCGCAGGAAAAGTACAACATGCTCGCGCGGATGTGTCCGCGCGGGCGGGTGGTCAATCGGAAGCCGCAGCGGCGCCACTGCAGCCGCGATTGGCCAAAATCACGGTGGCGCAGCATGTTCGGATATTGACGTGCACAAGTCCCTTCGTTATTCGGCCGGGGTGCAGCGGGACGCATCCGACCGGTGGTCTTGTATACCGACCATCGGTCGGTTAACGTCTGTCTGATGGTCGAGGAGCCGAGTGTGCGGACTCGCCGGGGGCTGTGGGAGCCGGGCTCCCTCGACGGGGCTCCTGCCTTGGTGGCGGGATGGTCCGCATGCCACGGGTAGTGAAGCACCCCGACATTCGCCGGGCCGAGCTGTTGGAGCGAGCATCGGCGATGTTTGTCCAGCGCGGCTACGACAATGTCAGCCTGAATGACCTGATTGCCGACGCGGGGGTTTCCAAAGGTGCCTTCTACCATTGGTTTCCGTCAAAAGAGGCCCTGATAACCGCGCTGGCCGAGCGCAGCGCGCGCGATCAGTACGCATCGGTCGAAGACGCGGTCGGCCGATGCGGTGGTAACGCGTTGGATCGGTTGAACGCCCTATTGCAGTCGGGTTTTGACGTCAAGATGGAGTTGGAGCTTCCCGAACGGCTGGCCGCGATGGTTTCGTTGCTGCGGCCCGAGAATGCGCATCTGTACGGGCGAATCGTCGCTGCCGGAGAGGGTTTGGTCCGGCCACTACTGACGAAACTGATTTCCGACGGTGTGCAGGAGGGCGTCTTCGACACATTCGATCCCGAAGGCGTTGCCGATATGGTGCAGGGCCTCGCCGCCCGGCTCAACTCCAACGTCGTGCAGGTAGCCGATGCTTGCGATGAGTCGGCCAGAGATCGAGCGATCGAGGTTCTGACGATGAGGTCAAGGCTGCACGGCCTTGCGATCGACCGTGTCCTGCGACTACCCGACGGCAGCGTCGCCGTACTCACCCCTGAGCAGGTCAAGGCGATGGTAGCGGCACTGCCGCGCAATTACCGACGCGGTTGAATGGAAAGGACTGGTCTCGTTGAGCACGGCGAAACCGAAGTATTCAAAGGGCGCGGTGACGTCCAAAGACGGCACGACGATCGGCTTTCGCCGGCTTGGCGACGGCCCCGGGTTGGTGATCCTGCACGGCGGCGCACTGGCCTCCCAGCACTACTTGAAGCTGGGCGCCGCATTAGCCGACCGGTTCACCGTCTACCTGCCGGACCGACGCGGTCGGGGGATGAGTGGGCCCTATGGTCCCAACTACAGCATCGCCAGCGAGGACGAAGACCTCGACGCCATTGTCACCGGCACCGGCGCCCGGTATGTCTTCGGAGTCGCTGATGGCGGCTTGTTCGCCCTACATGCATCCATGGCGATACCGGCGATCCGCAAGGTCGCCGTCTTCGAGCCGGTCCTGTTCGTCGGCCAACCGGGGCTCGACGAGTTCAGAGGAATAATCACCCGTGGGCAACGCCTGGTGGCCAGCAACGACATCGGCGCAGCGATGGCAAGCCTGGCCAGAGACGCCCAAGGCTCAGACCCACGGGCACAGGCGGTTTCAGCGCCGTACCGTGTGCTGGGCCGGGTGATGACGCAGCCGAACATCTGTCGCGTGTTGTTATGGGCCGACGCGCGCCGGGTCAAGGATGACGATGCCGCCCTGCGTGACTTGATTGTCGCGTGGAAACGGGAATTGGAAATGGTCGAGGCCACCGAGGGCACCATCGACGACTACAAAAACGTGACCGCCGAGGTCTTGCTGCTGTGTGGCACCGGCGCCCCAACACTTTTCACCGGCACCCTGGACGCCTTGCAGACGGTGCTGCCGCGCGCGACCCGCGTCGAGTTACCCGGACTCAACCACGGCGCCCCCCAGGACCAAGGCGGCAGCCCCGCGGTCGTCGCCGAGTCACTGCGAACGTTCTTCGGCACCGGTACTTGACGGCGGGACCGGACCGGCGGGCTGTGGTCGCTCAGCGCGTTGGGGGAGAGATCTGGGTGACGGTGCCGTCCGCGGCCACCACGATGGTGCCGCTGAGGGCGCCGTCGCTGGCGTTGATCTGCAGGTGCAGGCCACCGTCCTTGCGCGATTCGATCCCCAGGAAGATCCGGTTGGCGTCGTAGATCTGTAGGGTCTGGGGCGCCTGCTGCACGACGTCGACGACCGCCTGCACGTCGAACTTGCTGAGGTCACCGACCACCAAGCGGGATGACACCGCGTTCTCGGGGCCGCCGCTGGCCCAGTTGCCGTCGCGATACAGCCAGCTCACCAGCTTCCGGGGGTTCGCCGTGTCCGGACGCATGACGACCACCTGGGTTTGGTAGATGTTCAGCTGATAGCCCAGGGTGTCGCCGAACTGCGTCCGCATCTGCGCCAGCACTCCGCTCACGCCGCTCAGGGTCAGCAGCCGCGGCGGCGGAGGGGTCGGGGTGGTGGTCATGGCCGCGGAGCTACTGGGGGCCGCGGTGGGGGCGGCGGATGGCGCTGGGGCCGAAGGGGTGTCGCGCTGCAGTCCCCAGGCGAGGCCGGCGCCGAGCAGCACCAGCGCGACGGCCACGGCAATCCAGGCCCGGCGCCTATTGATTCCGGCCGGCGTCGACGGCGGTCGTGCGGCGGCCGGGCGGATCTGGAGGTCGGTCACCAGCGACCGCAGCTCGCCCAGCGTGGTCGCCCTGGTTGCGGCGGCTACCCGCTCGCGGTGCTCTTCGGTCGACAGCTGGCCGTCGCCGAGGGCCGCGTCGAGCGCTTCGCAGGTCCGGTTTCGGTCGTTGTCGCTCGCCCGGGTGTCATCGATCATCGCCCGCTACCCGATGAGCTTCGTCAGCCAGGTCGGGTCGGAATAGTTCACCGACGCGGTGCCGTCCCACACGAACGGTGTCGAATTGGCGTTGAGCCCGGACAGCGTCGCGTACCCGGCCGCGGACTTCGCCTTGCCTGTGCCGACGTCGTCCCCGGACTTGATGCACGTCAGCACGTCGGCGTCCGCGCCGATGTTCTTGGCCAGTTGGGCCAGTTCGCCGTCGGTGCGGTCCTCCGCGGCGTCCTCCGCCGGCTGGAAGTTGCTGGCGAACAAGCCCGAATAGAAGGCGGTGTAGGTCTTGGCGTCGTTTTGCGCTGCGACGCAGTACGACGCCGCCACCGCCCGGGTCGAATAGTTCTTGCTGTGTGACTTGTCGTCGAGGAAGTCGAGCAGGTGGTAGCGCACCGCGAGCTTCTTGTTGTTCACCGCGCTCTCGATGTCACCCGCGTTCGACCTGATGAAACTGCCGCAGGGCGGGCAGATGGGTTCGTTGAACACGTCGATGGTCATCGACGCCGCCGAGCTGCCGACGAACACACCGTCATCGAGGACCCGGAGCGCGACGGCATCCGGTGCTGGCGGCGGCTTGGTCGGCTCCGGCGGCGACGCCGACTCCCAGGGCCGAACGACGGCGAGCGCCACGCCCACGGTGGCCACCAGGGCGGTGGCGGCGACGCCCACCCACAGCCAAGGCTTTCTGCTGCGCCGCGGCGGCTGGCCCCATGGCGGCGCCCCGGCGATGCTGGGAGTCCAACTGGGGGAACCGGCCCAGCCTGTCGGCTGGGGCACCGGACCCCCGGGCGGTGGCGGCGCCGACCACATCGGACCGGACGAAGGGGCGTGCGCCGGGGCGGCCTGGGCGATTCCCCCGGGCTGCTGGCCGGCGAACGCCGCCGGCATCCGCGCCACCTGGCTGCGCGCCAGGATGTCGGTGGCCCGGTCCTGGTCTGGTTCGGCCAGTGCCGCGTAGGCCGCCGCCGACAGGTCACCGCAACTGGCGTAGCGGTCCGCGGGATCCTTGGCCATGCCGCGGGCGATCACCGCGTCGAAGGCGACCGGGATGCCGGGCCGCGCGGCACTGGGCCGCGGGATCGCCTGGTGCAGGTGGGCACCCATCACGCTGATCTGGTCGCCGGTATACGGCGGGGATCCGGTCAGGCACTCGTACAGCACGCAGGCCAAGGCGTAGATGTCGGCCCGATGGGTGACCTCGGAGTCGCTGAAGCGCTCCGGGGCCATGTATTTGACGGTGCCCACGGTGGTGCCGATCTGCGTCAGCTTTTCGTCGGCGGTGGCGCTGGCGATTCCGAAGTCCACGAGGTAGGCGAAGTCGTCGCCGCTCACCAGGATGTTTTCCGGCTTGACGTCGCGATGCAGGACGCCGGCGGCGTGCGCGGCGTCGAGCGCCGAGCCGATCTGGCGCACGATGGCCACCGCCCGGGGCGGGGACAGCGGCCCGTACCGGCTCAGCATGGTGGCCAGGTCCTTGCCGTCGATCAGACGCATGTCGACGTACAGCTGGCCGTCGATCTCGCCGAAGTCGTGAATGGGGACGACGTGCGGTTCCTGCAGCCGGCCCGCGGTGCGGGCCTCGCGCTGCATGCGGGAGCGGAAGACCGGGTCGGTGGACAGCGTCTGCGACATCAGCTTCAGCGCGACGGTGCGTTCCCGGACCGTGTCCTCGGCCTCATAGACGTCGCCCATGCCGCCGCGACCGATCAGCCGCCGCAGCAGATATGGCCCGAACTGCGAACCCTCCCGCGAATCCGCGGTCGTGTCACCCATCCCGACTCCTCAGTCACCGACCGTGCGCAGGCATAAGGCTAAGGTTTCACAGGCCACTGGGCACGGCGAATAGCGAAAGCCAGCTAATTGGGCAACGCGGATTAACGGAGTTCGTCGTCACCGTTGGTGCGTTCGGTCAGCCCTTCGCGGGACAGGGCGCGGACGAATCCGAACGCCTGCATCCCGGCGGGGCCGGGGTTTTCGGTGATCCAGTCGTTGATCTTGCCGAACGCGTTGGCCAGGTCATCGCGCTTGACGCGGACCAGATAGGTCATCCTGTCGTCGTCCGGATCGTCGATGGATTCGGCGACGGCGACGGGATTCTTGAAGGCGTACGCGATCCCGTGTACGGCGTCGTGGTTCAGCGCCCATTGAAGTTCGCTGGGCCGCAGCCGGTTGACCGCCAGATTGCGGTAGTCATGGTCGTCTTTTGAGCTGCTCACCTGGCCGATAGTCCTCCTCTGTGTGGCTCGAGAAAGTGGACGGCGAGGAATTGAAAATGATGCCGCGCAGGCGATTCGATACGAGTGCGCAACCGGGCATTTCCATCATAGGAAGCGGTCCCGTCGGCTGCATGTCGAGCGGAATCAGCGGCGATATTTCAAGAACAGGTAACCGTCGCAAGCCAGCGCGTGTTCGAGGCGCATCGTCACCGGTGCGGGCAGCGACGACGGGGTGAGACGTTGGCCCACCGGCTGGCTGGCGGCGAGTTTGGGCGCCAAAGTCACGCAGATCTCATCGACGGCGTCGGCTTCCACCAGCTCGTCGAGCACGGTCGGGCCGCCCTCGCACAGGATGCGGTGCAGCCCCCGCGCGCGCAGCAGCGCGCCGGCCCGCGCCACGTCGACGGATTCTTCGCCGGCCACCAATACGTGCCGCCCACCGTCGCCGAACTCGTCTCGCGCCGCCGCTGCGTGCGCGCACGTCACCACGATCGGTGGCTGGTCGGGGTCGCCGAACAGCCTCGACGGGAGCCGGCCGCTGCGGCTGATCACCGCGATCGGGGGCGGTGCGGTCCGGGCCGGGTCGAGGAGCCGCACCGGGCCGTAGTTCTCGGCGCGCGCGGTGCCGGCGCCCACCAGGACGACGTCGGCGAAGCCGCGCAGGGTTTTCAGCAGCTGTTGGTCGATGGGACACGACAGCGGACCGGCTCGACCGCCGAAGGCGGCCGCGCCGTCGGCGCTGAAGATCATGTTGGCGCGCACGCCCGGCGGGGGATCGGCGTAGAACGATGCGAGTTCGGTGATGCCGGCGACGGTGCCCACCCGGGGGATCACTGCTACGCCTCGTGGCCGGGTTCCAGATGCTGAACGTCGCTGAATGACACCCAGCTTTCCAGTTCCCGCGGGGGCCGGCCGTCCACCGGCGCGAGCAGATGCCCTACGTGGTCACCCAGCGTGAAACGCTCGAGAATCTCGCCGACGAACCATGCGGCCGCGTCGTCGAGGATGGGCATCCGCGCCGGACCGCTGTGCCACGAGCAGCGGTCGAACTTGTTGATCTTGTCGCCGGTTTGGCTGCCGAACAGCTCGACGATGTCGAGGTGCTCGTGGTCGAACACGTGCACCGCCAGGTGAGTCGCCTCGGTGGCGACCCGGAATGTGTGGTTCTTCCGGGACAGACCGACCAGAAATCGGGGTGGGTGAATGCTGGTCTGGCTGGCGAACCCGACCAGGCAGCCCGCCGCGACGCCGTCGGCCCGCGTCGTGACGACGTACATCGGGTAGTTCAGCACCGCGACCAGCTTTTCGAACGCGTCTTCTCCCGGGTCGGCCATCCGGTCAGTGTTCCCGTTGGGCCCGCGGGGGAATCGGGCGGTGCCCCTAGGCCTGGCAGCAGGGCTCGTCGGTGGTTTCTCCGAAGGTGTCGGAGTCCGCGATCACCGTGTAGACCTCCCAGCGTTCCCCGCCGGGACCGGTGACCCAGACCTTGTCCTGGCTGGCGAAGCAGCAGGTGGTGTTGAGCTCCTCCTCGGTGACCAGCCCACCTTCGGCGAGGCGGGCGATTTCGGCGTGCACGGTGTCACTGGTGGCGACCTCCACGCCGAGGTGGTTGAGGCTGCCGCCGTGGCCGGGATTCTCCAGCAGCACCAGCTTCAGCGGGGGCTCGGCGATCGCGAAGTTCGCGTATCCGGGTTTGACCTTGGCCGGTTCGGTGCCGAACAGCTTGGAATAGAAGGCGATCGCCTGGCCGAGGTCGTCGACGTTGAGGGCGAGTTGCACACGAGACATGAGGTGTCCTTTCTTTCGGTGCGGGGCTATGGGGTGGTGGGCAGGAGTTCGGCGATCAGCGCCTCGACGCGGTGGGCGATGTCGTCGCGGATGGCGCGCACCGTGGTGAGCGGCTGGCCGGCGGGGTCGGGCACGTCCCAGTCGCGATAGGACACTCCCGGAAAGTACGGGCAGGTGTCACCGCAGCCCATGGTGATGACGACGTCGCTGGTTCGCACGTCGTCGCCGGTGAGGATTTTCGGGTCGGCGGCGGCGATGTCGATGCCTCGTTCGGCCATGGCGGCAATCGCAACGGGGTTGACCTCGTCGGCGGGTTGCGTTCCGGCCGAGCGGACTTCGATGCGGCCGTCGGCCATCGTGCTCAGCAGGGCGGCGGCCATCTGTGAGCGTCCGGCGTTGTGCACGCAGACGAACAGGACGCTGGGTTTACCGGACATCGGCGCGGGTCCCTCGGGTCGACTCGGCCGGGAACAGCCGGGCGCGCAGCGCAAGCGAAACGTAGACCAGCCCAACCAGCACGGGCACCTCGATCAGTGGTCCGACAACCCCGGCGAGGGCTTGCCCCGACGTGGCGCCGTAGGTCGCGATGGCCACCGCGATGGCCAGTTCGAAGTTGTTCCCGGCGGCGGTGAATGCCAGCGTGGCGGTGCGGGCATAGCCGAGCCGCAGCAGCAGGCCGAGGCCGTACCCGCCCGCCCACATGATCGCGAAGTAGGCCAGCAGCGGAATGGCGATGCGGGCCACGTCCCCCGGCCGGGACGCGATCGCATGGCCCTGCAGCGCAAACAGAATCACGATGGTGAACAACAACCCGTACAGCGCCCACGGCCCGATGCGGGGGATAAACCGCATCTCATACCAGTCGCGGCCCCGGATCCGTTCGCCCAGCCGCCGAGACAGGTACCCGGCGAGCAGCGGGATGCCGAGGAAGATGAGCACCGCCTTGGCGATCTGCCATGGCGAGACGTGGATGCCGGTTTGGGGCAGGCCCAACCACCCGGGCAGCACCGATAGGTAGAACCAGCCCAGGGCGGCGAACATGACCACCTGGAACAGCGAATTGAGTGCGACCAGCACGGCCGCTGCCTCGCGGTCCCCGCAGGCCAGGTCGTTCCAGATGATGACCATCGCGATGCAGCGGGCGAGCCCGACGATGATCAGGCCGGTGCGGTACTCGGGCAGATCCGCCAGCAGCGACCAGGCCAGCGTGAACATCACCGCGGGACCGATCACCCAATTGAGCAACACCGAGGACACCATCAGCTTGCGGTCGGCGGTGACCTCGTCGAGCCGGTCGTAGCGGACCTTGGCCAGCACCGGATACATCATGACCAACAGGCCGACCGCAATCGGCAGCGAAACCCCTTGCACCGCAACCGCGCTCAGCGCCGTTCCGAGCCCGGGAACGATGCGTCCAAGCAACACGCCAGCGGCCATCGCCGCACCGATCCATATCGGCAGGAACCGGTCCATGACAGGGAGCCGGGCCGTTGCCGCGGCTGCGGTGGACGTCGGCGTGCTCATGGCTTCAAGACCGACGAAAGTTGCTGCAGCGCGGCGGGAATCACCCAGTAGTACACCCAGGTGCCGCGTCGCTCGCAGTCCAGCAGCCCGGCCGAGCGCAGCAACTTGAGGTGATGGGAAATCGTCGGCTGCGAAAGGTCGAAGGTCGCCGAAATCTCGCAGACGCAGGCCTCGCCGCCGGGGTGGCTGGCGATCAGGCTCAACAACCTCAGGCGCACGGGGTCGCCCAGGGCTTTGAACATCGTCGCCAGCTCGGCGGCCTGGGACTCGGCCATCGCGGCCGTCCCCAGGGTCGGGCAGCATGCCACCTGTTGATTCGACATTCTTCTATATAAGCACTTATCGAATCAGCGCGCCACCCTCACTTCGCGCGGACGAGCCGAATCGCGTAGGCGGCGACGCCCAACCCCAGCACCGTCACGCCCGACAGCACCGACGAGGGCGGCATCGCGAACGCCAAGACGACACACCCGACCAATCCGAGCACCGGGATCGCGCGGTGCGGGCGGCCCTCGTCGGGCTCGAGGGTGAACGCGGAGGCGTTGGCCACGGCGTAGTAGATGAGCACGGCGAACGAGGAGAACCCGATGGCGCCGCGCAGGTCGGCGGTCGCGGCCAGGACCGCCACCACGAGGCCGATCAGCAGTTCGGCGCGGTGGGGGACCCCGAACCGCGGGTGCACGCTTGCGAGAGCGTGCGGCAGGTGGTGGTCACGGGCCATGGCCAGCGTGGTCCGCGAGACGCCCAGGATCAGCGCCAGCAGGGAGCCCAGTGCCGCGACGGCAGCCCCCACCTGGACGACGGGAACCAGCCAGGCCGTCCCGGCGGCCCACACCGTGTCGACGAGCGGCGCCGTCGCCTGACCGAGGCGCCGCGGCCCGAGCACCGAGAGCGCGGCCACGGCCACCAGCGCGTAGACGGCCAGGGCGATGGCGAGGGCGAGCGGTATCGCGCGGGGGATGGTGCGCGCCGGGTCGCGCACCTCCTCGCCCAGGGTGGCGATGCGCGCGTAGCCGGCGAAGGCGAAGAACAACAGCCCCGCGGCCTGAATCACCCCGCCGACGGTGGTCCCCGCCGGGCGGACGTGTACCGCGTCGCCCGCTGCGGACGTGAACGCGGCGACGACCACCGCGGCCAGCACGGCGAGGACGAGCGCGACGATGACGCGGGTCAGCCAGGCCGACTTCCGCACCCCGGCGTAGTTCACCGCGGTCAGCGCCACCACGGCGGCTACGGCGACCGGGTGCGCGTGCGCGGGCCACGCGTAGGAGCCGATGGTCAGGGCCATCGCGGCGCACGAGGCGGTCTTGCCGACGACGAAGCCCCACCCCGCCAGGTATCCCCAGAAGTCGCCCAGCCGCTCGCGGCCGTAAACATAGGTGCCGCCGGAGGCGGGGTAGCGGGCGGCCAGGCGCGCGGACGAGGTGGCATTGCAGTAGGCCACCACCGCGGCCACCGCCAGGCCCAGCGGCAGGCCCGAGCCCGCGGCGCGCGCGGCCGGGCCGAGCGCAGCGAAGATCCCGGCGCCGATCATCGAGCCGAGCCCGATCGTCACCGCGTCGAACAAACCCAGGCTTCGGCGAAGCTCGCCGGAGTTCTTGTCGGCCAATCGGTCTCCTCACCGCGCACGCAGCGGCCAACCTATCAAAATAGTTTGATGTAATGTCTGCTGGGATGGCGGCGAGCAAGACGGCGGTTCCGTCGCTGATGCGAATGGCGTCGCACCCGGTGCGCTGGGCGCTGCTGACCGAATTGGCGGGCAGCGACCTCCGGGTGCGGGAACTGGCTGCCGCCGTCGACGAGCCGCAGAACCTGATCTCGTATCACTTGGGGCTGCTGCGCTCGGCCGGCCTCGTCGACGCACGGCGCAGCAGTTTCGACGGTCGCGACACCTACTACCGGCTGAACCTGACGGGCTGCGCGGGGGCGTTCCGCGAGTCGGCCCTGGCGCTGCACCCGGCGCTGGCGCCGACTCCTGCCGCCAAGCCGGCGGCGCGCTCGGTGCTGTTCCTGTGTTCCGGCAACAGCGCGCGCTCGCCGATGGCCGAGGCGCTGCTTCGGCGACGGGGCCAGGGCCGCATCCGCGCCGCCAGCGCCGGCAGCCATCCCAAACCGCACCTGCACCGCGACGCGATTCGCATCATGCGCGACCGGTACGGGGTCGACCTCGCAGCGCAGCGGCCGCAACCGTTGACCGCGGTGGCGCGGCGTCGCTTCGACTGCGTGATCACGCTGTGCGACAAGGTCCGCGAGTACGCGCGCGGCCACCACCTGGCGACGACGATGCACTGGAGCCTGCCCGATCCGTCGGCCGGCGGCTACCGCGAATTCGAGAGGGTGGCAAGCGAATTGGACGAGCGCATCGACTTCCTCCTGCCCGTTCTCGACGCTTACCCGCGGGGGCGATGACGTGTCGCTCGCTAGGCGTGACTTCTTCAAGTGGGGCGGCCTGGCCGCGCTCGCCGCTAGCGGGGGCGCGTGCGCACGGCCAGCTCCACCCGGCGCCAAGGCCGATTACACGCTGCGAATCGGCACGGGGGCAGTCGAATTGGCGCCTGGTCACGTCGTGTCGACCCTGACCTACAACGGCCAGTTTCCGGGCCCGCTGCTGCGCTTCAAAGAGGGTCAGCGGACGACGGTGGACGTCTTCAACGACACCGATTCCCCCGAGCAGCTGCACTGGCACGGCCAGCACGTCGGCGTCGACGTCGACGGCTCCGCCGAGGAGGGCACGCCCTACATCCCCGCGCACGGCATGCGGCGGATTTCCTTCGTCCCCGGCCCGGCGGGCTTCCGCTTCTACCACACCCATGTGGTGCCGCGATCCGACCTGTCCCGCGGTCAGTACACCGGACTCGTCGGCCCCGTCTACATCGAGCCCAGGCAGAACCCCGGGGCCTATGACCAAGAGGTCTTCCTGACGCTGAAGGAATTCGAGCCCGCGTTCAGCCGCGGCGGCGACATGGCCAGTGAATTCCTGGCCGGCGACGAGGACCCGGAGCTCAAAGCCAGGGGGGAGTCGTCGATGGCGGCCTCGCTGGCCCGTGGCGAACCCCGCGGCTTCGAGGTCGGCTACGGCGCGTTCGCCGTCAACGGCCGGATGCTCGGCCACGGCGATCCCATCCGCGTGCGGACCGGCGAAAAGGTTCTGCTGCACGTCCTCAACGGCAGCGCCACCGAGACCCGCAGCTTGGCGTTGCCCGGGCACACCTTCAACGTGGTTGCGCTGGACGGCAATCCCGTTCCCAACCCGGCGCCGGTGCCCGTGCTGTGGCTCGGTGCGGCCGAACGCATTTCGGCGGTGGTCACCATGGAGAACCCCGGGGTGTGGGTGCTGGGCGACCTGTCCGACGATGACCGCGGCCACGGCATGGGCGTCGTCGTCGAATATGCCGGGCGCGGCGGGGATCCGCAGTGGGCGACGCCCCCGCCGTCCAAGTGGGATTACCGGCTGTTCGCGCCGCCCAACCCGGCGCCGGCCCCGCCACCCGATCACACCATCGAGCTGCTGATCGAGAAGCGCAACGCCGCTGACAACGGGTTCAACGTGTGGACGTTCAACGGCACACCGTTTTCCATGGACACCAACCAACCCGTGCTCAATGTGCAGCGCGACAAGCGCTACCGGCTGCGCTTCCGCAATGCCAGCGACGACTTGCACCCAATGCACCTGCACCGGCACACATTCGAAATCACCCACTTCGCCGGCACGCCGACGGCCGGCGTGCGCAAGGACGTCGCGATGCTGGGTGGCTACCAGAGCATGGACGTCGACTTCGTCGCCGACCAGCCCGGCCTGTCGCTGCTGCATTGCCACCAGCAGATCCACATGGATTACGGGCTCATGCTGCTGCTCAACGGCGCCTGATCTCAGCCGAGCGGATTGTTCTCCCGCACACCGCGATACATGCCCCAGCGCACGATCCACGGCATCACCACCCGCTCGACCGACCACAACGGAAATCGGAACGCGTGCCCGGTGGGCAGAAACACTTCCAGCCCGTCGGGTTGGATACCCACCAGCGAACCCCACCGCCGCGTCGGCGCACGGTAGGTCTCGAGCCGCCCGCCGCTGAGTTCGGCCCGGACATTGCGGGCCACGAACGCATCTCCGCGGTTGCGGGCCGAGCTCCGCAGCGGATCGGTCGCCGCGACGTCGCCGACCGCGAAGACAGCCGGGTGCCCCGGGACGCGCAGTTCTGGGGTCACGCGTACGAACCGGTCCTCGTTCAGCAGCTCGCGCGGCAGCCAATCGGTGTTGGGGCGCACCCGCCCGATCGCCCACAGCACGGCGTCGGCGTAGGCCGGGGGTTGTCCGGTGCTCCAGGACACCGGGTCACCCGTGATTTCGTCGCCCGCGAAGGCGTCGGGCAGGACGGCGCGGTGGCCGGGGTGGATGCCCACGCCCAGGGCGGTGAGCCGGCCGCGAATCCGGTCCCAAATTCGTGGGTGGTACTCACCCAAGGCGCGCGATCCGGGGAAGTACAGGTCGATCCGCTTGTCCGGCCACGTGGTGGCCATGTTGAGCGCGCTGCTCACCGCCGCCGCGCCGCCGCCCACGACGACGACGGAACCGGCGGCCGCCAGCCGGTCGTGCGCGGCGCGCAGCTCCGCCCCGACCTCCGTCGCCGATTGCAGCGTCGGCCGGCGCCAGAAGCCGTTACTGACCCCGGTCGCGATGATCAGCGCGTCGTACTCCTCGGCGAGCTCCGCCCCGTCGGCGCGTTTGCCCAGGACGGTGCGGGCGGCCAGGTCCACGCTGGTCAGCCGGGCCTGCACCGTCCGCACCCGGTCCAGGCGCCGGAACCGGTCGAACGGAATCCAGTAATCGCGGGCCCAATCGTCCGGGCGCGAGAGCCGAACGCCGAGTTCCTGGCCGCTGACCAGCGCGGGCTTGACGGAGATGCCGACGACGTCGGCGTGCCCGGACAGCCGGATCGCGGCCAGGACACCCGCGTCTCCAAGCCCGGCAATGACGACACGCTTGCGGTTCATGTCGCTATCCTGCCTGGCATGAAGTTTTCGACCACGCGCTGATCGATCGATTGCCAGGAGCACGTGAGTTGATCGCCACCGAGATGCAGCGGCCGATGCACCCGCGCGCGCGTGCCGCGTTGCGCGCCGCCGTGCGCGCGTCGGCGCCCCGGCCCGACGCCGCCCGGCGGGCTGCCAAGGACTTCGAGAAGCCGGGCCTGGCGGCGGTGTGCGCGGAGATCCGGTGGGCGTTCACCGCGCCCCGCACGTGGCTGATGGGGGTGGTCGCCAACATCATCTTCGCCGCGGCATGGCTACTGGTGCAGCCGCTGACCATCGGCCGCCACCACACCGACTGGGTGATTTTGATTGGCACCTACTTTTCATCGTGGGTGCTGGCCGACGTCACCACCACCAACCTGTTCGGCGCCGATCACTATCGCGTCCTGGCGGGCCTGTCCGACGGCATGCCGTTCTGGCGAATCCTGCTGATCAAGAACCTCGCCCTGCTTGCGATCGTCGGGCTGCCCACCTTGCTGGCGGCCATGGCGTTGACGCTGTGCCTGGAAACGCCTGGGCGGCTGGGGATCACGATCCCTACCGTCGCCGTGCCCATCGTTTCCTGGCTGGGGATCGGCAACCTGATCTCGGTGCTGCATCCGGTCAGCGTCGAGCCGCTGATCCGGCGCTGGCGGCAGCGCGGCAACCGGCGCCGCACGGGCAGCTGGCTGACGGTGCTGACCCTTCCGTACGCGCTGTACTACATTGCCGACCCGATGAACGGGGTCGAGCACAAGGTGCTTTGGACGAAGCTCCCCGCGATGATCTGGCCGGTGTTCGGTCGCGACACCAAGAGCTTCGTGCACCTGGCGATAGCCGTGGGCGTCTGGGTCTTCGGCACGGCCACCGCGGTGTGGTGGGTGCGCAAGCGCGGGTTGACGATCAGGTGATCGGTCCGGCCACTTTGGGCTTGATCTCCTCGATCACCCACTGCGCGTAGTCGAGGTATTCGTCGACGCCGCCGACGGCGGGGATGGGTACGGCGCTGACCGTCACGCCCTGGCCGGCGAGCCAGCCCAACCGGTCGACGATCTCGTCGGCGCTCATGCCGGGCCGTCCGGCCGGGTCGTCGCGTGCGACGTGTCCCTCACCGACCCGGTTCGTGCTCAGCCCGTACATCACCTCGAACGGCCGGCCGTCATAGCACGGCTGGGATTTGAGGTAGTCGAGCCTGTCGGCGATCTGTTCGGGTGGCGTCAGGAACGGCCACCAGCCGGACGCGTACCTGGCCGCCCTGCGCAGCGCGGCATCGGCGTCTCCGCCGATCCAGATCGGAAGGTGGGGCTTTTGAACCGGTTTCGGCTCGAACGCGATGCCGTCGAACGACACGTAGCGGCCCTCGAATCGCGGGGTGTCACTGGTCCACAGCTCCACGATGGCCGCCAGGTATTCGTCGGCGATGCGTCCCCTTTCGCCGAACGGCACCCCGAGGAGCTCGAATTCCCTTGCCAGCCAGCCGACCCCGAACGTAACCATCATCCGGCCCCCGCTCATCCAGTCCGCGGTGGCCAGCGCCTTCGCCAGGGCGATCGGCTGGTGCAACGGCAGGATGGTGACGCAGGAATTGACGGCGACCCGGTCGGTCGCGCCGGCGATGTAGGCCTGGGCGGCCGTCGAGTGCAGGTAGTGCGGCCCGGACAGCTCGACGTGCTCGGTGGGGATGACGAGATGTTCGGGGACGGCGATCATGTCGTAGCCCCACCGGTCGGCGCACTTGACCATGCGGGTCTGGTCGGGCCCCGTGACCGCGGCCTCCCAGGGTTGCGTCATCGCCGGCAGGCGCACCATGTGGGGCAGGGGGAACGCGAATTTCATGGTGGTTTCCTCCAAAGCCCATCACGCATGCCCGGGGACCGGCTGTATCCCTTGCGACCATCGCCCACCACACTGCATCCCGCCCAGCGGTCCGCGTCAAACAGATCCTCGTCGCGGGTTGTTAACCTTGCGCCGTGGCCTCCGAACCGGACCCTACCGGCCAGTCGAAGGCGGCGCTTGCCGCCACGAGTTGGGCGCTGCTGGGCATGATGTCCTACGAGGAGGAGGTCTCCGGCTACGACCTGAAAAAGTGGATCGACTGGAGCGTCGATCTGTACTACTGGAGTCCGTCGTATAGCCAGATCTACACCGAGCTGAAGAAGCTCGAGGGGCTGGGCCTGGTGACCTCACGCGTTGAGCGCGACGAGGGCCCGCGCAGCCGCCGGCTCTACAGGATCACGCCGGCCGGGATGGCCGCCGTCACCGACTGGACCAACAACGCCCCGGTGGACCCCCCGGTGCTCAAGCACAGCGTCCTGCTGCGGGTGACGTTTGGTCACCTCAGCAACCCGGCCCGGCTCAAGGAGCTGCTCGCCGAACACGTCGCCTACGCCGAGGCCAGGCACCGCAAGGCGGTTGAGGACGCCGACGGCGCCGAGGCCCAACCCGCATGGGCGTATTCGGTGATCGCGCTTCGCTGGGCGGCCAAGTACTACGCCGCGGAGCGCGAATTCGCGCTCGAACTGATGAAGGACATCGACGGGGCGGACGCCATTCTGAAGAAGGCGGCGAAGGGGGGCTTCGGGCAGCCGCGCCCGATGCCCGGCTACTGGCGTGAGGTCGAGAAGCAGGTCGAGGCCAAACGCAAAGCGGACTGATCCTGATGGCGGCGACCCGCTTCGCCCGGCCTCGCCGCCCTCGCGATCGCCGCTAGCGCGTCGCGTCCCGCGCCGCCGCATCGCGGGCCGCGATGAAGCCGTACACCAGGCCCTGCGCGATCGTCGCCCCCGCGCCCGGGTACGTCGTGCCGAACGCGTTGGCGGCGGTGTTGCCGATCGCGTACAGGCCGGCGATCACGCTTCCATCCTCGCGGAGCACCCGTGCGCGCTGGTCGGCCTTCAGTCCGCCGCACGTGCCCAGGTCGCTGAGCACCATCTTCACGGCGTAGAACGGGCCGTTGACCAACGGGCGCAGATTGGGGTTCGGCTTGATCGTGGGGTCGCCGTAGTAGCGGTCGTAGGCGCTGCGCCCCCGGCCGAAGTCGGGATCCTCACCGGCGGCGGCGTTTTGGTTGAACCGCGTCATCGTCTCGCGGAATTCCGGCACCGACACGTTCATCCGGGCACCCAGCTCGCCGAGGTTGTCCGCACGCACCGCGATGCCCGCGTCGTACCAGGCTTGCGGGATGCGCATGCGCGGGAACAGTTCGGCGCCAAAGACATAACTGTTGCGGTACTGCTGGTCGAACACGATCCACATCGCGTCCACGGGGCTGCCCGACCGCTCCAGCTCGAGCAGCCGCTGGCCGAACGACATGTAGTCCGCGGACTCGTTGGCGAATCGGTGGCCGTTTTGGTCGACGATGAGGCTTCCGGGCAGTGAACGTTCGGCCAGCATTACCGCCGGCGCCTTGCCCGGCAGGGGCGCGATGGCGGGAAACCACCAGGCTTGATCCATCAAAGCGATATCGGCGCCGAATTCCTGCCCCGCGCGAATGCCGTCGCCCGTATTGGATTGGGCCCCCAGGCTCAGATTGGCGCCCAGCGACTCGGACTGGAACTTCCACCGCATGTCCATGCTGTGGTCGAAACCGCCCGTTGCCAGCACCACTGCGCGCCGGGCGGTGATCGTCACCTCGCGCCCGTCATGGTCGACGACCGCGCCAGTCACCCGCTGCCCGTCGCCTTGCAGGCGGACGAGCGGGCAGTCGGTCCACACCGGGATGCCGGCGCGCAGCACCCCCGCGAACAGCCCGGCCATCAGACCCTGGCCGCCCGCTGCGTAGCGCCGACCGATCAGCCTCCCGCCGAAGCCCTGGGCCACCCGCTTGCCGAACGTCGGGATGCCCTTGCGCGGCACCCGGGCCACGAGGTTCATCCACCGGTAGTCGGCGCCCGTCGTCGGTATCGAGACACCGGCCTCGAGCACGCCGGGGCGCAAGCGGGCGCGGTACCGGCCGAGGATCGAGGTGTCGAACGGGTGGCATTCGCACGTCCGGCCCGCCGCGCTGCCACCCGGCTCCTCGGGGTGGTAGTCGGAGTAGTCGCGGGCCCAGAACAGCCGCAGCGGGGTCGCTCGGCGCAGCATGTCGACCGTCGCCGGGACGTGGGCCACGAATTCGGCCGATCGCTGTGGCGGGGCCGAACCCGCCACCACCGAGTCCAGATACGCGACGGCGCGCTCGGGGGAGTCCCCGGCGCCGGCGTCTCGCAGAATGGGACTGACGGGTAGCCACAACGCGCCGCCCGACCGGGCAGTGGACCCGCCCACGTACGACGACTTCTCCACGATCAGCACCGACAGCCCGAGTTCGTGGGCGGCCAGTGCCGCGGCCATGCCGGTCCCGGACCCGACCACCAGCAGGTCGACCGTCATATCGGCCACGGGTAGCCCGGCGGGGATCGTCGCGCTCTGGGGGTTCACGCGCAAAACCGTATGCCCAGGCCGCCCGGCAACGGAAGAGCCGTCCTGATCAGTGGGAACAAGCGGCTCCGCAAACGGAGCGACGGGAGTTTAATCATCCCTATGACGACGCAGTCCGAGGTCGACGAAGTTCGGCTGATTGAAGCGCAGGCCGTTCCGACGCGGTTCGCCCGCGGCTGGCACTGCCTGGGCCTGACTCGGGGTTTCGGTGATGGGAAGCCGCACGCCGTCAACGCCTTCGGACAAAAGCTCGTTGTCTTCCGCAGCGCGAACGGCACCATCAACGTCCTTGACGCCTTCTGCCGGCACATGGGCGGTGATCTCTCGCAGGGCGAAATCAAGGGCGACGAGATCGCCTGCCCGTTCCACGACTGGCGCTGGGGCGGTGACGGGCGGTGCAAGCAGGTGCCCTACAGCCGGCGGACGCCGAAGTTGGCGCGCACCGCGGCGTGGACCACGCTGCAGCAGGACGGGATGTTGTTCGTGTGGAACGACCCGGAACGAAAACCGCCGCCCGCGGAGGTCACGATCCCGCGCATCGAGGGTGCCACCAGCGACGAGTGGACCGACTGGCACTGGTACACCACTGTCGTGCACAGCAACTGTCGCGAGATCATCGACAACGTGGTGGACATGGCCCACTTCTTCTACATCCACGGCTCGTTGCCCACCTATTTCAAGAACATCTTCGAGGGGCAGGTGGCCACCCAGTACATGAACGGCGGGAGCCGACCCGACATCGGTAGCCCCGAGGGGACCACGATGCTGGGGACCACGTCGGTGGCGTCCTACTATGGGCCGTCGTTCATGATCGACGACTTGACCTACCACTACACCGACGGCGACGCCAAGACGATCCTGATCAACTGCCACTATCCGATCGACTCGAATTCCTTTGTGCTGCAATACGGCATCATCGTCAAGAAGTCGGACAAGTTGCCTGGCGATGAGGCGCTGAAGACCGCGATCAGCCTGGGCGACTTCGTCAAGATCGGGTTCGAGCAGGACGTGCAGATCTGGCGGCACAAAGCGCGCATCGACAACCCGCTTCTGGTCGAGGAGGACGGGCCGGTCTACCAGTTACGTCGCTGGTATCAGCAGTTCTACGTCGACGCCGCCGACGTCCAACCGGACATGGTGGACCGCTTCGAGTTCGAGCTCGACACCACCCGGCCCTACGAGGCGTGGATGAAAGAGGTCGAGGCCAACATGGCCGCGCAGGGTGCCGGTTAGTGTGATGCCGCTCGATTCGCCTGTCCGGCAGGACAATCGCCTCGACGAGATGCCGATGTGCCCCGTTTGGTGCCGGAGGTGCGGCGCGCAGGTACTGGCTCGCAAAAGTAGCTGGAATCAGACCAGCGTGCAGTGGAACGCCGATGCGACGGCCCGGTGCGTCGAGCGGGCCGAAGCACAGAGGATTTCCACGCCCGGCGGTCGCGGCGTGTTCCTGGCGTGTTCGGCGTTGCAGGGGTCGATGCTCGAGGCCGTACGGCGTGGCGGTTTGGCGATCGTCGACGAAACTGTTTGACCCTTATTCCGCCGGCCGTCGAATTATGGTGGCGGTGAAGGAGTTTCCGTGCAGACAGGTCGACGTTCGGCGGTGAGGTGGTCCGTCATGCGAGCTGGAATGCGCTGATGGGCGCCTCTTCGGGGTAGACGGCGGGGCCGCCCAAGTCATAGCCGGCGTTGAGCGCGCCGATGAACGCCGGGTCGTGCAATGGCTCACTGGGAATGTCGAGCTTGATGCCCCTGCCGTTGAGGTCGTCGACCATGATGTCGATGGCCTTCTCGATCGTCAGGTCGTGCGAGCCCTCCATGTTCTTCTTCAGCTCGTCATGGTCGGTGAACACCTCTGCGGACCAGTGCACCAGGAACCGCAGTTGGCCGGTGGGGTGGCGGGCGATCACCTCGTCGCCGTTCTTGAGCAACCATTGATGCCGATCACCGGGGTCACCGGAAAAGACGGTGTCGAACGACAATCCGGCCGGAACTTGTTGTTCGAGTGGTCCGTTCGCTTCGCCGCGATGCACCATCATTTCGTTCTGCACCACCACGCCACGGTTGTTGATCGGCGGCAACACGCGTTTGGGGGCCTTGAGCGGCCCGTCGGGCCAGTAGGTGAATCCGCTCCCGGGATCGAGCGAGAACCAAGTGATCACCTGCGCCATCTTGATCAGGTACTCGCCGAACAGGCCGGACTTGCCCATCACGCTGGTGAGCCAGGTCGGCGCGTTCTCATGACGCACGCCGCGAAAGCTCGGCGAGTCCAGATGTCCCGGGTCGCGGTTGGCACAGGGCCCGTTGATGTTGAAGAGCATCAGCTGCGGCTTGGCGTACTGGGCGTTCCAGTAGCTTTTAGCCATCTCGAGGAACCGCGCGTTGTAAAAGCAGTCGTACAGCTCGGGGTAGAGCACCGCACCGTAATTGGCGAGGTAGCCGCGGAAGGTCGGGGTCAGGAACAGGTCGAGCGATGGGGTGAAGCCTTCTGGGAAAAGGCCGCTCATGGTGGCGATCAGCTCATCGGGTGACGCGAAGTGTTGCGCGATGATCAACCGCCACGGCCCTTCGGTGCGTACCACGTCGAGCAGGCGTTCGCGCTGATCGTCGGTATAGACGTTGTCGATCTCGCGCGGCGGCGCGGCCGGCCGTAACACGTCGGAAAGCTCCATCCGCCGGTCGTCGGTGAGCATCAGCTGTCTCCTCTGGAAGTTCGTGGTCTGATTGTGGGCGGCGTGGTGGCGATGCGCGCGGCGGTGACCCGGTCACCGGGACGTCAAAACTTCGACCGGATGGCCGAACTTGGCCCGTAGTAGCGCGCCGATCTCGGCGATGGCCAGCCGGCCCCGCGCCGTGGCATCGGAACGCATCAGAAATCCGTGGCACATCCCGGGATAACGGGTCAGGGTGGTCTGCACGCCGGCGTCCCGCAGCCGATTCGCATACCGCTCACCCCAATCCCGGATCGGGTCGCACTCCGCGGTGACGACGATGGCCGGAGGGAGCCCGGCGAGCTCGGATGCGTATGCGGGAACCAGGTATGGGCTGCTGGGCGCACCCGCATCCCCGTCGACCAGGGAGTGCATGTAGTCGATGTCATCGCGGGTGAGCATCGGGGCGTCGGCCAAGGAGGTGACGGACGGAGCCGTCATGTCGCGGTCCAGGCCTGGATAAAGCAGCACCTGCGTTCGGATCGGCGGCCCGCCGCGATCACGGGCGGCGAGCGCGACGCCGGCCGCCAGTGCGCCACCGGCGCTGTCGCCGATCACCCCGAGTCTTTCGGGGTCGACCCGGAGATGGCGGGCGTTCCGTGACACCCATTGCGTCGCGGCGTACGCATCGTCGAACTGCGCGGGCGGCGGCCACTCCGGGGCCAGGCGGTAGTCGACCGCTACGACGGTGGCCGCCGACGCCGCAGCCAGCTCACGGGCCAGGGGCTCGAACGAGCGGTTCGACCCCATCACGAGCCCGCCGCCGTGCAAATACACCAGCACGGGTCCGGCGCTCCCGGTGTCGGGACGGTAGACCCGTGCCGGGAGGTCGCCGGCGGGACCGGGAATGGCTTCTTCCGTGACGGCGGCCATCTCGGCCATCGACTCGGGCGGTGGCGCGGATTCGAGCGCGGCGCGCACCGCCGCGAGCCCGCGCTGGCGCATCGGTGGGATGTCACCGAACGAAGCGATGCGAGCGGCGGCATCGGGGTCCAGTCCGCAGGTCCCCGCCTCAGAGCTGGTCGGCACCGAACCGGCGTTCCGTGCGCAGTGCCGGGGGTCGTTGCGTGGCAAGCACTTCCGCGCGCTCCGCCATCGCCGCCCCGACTTGGGGATGGGTGAGCAGGTAGAATCGGTCCTCGGCGGCCTGTTGGAACAGCGTCTCGGCGGCCGCCAATGGGTCCATCCCCACCGCTTTGATGTCCAGCATGGCCGCGCGATGCGTCTCGGCGGCGCCGACATCGGCGGCCTCCGTGGCATCGACGCCGCCCGCGGATTCGAAGATGTTCGACACCACCGGTCCGGGCAACACCGCCTGCACATGTATGTGGTGGTCGTGTCCCGCCAATTGAACCTCGGTGCAGAGGCATTCGGTCATCGAGAGCACGGCGTGCTTGCTCACGATGTAAGGCGTCTGCAACGGCATTGCCACGACGGCGCCGACCGACGCAACGTTCCACACCCACGCCTGCTCGTCGACGGACATCATTTTCGGCAGAAATGCCCGCACGCCGTAGAAGACTCCGCTGATGTTGACGTCGACGACGCGCTGCCAACTCGTCACCGGCGTGTCCCACAGATAGCCGAACTGTTCGATCCCCGCGTTGTTCACCAGCAGCCGCACCGCGCCGAAATCCCGATAAACCCGGTCCGCGAGGTCCTGCACCGCCTCGGGATCACGCACGTCGCAGACGATGTCGACGGCCGTGCCGCCGGCCGCGCGCAGTTCGCCGCGCAGCGCTGCGATCCCGTCGGCGTCGATGTCGGCGAGCACCACGGTCATGCCCAACCGGTGGGCGTGCCGCGCCAAACCGGCACCGATCCCTGATCCAGCCCCGGTGATGACGGCGACGCCGCCGGAGAATGCGTCGCCGGCGGTCATGACGGTGCGGTGCTGTCGGCATGCAGGTCGGCCAGCAGGACCGAGTTCGTCGCATCCAGAACCACGTCCATCTCCGTGAATTGCAGTCCGTCTGCGCCGCGCCGCACGCCGACGTTGACGACCCCGCTGGACACCGCGAACGGCACGAAGTTGGCGATCTGGTTGACGAGGATGTAGAACCGCGCCCGGGTGATCGCACCGTCGGTCCCGGTGCGGTGGATGTTGGTGGCGTGGTGTCGCAGTGGGTACGGGCTCTGCTTGCGGTGCTCGGACAGCCAGTCCATCACCGCATCGCGGCCGTTGAGTTCGGGCGACATCAGTTCCTCGAAAGGGCTTGCGCCCGAATCGCTTCTAGTCACGTAGCGCACGTCATGGGCGTATCTAACCGCAAGCTCGTCGTAGTGGGCCTCGTCGTAGTGGTACCAGAACTCGCCGATGAACTCCTGCAGTTCCGACAGCGTGACGTCGTTGTTCATGGCATCGAATCAAACCCCATTGTGACCGCGGCGGCACCGCGACCGCCCGATCAGTGGAACACCGTCCGTGTCACTCGGTAATGAGGCTCCACAAGCCCCCGGCGCTCGCGTGCATTGCGGCGTCGGTGACGACGTCGTCCCAGTAACGCATCGAACCGAACTCCGATCGCCACGCGAGCGCAGCCCTGGTGAATTCATGCAGGCGGTGCTCACGGGTGGTGCCGATGGCGCCGTGCACTTGGTGGGCGTTTCTGACCACCACGGATGCCGCGTAGCCCGCACACGAACGCGCCGCGGCCACAAGGAATTCCAGCGTCGGGCTCGACCACTCCGCCGTGACGCCGGCCGTCAACGCCGCCTCGGTTGCGGCCCTGGCGAGCGCGGCCTCGGCGGCAATGTCGGAGACCAGGTGCTGAACGCCCTGGAATTTCGACAGCGGGCGCCCGAACTGGGTTCGCGAGCTGACGTGCTCGATGCACAGCTGCAGTATCTCGTCGAGGGCGGCGCACACCTGGATCGCCCGCACCAACCCTGACTTCAGCCGCAGCTGGCGCAGAAGGGTCGGGCCGATTGTTTTTCCCTGTAAGCCGGAGAGCTCGGCAGCCACGGTGTCGCGTGGCTCACCGATCAGATTGACGCCGGGGGTGATGCTGAGCCTTTCGGGGGCAACGTCGGTGACGCGATATTGTCCGTCGGCGCGCCATACGACCACTACCCGTTCGGCCATGCTCGCCCACGGCACCTCCGTCGCGACGCCGTGCGTGTCGACGACGCAGACCGTCCGCGCCGCGCCGTCGGCGGCCGACCCGTTGGCCTCCAGGAGCCAGCATGCCAACAAGTCGTGCTCCGCCAGTGGGATCCGGATACCGCTGCGCACCGACGCCTTCAGGAGTTCGGCCGCCTCGTACCACCCGGCCCCGCTGCCGCCGTGCTCGACCGCACCGGTGAGGCGCAGAAGACCGAGTTCGGCGAGCTGGCGCCACAGATCAGAGCCCCGCTCGACGAGCGTTGCGCCCGCGAGCTTTTCGCGGTGACCGGCAAAGACGGCACCCATCATGTCGGCCAACGCTTCGTCGACGGACGGCCGGGCGCTCACCGCAGCCCCAATCCGCGGGCGATGACTCCGCGAAGCACCTCGTTGGTGCCGCCGCGCAGGGTAAACCCGGGCCGCTGGTCCACGGCGGCACGCACCAAGTCCGCGAAGATCCGATCGGGGGAGTCCTGCAGGTCGGCAAACTCGGCGATGTCGCCTTCGGTGCTGGTGCCGAGCACCTTTACCAGGGCGGCGGGGATGTCGGCCGGCTCGCGCCGTTCCAACGCGCCGGCCACCGCGGTGGACATGTGGTGCAGGCCGGTGACCCGCGCAACGAGCCTCCCCAGATCCGCGTTGCGGGGAATGGCGTTCGCCGCCATCCGGTCGGCGCAGGCGGCCAGCAGGACGAAGGTCGACAGGTACCGCTCGGGTCCGCTGCGCTCGAAGCTCAGCTCGGAAGTCACCTGCCGCCAGCCGTCGCCGATTGCGCCGAACACCATGTCGTCGGGGACGAACGCCTCATCGAGTATCACCTCGTTGAAGTGGTGGGCGCCGTTCATCGAGACGATCGGGCGCACTTCGACGCCGGGCCCGCGCAGGTCGACGATGAATTGGCTCAACCCGGCATGCCGGTGCTCTGGATCCGGTGGCGTTGTGCGGGCGAGCACGATGAACGCGTGCGCGAGGTGTGCGCCCGACGTCCAAACCTTGGTGCCGGTCAGCGACCAGCCTCCGTCGACGCGCCGCGCCCTGGTGCGCACGCCGGCCAGGTCGGAGCCGGACTCCGGTTCGCTCATGCCGATCGCGAAGAAGCACTCGCCGCGCACGATCCGCGGCAGGAAACTCAGCTTTTGCGACTCCGTGCCGTATTTCAGCAACGACGGCACGATCTGCCGGTCGGCGATCCAGTGCGCGGCGACGGGGGCGCCGGCGGCGAGCAACTCCTCGGTGACGGCGAACCGCTCCAGGAACGAACGCCCGTGGCCGCCGTATTCGACGGGCACCGTCATTCCCAACCAGCCGCGCGCCGCGAGCGCGGCGGTGAAGTTCTCGTCCCATCCCGACAGCCAGGCGTCCACCGACGGGGTGAACGCCCCGGCCGCCCGCTGGTCGTCGAGGAACTGCCGCACCTCGTCGCGAAGGCCCTGCGTCGACACCGGGTCGATCGAGTTAGGGGGCACCAACCGGGTGAACGCCATCACCGTATCTTCCACCCTGTGCGTTTCACCGCTCAGCTGATCCCGAGCTGAATCGCTCGCGCAGCATCCGTTTCAACAGCTTGCCGCTGGGGTTCTTCGGTAGCGAATCGACGAAGAAAATTCGCTTGGGCGTCTTGAACCCCGCCAGGTGCGCGCGGCAGTGCGCGAGTATGTCGCCCTCGGCGAGGTTGACGCCGTCGCGCAGCACCACCGCGGCGACGACGGCCTCGACCCAAACGGGGTGGGCCAGCCCGAACACGGCGGCTTCTTCGACGCCGCTGTGGCGGTAGATGACTTCTTCGACTTCCCGGCTTGCGACGTTTTCCCCGCCGGTCTTGATCATGTCCTTCTTGCGGTCCACGACATGCAGCAGCCCGTTCTCGTCGTAGTAGCCGAGGTCGCCGGAGTGGAACCAGCCGCCCCGGAAGGCCTCGGCTGTCTTCTGCGGGTCGTCCAGGTAGCCCAGCATCAAATGCGGGCTGCGGTGGGCGATTTCACCGACGACGCCCGCGGCAAGCGGGGCGCCGTTGTCATCCAGGATCGCCGTCTCCACGTTGGCGACCGGACGCCCCGCCGAACCTGCGTGTGCGTCCTGTTCGTCGGGGGCGAGCGCGGAGGCCAGCGGCGCCATTTCGGTCTGGCCGTAGAAGTTCCACAACCTCAGGCGCGGCAGGCGCTCCCGAATCTCGCTGAGGATCTCAACCGGCATCGCCGAGGCGCCGTAATACCCTTTGCGCAGGCTGGACAGGTCGACGGTGTCGAAGACGGGTGATCGCAGCAACGAGATCCAGACCGTCGGTGGGGCGAAATAGTTGGTGACGGCGTAGCGCTCGATAGTGCGCAGGACGAGTTCGGGATCCGGCCGCGGCAGGATGATGCTGGTGGCGCCGAGATAGACATCGGTGGCCAGGAAGTTGTCGAGCTGTGCGCAGTGGTAGAGCGGCAGGGAATGGATCTCGACATCGTCGGCGGACTTGTCGCCGGCCAGGATCGTGCTGATGTAGTTCCACATCAGGCTTCGGCTGGTGTGCATGGCGCCCTTGGGTCGCGATTCGGTGCCGCTGGTGTACATCAGGCGCACCAGTTGGTCGTCGTCGATGTGGGGGCGTGGGGCCGTCGAGGTGGTGCTCAGCCACTCGGCGAAGTCGGGCCAGCCACGCGCGGCGGACTGCCCGGGCGGCAACAGCACCGCCTTCGTAGCCACCGATCCACCCAGTCGCATGGCCCGGTCAGCGGTGGGGGTCAAGGCCGCTTCGACGATGAATCCTCGTGCGCCACTATGGCCGAGGATGTAGGAGACCTCCTCGGCGGTGAGCATGAAGTTGACCGGGACGAGGACAACCCCCGCCCGCGCGGTGGCGAATACCAGTACGGCGTATTGCCAGCAGTTGTGGGACAAGAGCGCCAGCCGGTCGCCGGCTCTGAAACCGTTGTCGGCCAAGGCCGCGGCCGCACGGTCCACCAGGTTCTCGAGCTCGGCGAAACTCAGCACGACGTCACCGTCGACAATCGCGATCTTGTCCGGGTGCCTGCGCGCCGGCCGGCGGGGGATATCGCCGAGCGCGTGGCTGCGCGCGCGCGTGATGGTGACGTCAAGGTCGCCCGACTGCATGCGCGCCACCGTAGGCGCCGATACTCGACGGCTTGTCGCCGGTGTCCCGCTGAGTAGACAAGGGCCGCCCGGTAGCGGTGGGCGGCGGCGATACTCGGCGTCATGAGCACTGGCGCAACCGCGAGGGCCGACCGCACCGGGCGGGTGGGCGATGATCGCGACGAACTGCGGGCCAACCTGGCCCGGGCCGACCCCGGCGTGCTCGTCGCGGTGCTGGCGCAACTCACCGGTGACGCCGGGGTGGTCGACCGCTTCGCGCCGAAGATCACCCACGTGCCCGACCCGCCGGAGCAGGCGGGCGCTACCGATCCGGTGACGAGGGCGGCCATCGTCGAGGCCGTGGTCAGCGCGCTGCAGATACCCCGGTCTCGTCACGCCGCCCGTGCCGACGACCCCGACCTGTTCGCGCGCATCGCGCCGGTCGCACTCGGCGGGACGATCGACCCCGAGTACATCCCGCTGCTGTTGGAGCAGGGCGGATTCCAGCCGCCGCAGCCGGTGTTGCCACGCACCGCGAAGCTCCCCGACGACTTCCGGGTGGCGATCATCGGCGCCGGTATCGCGGGATTGACCGCCGCATTGGAGTTGGCCGACGCCGGCGTGGACTACCAGATCTTCGACCGTCACGACGAGGTAGGCGGGACCTGGTACACCACAACCTATCCCGGAATCGGTGTGGACACCCCTTCGGCGTATTACTCGTTGTCGCGCGACATCAACGGCGACTGGTCGAGTTATTACCCGATGGGGGCGGAGTATCAGTCCTATCTCGTGTCGGTGGCCGACAAATACGAACTGCGGCAACGCACCCGCTTCGGTACCGAAGTCGAAGCCCTCCGCTGGGACGACGAGCGCCGTCAGTGGCAGATCCGTGCGCTGGGCCCCGGCGGCGCCCGTGAGATCAGTTACGCCAATGTGGTGATCCCGGCCGCCGGCTACCTGAACCGGCCCCGCTGGCCGCAACTGGATGGACGGGGGACTTTCTCGGGAGTCGAAGTCCATTCGGCGCGGTGGGACCCTGGTCTGGATCTGACCGGCAAGCGGGTCGCCATCATCGGTGCGGGGTGCACAGCGGTGCAGATCGTCGACGCGTGCGTCGACCAGGTGTCGCACCTGACGGTGTTCCAGCGCCAGCCGCACTGGGTGGCGCCGCGGCGGCGGCTCACCGATGACGTGCCCGACTATCAGCGATGGCTGGGTACCCGATTACCGTTCTACGCCAATTGGATTCGGCTCAAATCCTATTGGGGAACCGCCGACAACAACTACCCGGTGATCTTGTACGACGCCGAATGGGCGCGTGGCCATCTGTCCATTTCGCCGGCCAACGACGCGCTGCTGCAGATGTGCCTGAAGTACATCGACGACGTCTTCGGCGCCGGCAGCGAACTGGCGCGGAAGGTCACGCCGGACTTCGCGCCGTACGGCAAGCGGATCATCCGCGATCCCGGCGGATACTATGCGGCGCTGGCCCGCGAGCACGTCGACGTCGAACCGAGCGAGCCGGCCCGAGTCAACGAGGCGGGCATCGTGACGTCCGACGGCCGGCAGATCGACCTGGACGTCATCGTCTACGCGACCGGTTACCATCTGGATTTCCTGTCGACCATGGACATTCAAGGGCGAGACGGCAAGAAGCTGGCCGACGAGTGGGGCAACCGACCGCGGGCGTACCGCGGTGGGACCGTCCCCGGGTTCCCGAACTTGTTCATCTCGTCGGCGCCCAATTACAGCCCGGGACACGGCGCGGGCCACAATTTCGGCGTCGAGGTGATGGTGCACTACGTCATGGAATGCCTGCAGCTCATGGCGCTGCGAGCGGCGTCGACGATCGAAGTCACGCAGCGCGCATACGACGACTACGTCGCCGACATCGACGCGACCATGCAGGGCACGGTGTGGTGCCACACCCCGTCCGCGCACACGTACTACCGTTCGGGCGGCGGACGGATCGTGACGGCCTTCCCATACAGGCTGCTCGACGTATGGCGTGATCACCGTGCACCGGTCGAGGGCGATTTCGAGTTGCGATGAGCGAGTTGCTCTCCGGGAGGACGGCTTTGGTCACCGGCAGCAGCCGCGGGATCGGCCGGGCGATCGCCCGGCGCTTGGCTGCGGAAGGCGCCACCGTGGCAGTCACGGCCCGCTCGCACGCCGCGTCGGCGTCCGTCCGCGGCGGGGCGGCCAGCACGCTTCCCGGCACCGTCGGCGAGACGGTCGGGTTGATCGAGGCCGCCGGCGGGCAGGCATTCGCCGTCGCGGCGGATCTCGAGGATGCCGCGCAGCGCGACGGGCTGATCGACGCGGTGCTCGATCGCACCGGCCGCATCGACATCCTGGTCAACAACGCGGGTTTCGCGGACTACTCCCTGGTCCAGGACATGAGCCTGGATACGTTCGACCGCACGGTGGAACACTACCTGCGCACGCCGTTCGTCTTGACGAAAGCGGCTGTGGCGCAGATGCGCAAGCAGGGAGCGGGCTGGATCGTCAACATCGGCTCGGTGACCGGGGTCGCACCGGTACGGCCGTATCGCGACTACAACAAGACCGCGGGCGACGTGATCTACGCGTCCTGCAAGGCCGCGCTGCATCGCTTCACCCAGGGCGTCGCCGCCGAATTACTCGATGCCAACATCGCGGTGAACTGCGTAGGCCCGTCGACGGCCGTTCGCACTCCCGGTGCGGCCCAGCTCATTCCGAATGGCTTCCCGACCGAGCCGGTGGAATACCTCGCCGAGACTGTGCTGGCGATGTGTCACCTGCCCGCCGCTGAGCGCACCGGGCTCGTCGCGTTCAGCCTGCACTTTCCGTGGTCGCAGCACCTACCGGTGCACAGCCTGGATGGAACCGCGGTACTGCCGCCGCTGCCGCCACCTCCGACGGCCAACCCTAATATCCGGGACGCGGGGCTTTAGCTCGCCGCGTCCACGACGCCCGCCCGTCAGCCGAGAACCGGGTCGTGGCAGGCGCAGAAGCTGTGGCAGACGCGGTCGTGGATGATGACGTCGGGACACTCCGGGTCGAACCAGCGGTCCACGACGGCCCAGTGGATCGGATGCATCAAATAGGGTCCCAGCAGTCCGTCGACGTCGGAGAACTCTTGCTCGAACACATGGGTCCAGGCGGAGGTGCCGACGCCCTCGGAGACCCGGCTCAGTTGCCATGCGCGGATGGACGAGACATAGCGCGCCATCGATGACAGTTCGTGCTCGAAACGTGCGACTGTGTCCGGCGCGGCCTGGGGTGCAACGCGAAGCAACAGCGTCCGGTACACCGTGCCCCTCGGCTCGCCGGATCCGACGGGCCGACCCGAGTAGTTCGCGCCGTTGACGCGGGTAACCGCCGAGTCGGACATCAAGGCATCGAAGATCGGTGCCGCACAGTCCCATTGGGCAGGTGTGCCGAACCGCAGGTGGACCAGGACGTCACCGCCGTTGCGCGCGCCCGGCAGCGTCGGCGCCACCACCCACCGCACAGCGCCGCTGTCGGCCGCGGCGGCACGCATCTCGTCGAGCAGTCGGTCGCGGTCGTCCTCGACGATGTCGAGCAACCTTGTGACGCTATACATCGCAGAGATCGTCGACATCATCGGCGCTCGCCGCGAAGGAGCGCGACCGCTCCTGCACGAACTCGCCGATCCGCGACCACCATTGGCCGAGGGCCGGGTCCGGCCTGCCCTTCCACGTCATCTCCCACCACGCCCGCACGTCGGGCAGCGTCCAGGTGATCGTCACGGTGTTGGTGTCGTCATCGAACCAGATCGGCGGGCTGACCAGAACATCGCGCAACGTCATCCCGCGCTCCCGCGCGCCAGGGGCGTACTCGGCGAGGTAGGCGTCGACGAACCGCCGGGCGCAGCCGGGCCGGGTAACCACCCGGTCGATCACGAAGACGTGGCCGTCCGACATGTGCACGCGTTCACGCGTACTGAAGGGCGGGACGCGACGGCGGACCTGCGGGACGCAGCGGGCGCAGCGGCTGCAGGGTTGGAGCGACGCGCTGCGGGCCGTCCTCGACGTTGCGCCAGATGCCCATCGCGGTCATCCGCACCGGGGCCGTCAACCGCTGGTCGAACGTCATGCGGTTCATCGGACCGCACACCGACACCGCGGCTACCGCCTCGCCCGGCGCCCCGATCGGCGCCGCGACGCAACCGAATCCGAGCAGCGACTCCTCGCGCTCGAAGGCGACGCCATGCGCGCGCACCTTTGCCAGTTCAACGGCCAACTGGGCGCCGCTGGAGATCGAGTATCTCGTCTTCCGAACCCGCAGATCGATGTCGGCATCCTCATCGCGATAGGCGAGGATCGCCTTGCCGACCGCGGTGCAGTGGGCGGGTTGGCGACCGCCCACCCGGGTGGGAATTCTCTGGTCGCCGATCTTGTCCAGGTACACAACGTCCGGGCCCTCAAGCACGGCCAGGTGCACGACAAGGCCCGTGGCGCGGTGCAATTCACCCAGCAACGGGCCGGCCGCCCGCACCAGCCGGTCCTGATGCACGGCGAGCGATCCTAGTTCGACGAGGCGCATCCCCAACTCGTAATCGCGGCCGCTGCGGCGCAGCCAGCGCAGCTGCACCAGGCGTTCGAGCATCCGATGCGCCGACGAGCGCGGCAGGCCGGTACGCCTGACGATCTGCGCCAAGGTGAGCCGCCCCGGACCCTCGAAGGCGTCGAGAACCAGCGATATGCGGTCGATGACGGCCGTGGGGGTGGCGGGTTCAGCGATACCTGACATCGATTCTCCAAATGTGCCTGACCGATATATTCCTATTAGGAATATATTCCTAGCACACTGGTGTGGCGGTTGTCACGCATAACGGACCCGGGCTTGGCGGCTCTGTGGTTGCGGCGATGAAGGATGCGGCCGGGCTCAGCCCTTGGTCGCGGACCGGCCCGCGCGCCGGCCGTAGAAGCTGCCGTCACCGAGCGAGACACCGCTGGCGTAACCCCACGCGGCCAGGCCGGCGGTGCAGCGGCCGGCGGCGAAGAGGCCGGGGATGGTTTCTCCGCTGACGTGGAGCACCTCGGCGTCGAGCGTGGTGGCCAGGCCGCCCAGGGTGAAACCGCCGGTGTTCTCCCGTAAGTCGATGGCGCCGATCGGGGAACCGATGGGCTTCAACCACTCCGGCTTCTTGTGCAGCAGCGGGTCCTCGCCGCGGGCGGCGGCCTCGTTGTAGGCGGCGACGGTCGCCTGCAGGGATCCCGGCGCCAGGCCCATGTCGCGTTCCAGGTCGGCGACGCTATCGGCCACCCAGGTCGCCGGGCGCAGCATGAATTTCGGGGACCACGACGCCATCGCCTCTTGTTGGGCGTCGTCGTCGATGATCAGGTAAGCGATGTTGTCCTGCTGGTAGAGGGTGAGCTGGCCGATGCGGCCCGGGTAGGTGTCCTCGGCGACGTAGCGCTGGCCGCGGCTGTTGACCAGGATGCCGCGCACCAGTTGCTGGGGGTCGATGAAGATGGCGACCTCGGTGGCGTCCATGTGCGCCAAATCGGCGCCCAGCGCCTGCGCCATCCGGATCGCCTGGCCGTCGTGCTGCTCGATCGAGGCGGCCGGGCGGCCGGCGATCCGCGGGGCATAGCGTGCCACCATCGCGTCGTTGTAGGCGAAGCTGCCCATGGCCAGGACCACCCCGCGCCGCGCCCGGACCGAAATTTCGCTGCCGTACCGGCGCCCGCGAATCCCGACCACCCGGCCGTCGGCTTCGACGACGAGGCGTTGCACCCGCACGTCGTAGATCGCACGCGCGCCGGCGGCGGTGGCGGTTTCGACGAGTGGCTTCATCAGCATGTAGCCCGCGCTGGCTTCGCCCTGTTTCTTGTTGGACATCTGCGGGACGTGTCCGCGCGGGGCGGGGGAGGCGATCGTGTTGAACGGGTAGGCGTTTTCGCCGCCGCTGTACATCAGGCCCTGGTCGCCCATCGGTTCCCAGCCGGGCTCGGAGAAGAACTCGGCCTTGAACGGCACGCCGCAGCCGACCAGCCAGTCGTAGTGGGCCACGCTGCCGGCGCAATAGTCGGCGATCCGGTTCTCATCGGCGCCGGGCCCCATCGCCACGTTGAGGAACGCGGCCATGTTGTCGACGGAATCGTCGAAACCGCAGGCCTTTTGCAAGGGCGTACCGCCCCCGAGGTAGATGAACCCGCCGGCCATTGCCGCCGCCCCGCCCCACGACCCGGTGCGTTCCAACACCAGCACGTCGGCGCCGTCGCGCGCCGCCTCTACCGCCGCGGCGGCACCGGCCACCCCGTAGCCCGCGATGACCACGTCGGCCTCGTCATCCCACGCCGTGATCGACGCGGCCGGGACCGGCGTGACATCGGTATCCGGCGTCATAACCGCATGGCCGCGGGCATTTCGCCGATCCACTGATGACCCCAGTAGCTGTCGGCGGTGATTTCCTCTGCGGTGTAATATCTTTCGTCGACACGCATGCCGTCGGTGCCGAACTCGATGTCCCAGTCGCCGGGGGCACGCACGTAGAACGAGATCATCTTGTCGTTGGTGTGTCGGCCCAGCGTGGAGGACAACTGGAAGCCCTCGGCGTTCACCCGGTCCAGCGCCTGCCCGACGGCGTCCAGGCTGTCGACCTCCACCATGATGTGCACCAGGCGCGGGTCGCGCTGATGTGCGGCCGGCACGATCGCCAGGCTGTGGTGTCGTTCGTTGATGCCCAGGAAGCGAACCCGCACGGGCCCAAACTCTTTCGGCAGCGGCACACGGAACGCGCCGCGGGCGCGGAAACCGAGCACCTCGGTGTAGAAGTCGAACAGCCCGTTCGGGTCCATCGCCGGCACCACGACGTGGCCCATGCCCTGGTCGCCGGTGACGAATTTCGCGCCGAACGGGGTGACGACGGGGCTGTGGTCGAGCACCGCACCATGGAACACCTCGAGGGTGGTGCCGGCGGGGTCCTCGAAGGTAATGACCTCTTCCACGCGGCGGGCCTCGGCCTCGTCGGTGGACAGCTGCTTGAACGGGGTCCCGGCGGCGTCCAGGGTCGCCTTGACCCGTTGCAGCCCCGGGCGGTCACGCACCTCCCAGCCGATCGTCAGCACCCGGTCGGTCTCACCGGGCACCACGATGAGCCTGGCGGCGCGCTCGTCCATCCGCAGGTACAGCGCCTCGGGGTCGGGGCCTCTAAAACTAGGGGAGCCCTCGGCGAAACCCAGTACCCCGAAGGCGAATTGCCGCCAGCGGTCGATGTCGTTCGTTGAAATCGTGATGTAGCCCAGGCTTTTCAGATCGGTCAACGTGCTCTCCTAGATCAAAGCCCGCAGGGGGCCCTCGGGCGGATCGATACCCAACGAACTCAGCGCCGACGCGTGATAGGTGGTGCCCGGCATGTGGATGGCGTGCAGCTGGCCGACGTGCATGTCGCGCCAATACCGTTGCAGCGGCTTGTCCATCCGGGCCGCGTTGCCGCCCGAGCGGGCGAAGATCTCGTCGACCGCGGCCACCGCGCGCCACACCGCGCGGATCTGGGTGCGCCGACCGGCCGCGCGGTCGGCGAACGACACCTCCTTGCCCGCGGCGACCATGTCGTAGATGCGGTCGGCGTTGGCCAGGAGTTCCTGGCGGGCGGCGTTGATGTCCGCGGCCGCCTCGCCGATGGCGAACATGACGTAGGGGTCGTCCTTGATCGCGGTTCCGGTGGCGCCGACGCGCTCGCGCTGGTAATCCAGGTGCGCGGCCAGGGCCCCTTCGGCGATGCCGATCGTGGCCGCCGAGATGCCCAGCGGGAACATCGTCGACCACGGCATCAGATAGAGCGGTTCGGTCATGCCGGCCTCGCGCTGGGCGGTGCCGTCCATCACCTTCGTCGCGTCCATCGTCCGGTAGGACGGGACGAACGCATCCTTGACGATGACGTCCTTGGAGCCGGTTCCGCGCAGCCCCACCACGTTCCACGAGTCCTCGACGATCTCGTAGTCCCTGCGCGGCAGGATCATGTGCAGCATCTGCGGCGGCATGATGGGAATGCCCTTGTCGTCGCCCAGCATCGCGCCCAGGATGATCCAGTCACAGTGGTCGGTGCCCGAGCTGAACTGCCAGCGGCCGTTGAAGATGTAGCCACCGTCGACGGGCTTGGCCACCCCCTGCGGTGCGTACGGCGAGGCCATCCACGTGTCGACGTCGTCGGCCCAGATTTCGGCCGCGACCTTCGGGTCGGCGTACGCCAACTGATAGGGGTGCACACCGACAACGCCGACGATCCAGCCGGCCGCCGGGTCCAGCGCCGCGGTCGCCATCGTCGTCTCGGCGAACTCGCGGGGGTGGACCTCGAACCCTTGGTACTGCTTGGTCTGCAGTAGCCGGATCAGGCCGGCGCCCTTCATCAGCTTGACCGTGTCGTCGGTGAGTCGGCCGATCCGCTCGGCCTCGGGGGCCTGGTCGCGCAACTGATCCGCCATCGCCACGACCCGGTCGAGTACCCGTTCGCTCATGTTGGTGTCCTTACGTCTGGAGGCTTAGTAATGGTCTACCGCAGTTCGTGCCGCAGCCGAAGCCGTTCCCGATGAGCGGAAGCAAAAGCGCTCAGAATTCAACTGACGATGCGCCGCTCACCGGCCGGGTCTGCACATGGGAACCGGGCCGTCCAGCCGGCTCCAGGTTGCCGTGCGCGCCGACGAGCGGCCGATGGCCGGGACAACGTCACCGCAGTGTCCGGTCACCGGGATCCGGCCCCGGCGGTCGAGGTGGCAGGACATACCGTCGGCGCCTGTGAATAGCGCGGAGCTGGTCGACGTTGTCGTGGTCGGCGCCGGGTTCGCCGGCCTCTACGCCCTGCACAAGCTCCGCAGTCAGGGATTGTCCGTGCGGGTCCTGGAGGCGGCGCCGGAGCTGGGAGGCACCTGGTACTACAACCGATACCCGGGGGCGCGCTGTGACGTCGAAAGCGTCGATTACTGCTATTCGTTCTCCGATGAACTGCAGCAAGAGTGGAACTGGACCGAGAAGTACGCCACCCAGGCGGAGATTCTCGCCTACCTGAACTGGGTGGCCGACAATCTCGACCTGCGCCGCGACATCACATTCCGCGCCCGCGTCGTGTCCGCGGCGCTCGACGAAACTACGCTGCGCTGGCTGGTCACCACCGACGGCGATGACGTGCTGTCCGCCCGGTTCTGCCTGATGGCGACCGGTCCGCTGTCAGCCGCGTTGACCCCGAACTTCCACGGCCTCGATTCGTTCGCGGGCGAGATCTATCACACCGCCGCGTGGCCACAGCATCCCGTCGATTTCACCGGAAAGCGGGTCGCCGTTATCGGCACCGGTTCGTCTGGCATTCAATCGATTCCGATCATCGCCGAACACGCCAAGCATCTCTTTGTCTTCCAGCGCACGCCCAACTACAGTGTCCCGGCCGGCAACAAGCCGTTGAGCGAACGGGAACTCGATGACATCAAGGCGAACTACGCAGAACGGCGGCGGCTCTCGTGGCGCAGCAGCGGCGGGTCACCACACATCACGGCGCCGAAGCCGACGATGGAATTCACGCCGGAGGAACGTCGGGTGGCGTTCGACAAGCGTTGGCAGCTGGGCGGTGTGCTGTTCTCGAAGACGTTCCCCGACCAGATGACCGACTTGACCGCCAACGACGAGGCCCGAAAGTTCTACGAGGAGAAGGTGCGCGCGGTCATCGACGACCCCGCGCTGGCGGACTTGCTTATCCCCAACGATCACCCGATCGGCACGAAACGGATCTGCACCGACAGCAACTACTTCAGCACCTTCAACCGGCCGAACGTGTCACTCATCAGTGTCCGCGACACACCGATCGAATGCGTGGACACCGCTGGGATCAGAACCGTCGACGCGCACTACGACGTCGACATGATCGTGCTGGCAACGGGTTTCGACGCTCTCACCGGTGCGCTGGCCAAGATCGACATCATCGGACGCGGCGGTCGTCGGTTGCGGGACGACTGGGCACAGGGGCCGCGCACCTACCTGGGGCTGAGCGTCGACGGATTTCCCAACCTGTTCCTGATCTCCGGTCCCGGGGCGCCCGCCGTGCTGGCGAACATGGTGCTGCACGCCGAGGCGCAGGTGAATTGGATCGCCGCAACCATTGTCTACCTCGATGGCCACGGGTTGGCCGCGATCGAGGCGACCCGCGATGCCGTCGACGGCTGGGGGGCCGAATGCGCCCGCCTCGCCGAGGCCACGCTGTTCACCAAGGCGGAGTCCTGGTACATGGGCGCCAACGTGCCCGGAAAGCCAAAGGGATTCATGTTGTTCGTCGGTGGCTTCGCAACATATAACGACATCTGCGACGAGGTGGCTAAGGCCGGTTACCCGGGCTTCGATCTGGTTAAGATGCCGCGATGAAGAGACTGCTTGGCAAGGTAGTGCTGGTCACCGGCGCGGCCAGGGGCACGGGACGGGTGCATTGTCAACGCTTCGCCGACGAGGGCGCAGATGTGATCGCGCTCGATGCCACCGCGGCGAGCGACGAGTTGCTTGACACCGCAAGGGATGTCGAAAACCGCGGGCGACGCTGCGTGACGGGTGTTGCCGACGTGAGTCATTTGGAGGCTGTAACGGGCGCCGTAGCCAACGGCGTCGCGGGACTGGGACGCCTCGACATCGTCGTCGCGAATGCCGGAATTCACCTTGCCGGTGGCCGGACATGGGAACTCGACCCCCGGGACTGGCAGCGCACGCTCGACATCAACCTGACCGGCGTATGGCACACGGTCAAGGCCGGTGTACCGCACATGGGCGAAGGCGGCGCCATCGTGATCATCAGTTCGACCAATGGTCTTCGCGGGACGCCCAATACCGCGCATTACACGGCGAGCAAACACGCGGTGGTGGGTTTGGCGCGCACCCTGGCGAACGAGCTCGGGCCGTCGAGCATCCGGGTCAACACTGTTCATCCCGGGCCGGTCGCGACTCCGATGGTGCTCAACGACAAGATGTTTCGGCGCTTACGCCCGGATCTCGAAAACCCGACCGCCGCGGACGCCGCGGAAGTGCTGCGGGCGCGCAACCTGCTGCCGGTGCCGTGGGTAGAGCCCGTCGACATCGCCAATGTGGCGGTGTTCCTGGCCTCCGAGGAGGCCCGCTACATCACGGGCACGCAGCTCGTCGTGGACGCCGGCCTCTCGCAGAAGGCGACATGAGCGGCGGACCGGATGAGCGGTCTCCATGCTCGTGGGGGTGGCGCGATCATCCGTGCTCGCCAAAACCGCACGCTTCGCGCAGCAAGGGCTGGCAGGGATGAAGGGCAACGATGACAGCGGCGCACCGGCGTATGAAGCGCTCACCCAGTCCGTTCGCCGGCTGATCGACGCGACCATCCGCACCGAGGCCGACACCGGTACCGTTGCGGCCGCGAAGACGCACATCGATTGCGCGATAGAGCAATTGAGCGAAAGCCTGATGCCGGGATCGTTCGGTGTTCGCCATCCGTTCGACGGCCAACCCGTGGCTTCCGGCAACGTCGTGATCGGCGTACGCAACCCGATCGCACCTCCGCTGGTGATTCACCGCGACGCCGGTGGCGCCGTGTGGACCGAGATCACCCTCGGCGCCGCCTACGAAGGACCTCCGGGACATGTCCATGGCGGAGTGTGCGCGTTGGTCCTCGACCACGTCCTGGGCGCGACCGCGCACGAACCCGGCCGACCGGCCTACACCGGCACGCTCACGCTGCGCTATGTGCGGGGGACCCCGTTGGGTCTGGTGCGGGCAGAAGCGTGGGTCGAGCGCGTCGAGGGCGTGAAGACCTTCGCGAAGGGGCAGATCACCGATAGCCAAGGGCTCACGGTCGGCGCGGAAGGTGTGTTCATCAAGCCGCGCGGTGCCCACGACTGATGGACTCACGGGCTATCGGTGACGGCCTCCGCCGAAATCCGATGCTGGTGTCGGTCCACCAACTTCAGTGCACGGGCGGCCTTGGCGGGAGCCGCGAGGACCGCGGTATGCGGCGCCCGGGATGCGTTGTGCCGCGGTGCTGGTGGGGCGGACTGGGCGGGCTCGGCGAGTTCCGGGTCATCGGTCAGTGGTGACTCCTCGTCCCCGCGACCCGGCCGCAACCGATTCGTGGCGGCGACGGCGAGCACGGCGGCCGCCGCGGTGCCCAGCCCCTGCGCCCAGCCCACCGGACCGACCGGTGTGCAGCCCAGCAGTTGGCTGATCCCCGGGGTGCTGATCATCGCGGTGAATGCGGCGAACGAGCCGGCTGCGGTGAGGAGCACCAGGGGCGCGTGCGAGTCGACCACGGTCTGACCAAGCTCGACGGCGACCAACGAGATCAGCGCGACGGTGGAGGCGCGCTGGGGCAGCCCGGTGACCGACGCCATCACCCAGGCGGTCGTGGCGGCGGTGGCGGTGAGCGCCCCCCGCGCGACAACGGTTCGCCGAAGCGCGCGTTCGTCGATGCCGCGGCCGACTCGTTGCACCGGCCCGGCGGGCGTGCTGACGGCGACCGCGGTCGCGGGCAACGCGTCGGTGAGCATGTTGATCAGCAGCAGCTGCCGGGTGTTCAGCGGCGACGTGCCGGTGAGGGCCGTGCCGATGACCGAGAAAATCACCTCGCCGGCGTTGCCGCCGAGCAGGCCGGCCACGGCCGCCTGGACGCCGCGCCACAGTCGGCGTCCCTCGTCGATGGCGGCCACCAGCGTCTCGATGCGCCCGTCGGTCAGGACGAGGTCGGCGGTCGTGTGGGCGGAGTCGCTGCCGCGGGCGACCACACCGACGCCGACGCTTGCGGCCCGGATCGCCGCGGCGTCGTTGGCGCCGTCGCCGACCATGGCGCACACCCGCCCGGCGCGCTCGAGCGTCTGGACGACCTGCACCTTGTTCTCCGGTGACATCCTGGCGAAGATCACCCGTTCGGAGACCGCGCGCTGCTGATCGTGGCGCGACAGCGCGTTCCATTCGGACCCCGTGATCACCTGGTCGGCGCTCACCGCGACCCCCAGTTCGCGGGCGATGGCCGTGGCGGTGACGGGGTGGTCGCCGGTGATCAGCCGGATTGCCACGCCCCGCTTGGCCAGGTCCGCCAGCAACCGTGGCGCCTGGGGGCGAGGCGTGTCCGACAGGCCCAGGAATCCGGTGAGCGTCAATCCCGTCTCGCACAATCCGGTGATGCTGTCGGGGTCCTTCCGCAACGATCGCGCCTGCGCCGCGGTCAGGCGGCGTTGGGCCACCGCAATCGTTCGCAGCCCGGCCGTCGTCAGGGCCGTCACCGCGTCCTCCGCCTCCGGGCCCGCTTGCCGGCACGCCGCCAAGACCACTTCCGGTGCGCCCTTGATGGTCAACTGCGTGCCCGTCACCGAGGCCGAGAACGCCCTGCCGGACCGGAACGGCAGGTGCGCGTCGGGCTCGGGTCGTGAACCGGACCCCGCGACCGCCTCCGCCGCCTTGATGATGGCTTCGTCGGTGGCATGGACGTGGGGATTGCCATCGTCCGCCGGCGCGGCCTGGGCGGCGCACCGCAGGATGTCATCGTGGGAATGGCCCGCCACCGGGTGCACCTCGGCGACGCGAAGACGGTTCTCGCTCAGCGTTCCGGTCTTGTCGAAGCAGACCACCTCGACGCGACCGAGCGCCTCGGCCGCGCGCGGGACCCGCACCAGCGCCCCGCATTCGCCCAGCCGCTGGGCCGACGCGGATTGGGCGAGGGTGGCCATCAGTGGCATGCCCTCGGGGACGGCCGCCACGGCGACCGCGATGGCGCTGCCGAGGGCTTGGCGCAGACCGCCGGCGCGCAGCAGGCCGAGCGCGCCGACCAGGACGCCGCCGCCCGCGCTAAACGGGAACGCGCGGCTCATCAGGTGGCTGAGTTGATGGTGCAGGCCGACCGTCGGCAGTTCACCGGACGCCAGTTCGGCCGCGCGGCGGCTCTGGGTGTCGGGCCCGACGGCGGTGACCAGCGCGACCGCGGTGCCGGCCACCACGGTGGTTCCGGCGTAGATCATGCAGCGGCGCTCGGCCAGTTCGGCCCCGGGCGTGGGCTCGACCTGCTTCTGGACTGACAGGGATTCACCGGTCAGCGACGATTCGTCGACCTCGAGGTCGTGTGCCTCGATGACCCGTGCGTCGGCGGGCACCACCTCGTCGCTGCGTACCTCGATCACGTCGCCTCGCCGCAGCTGTTCGACGACGACTTCGCGGTAGCCGGGTGGGGCGTCGGGCCCCTGGGTGAGGACGCGGGCCGGCGGGGTCTGCTGAGCGAGCAGGCGGTTCAGCCGGTTCTCGGCGCGAAGCTGTTGGGCCGTCGAGAGCAGCGCGTTCCCGGTCAGCACGGTGCCGACCAGCACCGCGTCGGTCGGTGACCCCAGCACCGCGGTGGCCGCCGAACACAATCCGAGGATTGGCGTCAACGGGTCGCCGGTCAACTCGGCGACGGCGGCCCTGGCGAACTCCCACGCGGCGGCGGGCAACCCCGCGCCGTCTTGTGCGGAATCCGTTGCGGCCGAGGGTTCTCCGGGGTCGCGCAGCGCCGCCAGCACTTCGCGGGCCCGCTCGGCCGACATCGCGTGCCACTCGAACGCCGGCGCCGGCCTGGGTACGGGCGTGCGAATCGTGCCGAGCGCCAACAGGTATCCCGACAGCAGCCCCGCGACCGCGCCGACGGTCACCGGGCCGGGCCCGCGCAACCGGCGCACCCCGGGCACCATGAACAACGCGCCCAGCGCCGATGCGCCCACCGAGATCGCGATGCCCTGCTGGCTCGCCCTCCTGGCCGCCGGTAGCGCGTGCAGCACCCGCCACGCTCCGGCCAGGTCGTCGAGCATCAGGTCGGCAGTCCAGGGCGGAGCAGCATCCGCGTCCGGCCTGATCCCCAGCGCCACGTCGGCGCCCGAAAGGGCTTGCGCACCAGAACAGGACAGCACCGCGACGGTGTGGCCGTCGCGTTGCAGTGCGGACACCGCATCGGCGAGCGCGCCGTCGATGTCGCCGTCGCCGACAGGGTGGACGTCGTCGAACGCGGGACGCAGGTCACCGAGCAAGTCGGTGTCAACGGACACCAGGCGCGCGCCGGAGTCGCGCGCGCGGGTGATCAACGCCGACGCGAGAGGGTGTGGGGCCGGGGCGATGAGCGCCTCGACCGCGCCGCCGCCATCGTCGTCGTTGGGAGATGCGGGAATCCCGTGCCAGCCCGGGGCCGGGGCGTCGTCGAGCAGATCCTGCGCGCGGGTCCAGGCGGTCAGTAAGTCGTCGTCGCGGGCGCCGCGGACGCGAACCACCCGCATCGAAGCGTCACACAGCACGCGCGGATCGACCAGCAGAGCGTCGACCTTGTCGAGCCTGCGCAGGCTTTCCGGCCGCAGCGGAAGCACCGCGTGGTGGTCCGCCAAACCTCGCCCGAGTGTGGCCGCGAACGCCTCATGGGTGGTGCGCATCGCCTTCGGCGAGGCCGCGAGCGCGGCGTTCGACGCCATCGTGACGTTGCGCGTGAGGGCCCCGGTCAGACCGACGCCGATCATCTGCACCCACGCCACGCGCTGCCCATGACGGTCGATCGGACCGGCCGGTGGGGGAACCGGGCGCAGGGAGCGGTGCACTTCCGGCTCGTCGGCATGCCGGGCCAACTCCGGCTCATAACGGGCCCATGCCCGCGCCGCGGCCCGGCACTCGGCGGCCTTGAACGCCTGCATCGCCAAGTCGACCGAGAGCTTCGCCGGTGACAGCGTGACCACATGCGCGGCCGTGCCGAACACCGACAACGCGGTGTCCGTCGCGCCGGGGCCGATCCCGCCCTCGAGCACACGACGCAGCCACGGTTGGTAATTCGCGATCGCGGACGCCGCCTCGACGGCTATGGGGGCCGCCGGCAACCGCAACGCGCGGCCCGCAACGGCGACCGCGAACCCGGCGGCGTTGACGGCCACCATCGCGCTGCGATGGGCCAACAACAGCCCGTCGCCGGGCAAGCTTTCGGCACGCGTGGAATGGCTTACGCCGCCGGCATTTTCGGCGGCATCGAGCGCGGAGCAGAGTGCGTCGAGCGACGCCCCGGCGTCGATGTCGACAACCACCCTCGACAGCGGACGGTTCAGCCTGACCTGCGTGACGCCGGGTTGCGCCCGCAGCGCATCAACCGCAGCGCGGCCACGTGCCGCACCGCCCGTGCCGTCGAGGCCGCGCACCTCGATCCACACGCGACCGTCGCCGCGCCCGCACCGCCGCGTCAGCGTGGAGTGGGAGATCTCACCCGAGAGCACCCTCGCGCCCACCCGGACCGGCAGCGCGACAACGTCGAGGCCGGCGGTCGCCAGCCTGCCGACCGCTTCGCCAAGTCCCGCGGCGGCGCCGAGCCCTGTCGACATCACCCGCAGCGGCGAAAGCTGTCGCACGCGCAACCCCTTTCCCGCACATGACGAATGGTGGCTTCGCGGTTTTCCGCGACGAGGCCGCCGACCGACGCTGGCCGCGACTGCAAACCCGACCAACCTAACCCGAGGTCAAGGACCCAGCAACTTGAGATTGCCGCGCGTAAACAACATGTAAAAAGTGATCGCGCCTGTTAGGAGGCCTCGATCAAAATGTTCGGGTTGGCCGATTTATGGATTGAGCAAACCAAAATGGGCCGTTGTGGTTACGCGGGATCGAGACCGGTCGGCCCTTGAAGCGCATGCCGTCCCTCCTAACGTGTTGGGATCGATAGTGGTCCGCTGCCGCGATCCCGACGATGAGGAGCAATTATGAGCGACATCGACGAGTTGGCGACTCGGCTGCGCCGGCTCGAGGACGAACGCGATATCGCGCGGCTGATCGCCTCCTATGGCCCGGCGGTCGACGCGGGGGATCCCGATGCGGCCGCGCGGTTGTGGGCACACGACGGAATCTACGACGTCGACGGCTGGCGCATGGAGGGCCAGGCGGAGGTGCACGCCATGGTGAGCTCGTCGGCCCATCAGAACCTGGTGGCGAAGGGATGCGGGCATTTCCTTGGGCCCTGCGTCGTCACGGTCACCGGCGAATCGGCGGTGGCGGTGTGCGAGTCCTTGGTCCTGGTCCGCGACGGCGATGGATATCGCGTATGGCGTTGCGCCGCAAACCACTTCACACTGCGACGGATCGACGGCCAGTGGCGGATCGAGGTCCGTACCACCCGTGTCCTGGACGGCAATCCCGACGCGCACGACCTATTGAGCAGAGGCCTGGCCGGGTCGGTTTAGCCTCGATGGCGGCGACCCGCTTCGCCCGGCTGCGCCGCGCTCGCGATCGCCGCTAGCGGGACAGGAACGCCAGCACCGTGCTCTCGAACGCCTCGCGGGCTTCGATCATCGCCCAGTGGCCGGAGTTGGGGAAGATGTGCAGCTCCGCGTTGGGGATGGTGCGCATCGGGATGAGCGCCATGTCCGGCGGGCTCACCCGATCGTCGCGTCCCCAGGTCAGCAGGGTGGGCGCGGTCAACTTGTGCATGACGGCCCACGGCAGCGGGCGGTCGGAGGCGGCCATCGCGGCGTTCATGGCACCGAAGGCCGCTTTCCCGTACATGCGGCGCGCGGCGGCCAGCGTGTCCGGGTCGGTGGCCAGCTCCCAGCGTTCCTCGATCAGTTCCTCGGTGATCAGCGCTTCGTTGTAGACCATCGACTTGAGCCAGTCGACCAGCCGCTGCCGGGTGGGGTCCTCGACGAACTCCTGCAGCAGCCGGATGCCCTCGCTGGGGCTCGGGCTGAAAATGTTGGTCCCGATGCCGCCGATGGTGACCAACCGGTGGACGCGGTCCGGGTTTCCGGTGGCGAAGTTGATGCCGACGCCGCCGCCCATCGAGTTTCCGACGATGTGCACCCGCTCGACGCCGAGCGCGTCCAGGAAGGGCGCCACGGTGCCGAACGCGGTCACCATCGGGTGACCGCCGAAGTCGTCGCTGACGCCGAACCCGGGGAACTCCAGGATCAGGCAACGGAACCGCTCGGCGAACGCGGGCAGTATGCCGCGGAAGTTCCGCCAGCCGGTGACACCCGGTCCCGAGCCGTGCAGGAACAGCAACACCGGAGCTGATTCCGGGCCGCAGTCGTAGTAGCGCAAAGCTCCCTTGGGAGTGCTGATTTCGCTCAGGTCCTGCTGCGTAACGGTGTCTGTCACGGGTGCCACCTTGCCATGCCGTGGCGGTCAGCTCCGCTGGTGGCTCGATTCGCTGCAATTCAGCAGCTCTTTGAGCGCCGCGGGAAACGCGTCGGCGAGGTCCCAGAGATCGGCAACCAGGTCGGGGCAGGAGATGAGGCCGACGCCGAGTCGGCCATTGAGCGACATGACGGTGATGTTGAGTCCGGCACCGGCGATGATCGGGCCGAGCGGATAAATCGCATCGACCCGGCAGCCCATGAAGTACAGCTGTTCCTGCGGCCCGGGCACGTTGGACAGCACCAGGTTGTGCGGCGGCTTCTCGGGCAGCGGGATACGGGGCAGCAGCTTCATCGCGGCGCCGAACATGGTCTGACCGGTCACCTGCGTCCAGTCCTGCAGCAGGCTGGAACCCATTGCGGCGGCGTGGTCCTTGGCCGCGGCGTTGCCCTGCGCGATGCCGCTCAGTCGTTCCGCCGGGTCGTCGATGTGGGTTTCGAGGCGGCAGAGCATCCAGGTGGTCTGGTTGCGGCCCGGCCGGTCGGATTTGCCCCGCACCGAGACCGGCACGCTGGCCACCATCGGGCTGTCCGAAAGTTCGTTGCGGTCCAAGAAGAACTGTCGCAGGGCGCCCGCGCACAGCGCCGTCACCACATCGTTGATGGTGACTCCGAACCTGTTCTTGACCTTCTTGACGTCCTCGAGGTCAAGCGACGTGAACGCGACGTTGCGGCGCCGGGTGAAGGGGCCGTTGAACGCCGTCGGCGGCGCAGCGAACGGGGCGGCCATCGTGGGTCTGCCGCCGCGGGCGCGCAACAGCGTCTGCGCGAGCGTCAGCGCGGTTGCCGGCACCACCTTGGCCAGGCGCCACGGCCGCAACGCGGCGCCGATGAGTCCGGACGCGGCGATCTGTAGGGGATTCGCCCCACCGGAGCGGGCGGCGGGCTCCGGGGCTGGGGCGTCCTGCGCGGTGCTGCACAACTGGGCCAGCAGGTTGGCCCCGCCGATCCCGTCGACCACCGCGTGGTGGGCCTTGAGGACGACCGACAGCGCGCGGCCGTGCAGGCCCTCGATCACCCACATTTCCCACAGCGGGCGATCGCGGTCCAGCGCCAGCCCGGCGATGTGCCCGCAGATCTCCGCTAACTCCCGGGATCCCCCGGGCGCCGGCAGGGCAACCCGGTGGAGATGCCGCGCGAGGTCGAAAAGTTCGTCGTCCACCCAGACCGGGTGGTCGAAGTTCAGCTGGGTGTCGGCCAGCTTGAGGCGGAATTCCGGCACCGCGTCCACTTGCGCCGACAGCGCCCCGCGAAATTGCTCGAAGGTGTAGCCCTCGGGCAACTCAGCGGGGTCCAACTCCAGCACGCAGCAAACATTCAACGGCTGCGTTGGGGATTCCAGGTACAGAAAGAACGCGTCTAATCCACTCAGTCGTTGCATTTTTGCTCGTCTCGATTGTGTGGCCATGACCGCTGGTCACGTGACCTGCGGTCAGCCCCGGGCCCCACCGGGGAACGCAATCACGGTTGACTGCAATCTCAAGGTCTGATCCCTATCTGTAGCCGTTGAACGGTCTGCGGCAAACATTTGAGCGAGAGATTCAACGAAATTGCCACCGACGTTCATCTCGGCGCAGGACTCAGTCACCGCGCGACCGCCTTGCCATCGTCGACCCGCGCGCCGCCCAGTCGGTCGACACCTTGCGATGCTTGATCAGCCAGGCGTCACCGTCGGGCACCAGGGTGTCGCGATAACGGCCGAAATGGTCGAGGCCGATGTCGGTGAGCACGGTGAAGTAAGACGAGACCTGCGCCTGATCGGCATCCAGTGCGGTGAACACCACGTTGGTGACGTTGTGCCGGACGACGGGCTTCACGCGGGCGCCGGCGGCGACGGTCCCGGTGATGCCGCCGAGGAAGGTGACGATCGCGGATCGACCGCGCAGCGGCTCGAAGCCTCGTATCTCGAGGACACCGTCTGGGCAGAACGTCTCCGCGAGACCCTCGAGGCGGCCCGCGTCACCGGACCAGTTGTATCTCGCCAACGTCTCGCGGATTCGTTCACGGGCGACCAGTTCCCAAGTCTCCACCGTCGTGACTCCTCGCCAGGAGCGCTCTCGCGCTGCGTATCGCCGGGTCTTTGTGTTGGATGACTAGCGTAGGCAGGTGGCGAGCAAGCAGGGGGCAGTCATTACAACAGGCGATCTCAAACGTGTCGTCGGCACCGACATCGAAGTCGAGGTGACGGCGCCGACGACCCTGGAATTCCAGGTCACCGTTGCCCAGCAGCCGGGTGTCGACGTCAGCGAATCGCTGGCGATCACCTTGGACGGTAAGCCAATTGAGCCGCGTGAGATCGTCGGTGAGCACGGCACCCGGATCCATTCCATCGAGGCGGAAGCCGGGATCGTCACGCTTTCGTACTCGGCAACGGTGGCCGGACAAGCTGAGCCCCCGCCCGTGCGCGACATCGACTTGATCACTTATCTGCGCCCGAGCCGGTACGCGGAGGCCGACAAATTCTTCGGCTTCGCCGCCACGGAGTTCCAGCAGTATGCGACCTCGGAGAGGCTGCTCGAGAGGGTCTCGTCGTGGGTGGGCACGCGGCTGAATTACGTTCCCGGCTCCAGTGATCCGATCGACGGCGCCACCGACACGTTGCTGGCGGGCGCCGGTGTGTGCCGCGACTACGCCCACCTGGTGATCGCATTGCTGCGCGCTTTGAACGTCCCCGCCCGGCTGGTGGCGGTCTACGCGCCGGGATGCCAGCCGATGGATTTCCACGCGGTGGCCGAGGCATTCGTCGACGGCGTCTGGCGTGTGGTCGACGCGACGTGCCTGTCGCCGCGGCAGTCGATGGTGCGGATCGCCACCGGTCGTGATGCCGCCGACACGGCGTTCCTGGACAACCACAAAGGCTCCGTCACGCTGAACAACGCGACGGTCACCGCGGTGGTGGACGGGGAGCTACCCAAGGATTCGGTCGATCAACTGGTGAGCCTGTGGTAGCGGCTCTGCGAAGTCACCGCACGATGTGAGGCCGGAAGCCTCGTGGGGCGGCCGGCGTCACGCCGTTCAGATCGAAGACGGCGATCAGGGCGCGCAGCAGGGCGGGGGACCAGTCCTCGAACGGTTGCGCGTCCAGTCGGCTGAGGACTTCATCTCGCAGATAATCGATGCCCGACGGGTGCCGTGGTTCGCTCAACGCGCCAGCTCCCTTCCCGAAGATCTACTGCGTCGAAGCTAGGGCCGGGGCGTCGCGCTTGTACAGCCGACTGGTCGAACTCAAATGTGTTTCAAAAGCCGCCCTGCCCACCATCAACCCGCCATCCGTCCATGCTTATTCCGGACACGGGAATGAATCCCGGCCCCCGGCAGTCACATCAGGCATGAAGCTGAACGACGCCGCCCGCGACCTGATCGGCAAGGGCGCCGATGCCACCCTGGTCACCCTCAACCCCGACGGCAGCCCCCAGGTCAGCCTGGTCTGGGTCGCTCTGCAGTCGACGCCCGACGGAGACGAACTCGTCACCGCGCACCTCGCCGCCCACAAGAAGGTTCGCAATGTCCGTAACGACCCGCGGGTGGCCGTCACCGTCGTGTCGCTCGACGAGCCGAGCACGGGGATGCGGCCGTACCTCTCCATCACCGGCACGGCGCGAATCGTCGAGGGCGGCGCTCCCGAGCTTCTCGAGGAGCTCAACCCGATCCTCGGGGACCCGAACACGAAATTCCCGCCGGACGGCGCGCCGGCCGGATTCCTGACCCGGATTCGCATCGAAAAGGCCGGCGGCATCGGCCCCTGGGCGTCCTGACCCGGATTGCCACTTCCGCGACGGTGAGTAGCGGAATACAGTGAGTGGGTGACGACGGGCCAAGACGGCAGGCATCTGCGCACCTGCCCCCTGTGTGAAGCCATGTGCGGCTTGGAGATTCAGGTCGACGGCGGCAGGGTCACCAGCATCCGGGGAAACCGCGACGACGTGTGGAGCCGCGGACACATCTGCCCCAAGGGCGTCTCACTTGCGGCGCTCCACGACGACCCGGACCGCATCCGCCGGCCCATGATCAAGGTAGACGGCCAGTGGCAGGAGGTCAGCTGGGACGCGGCCTTCCGTCGCTGCACCGAATTGCTGACGCCGGTGATCGAGAAGTATGGAATCGGGGCGGTCACCGCCTACACCGGTAACCCGCTGGCGCACTCGTTTTCACTGGCCCGGTACGCGGGTGTGCTGATGGGCATGTCCGGCATGCCGATCACGTATTCACCGGGGACGGTCGACCAGTGGCCCAAAAACCTGTCGTCGCACCTGATGTACGGCCTTTGGTGGAACTTCCCGGTGCCCGACATCGAACGCACCGACCTGATGGTGATCATGGGCGCCAACCCCGCCGCGTCGCAGGGGTCCTTGCTGGCGGCGCCCGATGTGATGGGTCTGATCGACCGGATCCGCCAGCGCGGCAAGGTGATCGTGATCGACCCGGTGCGCACGCAGACCGCGGCGCGCGCCGACGAGTGGCTTCCCATCGTGCCCGGGACGGATGCCGCGCTGCTGCTGGCCGTGGCGCACACGCTGTTTGACGAGGGCCTGATCGATCCCGGACCACACGTCGACGGGGTTGACACGATGCGCCGGGTCGCCGCGGAGTGGCCGCCGGAACGGGTCAGCGCCGTCACCGGCATCGACGAGGACCGCATCCGGCTCTTGGCCCGCGAGCTCGCCGGCACCGAAAAGTCGGTGGTGTACGGCCGAATCGGTCTGTGCAATCAGGAGTTTGGCAGCCTCGCCAGCTGGCTGGTCGACGTCATCAACATCTTGACCGGCCATCTCGACGTTCCCGGGGGAGCGATGTTCCCCAAGCCGGCGGCCTGGTCGATCACCACGCAACCGCTGCCCGGCCTGGAAGGTGGCCTCCCGGAATTCGGCCGCTGGCGCACCCGCGTGCGCGGGGCGAAGGAAGTGCTCGGCCAGGCGCCGGTGTCCTGCATGGCCGAAGAGATCGCCACCCCGGGCGAGGGACAGCTCAAGGCCCTCATCACGGTCGCCGGCAACCCGGTGTTGTCCACTCCCGGCGGCGACAAGCTCGACGAAGTCCTGCCGATGCTGGAAGCGATGATCTCCGTTGATCTTTGGCTCAACGAGACGACGCGGCACGCCGATGTGATCCTGCCCGGCCTATCCCCGCTCGAACAACCCCACCACGATGACCTGATCCTGCTCTTTGCGATCCACAGCATCGCGAATTACTCGGCGCCGGTGTTCGATCCGGGGGACCGCCCGCACGAATGGGAGATCCTGATCCGGCTGACCGGCCTGTGCACCGGCACGCCGGCCGAAGATGTCGACGTCACGGCGATCGACGACGGCTTCTTCGATTACCTGGCCTTCACCCGCCGCGTCGACGGCGCTCAGATCCGCAAGCTCTACGATCAGGGCGGTCCCGAGCGCATGCTTGACCTCACGCTGCGAACCGGGCCCTTCGGGGATCAGTACGGGAAAAACCCGGGCGGGCTGACGCTGGACCTATTGAAGGCCAACCCGAACGGCATCGACTTCGGCCCGATGGCCCCGCAGCTGCCGGACATCCTCGGCACCCCCGACAAGAAGATCCGGCTCGCCCCGCAATACCTGCTCGACGACCTGCCCAGGCTGGCCGCCCGGATGGAACGACCGGCCGAGCCGCTCGTTCTGGTGAGCCGCCGACACCTGCGCTCGAACAACACCTGGCTGCACAACGTGCCGGCGCTGATGAAGGGAAAGGACCGGTGCACGTTGCTGATTCACCCCGACGACGCGGCCCGCTGCGGCATCGAGGACGGCGATGTCGTCACCGTGAAATCGGACGCCGGGGAAATCAAAGTGCCGGCCGAGGTCACCGACGCGATCAAAACCGGCGTGGTGTCGATGCCGCACGGCTGGGGGCATGGCAAGCCGGGCACCCGCATGGCGGTGGCCAACAGCTCGCCGGGCGCAAACACGAATGTGCTCTCCCTGCCGACGTTTATCGACGAGCCGTCCGGCAACGGCGCGCTCAACGGCATCCCGGTGACGATCATCGACGATCAAGCCCGATTCCGGTCCGCGCAAACAATCTGATCGCGTTGGCCCGCTGCCCCCGGCATACCCCCTCGCTTGGTTAACGCTTAGCGCAGGACTGTGGTTCATCTCACCAGGATGACCCTCCGATGAACCGTTGAGCGGAACCCGTCGTCGGCTTAGGCATGACTGCAACATCGCATCTCACATCCACATCGCGGGCCGTCCAGCGTGGCAGCGGCGCGCCGCACATCGTCGGCGCCGCGGTGGCCTTCACCTCGCACCGCTACAACCAGGACGAAGTCGCCCGCGAGCTAACCGAATTCACCGACCCGCGGTTTCTGCGCTTCGCGCAGACGACGGGGGTGGACCAGCGCAGCCTCGCGCTGCCGCTGTCGCGTTACCCGCGGTTGAGCGGCTTCACCGAAGCGAACGACGCCTATCTCGAGGTCGCCGTCGACCTCGGCGAGCGGGCGATACGGTCGGCGCTGGCCGACGCGGGCATAGAACCACACGAGGTGGACACCATCGTGATGGTATCCAGCACCGGGATCGCGGTGCCCACCATCGACGCACGGCTGATGGCCCGAATCGGATTGCGGCCCAATATCAAACGTGTCCCGTTGTTCGGTCTGGGCTGTGTCGCCGGCGCCGCCGGGATGGCGCGCGTGCACGACTACCTGCATGGCTACCCCGGGGATGTGGCCGTGCTCCTGTCGGTCGAGTTGTGTTCCCTCACGCTGCAGCGCGACGACACCTCGGTTCCCGCCCTCATCGGTGTGTCGCTGTTCGGTGACGGCGCCGCCGCGGTGGTAGCCACGGGCGCCGATCGAATCCCTCAGGGCCGCAGGGATCGTCGGGCGCCCCGAATCCTCGGGACCCGCAGCTGCGTCGTGCCCGAGACCGTCGACGTCATGGGCTGGAACGTCGGTTCCAGCGGTTTTCAACTCGTGATGTCGCGCGACGTGCCGAAGATGGCCGACGCCCATCTGCGCAAAGAGGTTGACGGATTCCTGGCCGACCACGGCCTGTCCCTGCCGGACGTCTCGACGTGGGTGTGTCACCCCGGCGGACCCAAAGTCCTCGACTCGATTGAGGACGCACTCGGACTACCGGCGGAGGCGTTGATCCACAGCCGGAACTCCATGCGCGACAACGGCAATATCTCTTCGGCATCCGTGCTCGACGTGCTGCGCCGAACGGTGGCGGAGCCGCCGGCCGAAGGGAGCTTCGGGGTCATGCTGGCGATGGGTCCGGGCTTCAGCTTCGAGCTGCTGCTGCTGCAGTGGTGAGGGGCGAGGCCGTGTACTACTACCTGTTGATTCTGGCGATCGGCGGCGAACGCCTGGTCGAGCTGGCGGTCGCGCAGCGAAACACCAAATGGTCATTCGCGCACGGGGGCAAGGAGTTCGGCCGCGACCATTACCCGGCGATGGTCAGCATGCATGCTCTGCTGCTGGTTTCGTGCGTCGTGGAAACCTGGGCGCTTCACCGGCCGTTCATTCCGTGGCTGGGCTGGCCCATGCTCGCGGTCGTGGTGCTCAGCACGATCGTGCGGTGGCGCTGCGTGAGCATCCTCGGCAGACGTTGGAACCCAAGGCTAATCGTGATCCCGGATGCTCCGCTGGTTAGCGACGGGCTGTATCGGTGGGTGCGCCACCCCAATTACACGGCGGTCGCGGCGGAGGTGGCGGCGTTGCCGCTGGTTCACTCGGCGTGGCTGACGGCGACCGTGTTCACCATCGCGAACGCGCTCGTGCTCAGGGTGCGCATCCGCGCGGAGAACGCCGCGTTGGGCCTGGCCTGAGGGCTGTCCGCGTGATCAGGGCGCGATGGGGCGATTCGTCCACTCGCGGTCGGGCCGGCGCGACGAGCGGAACCAACCGCCCGCCGCGCCGGTACCGCCGTCGGTCGGGATGGTGTGGCCGGTGACGAAGGCCGACAAGTCGGAAGCCAGAAACAGGATGACGTGGGCCTGATCCTCGGGCACGCCCATCCGGCCGAGCGGCACCCACTGCGGCCACTGGGTCTGCTCGTCGGCCGACAGCCACTGCGAGTAGGGCACCTGGAGGGATTCGGTGACGTCGGGGGCGATCGCGTTGACTCGCACCCCATGCACGCCCACCTGCACCGCAAGGCTGCGGGTGAACTGGATGACGGCGGCCTTGAATGCGGCATAGACCGGGTCCTCCGGGTAGCCGCGCAGGCCCTCGACGGAGGAGACGTTGACGATCGCGCCGGCCCGCCGGGCCACCATCTCCGGCAGGAACGCGTGGGTGACCAGGAAGACGTGGTGCAGGTTGATCCGGTACAGCTCGTCCCAGAACTGGGTGTCGGTGTCGACGAAATCTCCCGGATGGCGCAGCCAGTGGCCCACGTTGTTGACCAGAACGTCCACCCGGCCGTAGCGGTCCAACACCGATCGCGCCAGGTCGTCCACCGCATCCGCATCACGGACGTCGGTAACCACCGCCACGGCCGATCCACCCGAGGCCGCGATGTCATCGACGGTGCCCGCGGCAAGTCCGCCGTCGATATCGACGATGACCACGTGTGCGCCGTGCTGAGCGAAGACCCGGGCGGTGGCCGCGCCGATGCCGCCGCCACCGCCCGTCACCACCGCCACCCGGCCGCCGAGCAGCGGCTCAGCGCGCGTTTCGTCGCTCATCGCTCATATCTTGGCGTAGTGGGCGGATATCGGCCGGAAATCGGCCAAGGCCAAGGCGCGGCAAGCCGCGGAAAGTTCCCTTGTACCCATCCGCCCGCGCCGATAAACCGTGATGTAGCCAACATTCATGCGACCTTAACTCGCAGTTTTTCCCAGCCGTTGCGGGGTATTCCCTGCCCACTTAGGAGGGATTGCATGGTTAGCACCACCGATCCGCGTCGCGTATTGCCAAGTCTCGCAATGAAGCGGCGAATCCACCATCGCCACAGCCCGCAATCGGTCGCGGTCTCGTTGGCCAGCCGCCTGATTGTGAAGAACACCGTGCGCGCGTGGGCATTCAGCCCGAACCTGCACTGGCCATTCGAATACGTCGACGGGCTCGCGGGATTGGCGCCGCGCCTCGGCATTCCGGCGGATATCGAACCGGTGCAGCTGGAAAACTGTGCCGCCGAGTGGGTTTGCGCCCCCGGCGCGTCGACCGATCGGGCCATCCTCTATCTGCACGGCGGTGCCTTCCTGACCTGCGGGCTGAACACCCATCGCTCGGTGGTGACGCGTCTTTCGAAAGCCGCGGACGCCGCCGTGCTCACGGTCGGATACCGAAAGCTGCCCACGCATCAGATAACCGACGCGATCGACGATGGGCTGAGCGGCCTACGCTGGCTGCAGGATCGCGGCTTCGACGGCGACCAGGTAGTAGTGGCCGGCGATTCCGCCGGCGGATATCTCGCGTTCATGACCACGCTGCTGGCCATCAGCAGTGAGCTGATGAGGCCCGCGGGGATTGCGGCGATCTCACCGTTCACCGACGCCGACCCGGCACGAAAGCTGAAGCACCGCAACGCGCGCAAATGCTCGATGTTCACCCGTGGGGCTTTGTCGATGTTCGCCCAATACCTCAGCAGGGCACAGCTTTTGGAGGGGCGCGGCGACTCCACCGTCGCCTCACCCGTCGACGCCGATCTCTCGTCGTTGCCGCCGGTGACCATCCATGCCAGCTCCGACGAGTTGCTGCTTCCGGATGCCGAATTCATGGCAAAGCGCTTGGAAGCCAGCGGAATCCCGTGCGATCTGCACCTATGGGACGGACAGATCCACGACTTCCCGCTGGCGGCGGACATCCTGCCCGAGGGCCGACGGGCCATTCGCTACATCGGGGATTTCATCAAGGACGTCACCGCAGCGCGCGAGTCGTGGCGCTATAGTTTGCAAGCCACCGCAGCCGCGGGGTAGCAGAACTCCCGGAAGTGCCTGCAGCCCAAGCTGATTCGATAATGACGAGCCGGGTCACCTACTGGTCGACATCCTCGGATTCGTGGTCCATCAGACTGCTCCTGCCAGTCGGGCGGGGCGTCTCGAGTGACCCGGCACTCGCGGGGCCGGCGGCGGGCGGATCGTCGGCGGTGGCGCGCAGGGAGACGTCGGCGACGAACGCTCCTCCCATGCACGGCGGGTTCCCCACCCATACGGCAAACCCGGGGCCCAACGCGTCGCGTCCTAGCTGGTGGCGAGGTCCGGCCGAAATTCGGCGTCCCGATTCTTGCGGCTGCCGATACAGTTGGTCCTGATGAGCCGACCAGCCCCGCCCGTGTTGACCGTGCGGTACGAGGGATCCGAGCGCACGTTCGCCGCAGGCAATGATGTTGCGATCGGGCGTGACCTGCGGGCCGACGTACGCGTGGCGCATCCCCTGATCTCCCGCACCCACCTCATCGTCCGATTCGACCAGGGCCGATGGATCGCCGTCGACAACGGCAGCCTGAACGGGCTGTTCGTCAACCATCATCGCGTGCCCATGGTCGACATCCAGGACGGCACGCGCGTCAACATCGGCAATCCGGACGGCCCGGCGCTTACCTTCGAGGTCGGCCGCCACCAGGGCTCGGCCGGGCGCCCCCCGCTGACGACGTCGATACCGATCGTCAACCCGGCCAGCATGGCGAACCCTCAGGTGCCCCAGACCCAGCCGCCCGGCGCGCACTGGCCCGGCCAGCCCCAGCAGTCACCGTCGGCCGCTTTCCGGCAGCCCAGCGGACCGCAGCCCGTCCACCCGCCGAGCGGATCGATGCCGAGCTACCCGTCGGCCCCCCAGCCCCGATACCCGACCGGTGGCCATCCCGCGGCACCGCCCAGCGGACCACAACAGGCACCGCACATCTACCGCTCGTCGCCGGTGAATGTTCCCCCGACCCACGCCCAGCCCCCGACGGGGCTGGAGACCGGCCGCGTCGGCGCTGATGCGTCGAACCTCGCGACATCGATGCTGAAGATCCTGCGGCCCGGCAAAGCCGCGGCGGAGTCCGCGCCTGGCGCGATCAAAATCGGCCGGGCCAACGACAACGACATCGTCATTCCCGAAGTGCTGGCGTCCCGCCACCACGCCACCCTGATTCCGACGCCACACGGCACCGAGATCCACGACAACCGCAGCATCAACGGCACCTTCGTCAACGGCGCCCGGGTCGACTCGGCGGTGCTGCACGACGGCGACGTCGTCACGATCGGCAACATCGACCTCGTCTTCGCCGGCGGCACGTTGGCCCGCCGCGACGAGAGCGCGACCGCCACCCCCACGGGCGGCCTGGACGTGCGCGGGGTGACCTGGACGATCGAGAACAACAAGACGCTGCTGGACGACATCTCGCTGGGAGCGCAGCCCGGAACGCTGACGGCCGTCATCGGCCCCTCGGGTGCGGGCAAGTCGACGTTCGCCCGGTTGGTCGCGGGATACACGCACCCGACCAGGGGCACGGTCGCGTTCGAGGGCCACAACGTGCACGCCGAGTACGCCTCGCTGCGCAGCAGGATCGGCATGGTCCCCCAGGACGACGTGGTGCACGGACAGCTGACGGTGCAGCAGGCGTTGATGTACGCCGCCGAGCTGCGGCTGCCCCCGGACACCACGAAGGACGACCGGGCTCAGGTGGTGGCCCGGGTCCTCGAGGAACTCGAGATGACCCAGCACCTGCACACCCGGGTCGACAAGCTCTCCGGCGGCCAGCGCAAGCGCGCCTCGGTCGCCCTCGAGCTGCTGACCGGGCCGTCGCTGCTGATCCTGGACGAGCCGACCTCGGGGCTGGACCCGGCGCTGGACCGCCAGGTGATGACGATGCTGCGGCAGCTGGCGGACGCCGGACGTGTCGTGCTCGTGGTCACCCACTCGCTGACGTACCTGGACGTCTGCGATCAGGTCCTACTGCTGGCGCCCGGAGGCAAGACCGCATTCTGCGGGCCGCCTGGCCAGATCGGGCCGGCCATGGGCACGACCAACTGGGCCGACATCTTCAGCTCGGTCGCGGGCGACCCGGATGGGGCGAAGGCGCGGTACCTGGCGCGCACGGGCCCGCCGCCGCCACCACCCCCGGCGCAGCAGCCCGCCGACCTGGGCGACCCGTCGCACACGAGCCTGTTCCGGCAGTTCTCCACGATCGCCAGGCGGCAGGTCCGGTTGATCTTCTCCGACCGCGGCTACTTCGTCTTCCTGGCGGTGCTGCCGTTCATCATGGGTTCGCTGTCTATGTCCGTGCCCGGCGACGTCGGGTTCGGCATCCCCAATCCCATGGGCGCCGCACCCAACGAGCCCGGGCAGATCCTGGTGTTGCTCAACGTGGGCGCGGTGTTCATGGGGACCGCGCTGACCATCCGCGACCTGATCGGTGAACGCCCGATCTTCCTGCGCGAACAGGCGGTCGGCCTGTCGACCAGTGCCTACCTGATGGCGAAGGTCTGCGTCTACACGATTTTCGCGGTCATCCAATCGGCGATCGTGACCATCATCGTGCTGCTCGGCAAGGGCGGTCCGTCTCAGGGGGCGGTGGCGCTGGGCCGGCCGGGTCTCGAGCTGTTCGTCGACGTCGCGTTGACGTGCGTGGCCTCGGCGATGCTTGGGCTGGCGCTGTCGGCCATCGCCAAGTCGAACGAACAGATCATGCCGCTCCTGGTGGTGGCGGTCATGTCGCAGCTGGTGTTCTCCGGCGGCATGATCCCGGTAACCGGGCGGCTCGGACTGGACCAGATGTCCTGGGCGACGCCGGCGCGCTGGGGGTTCGCGGCGTCGGCCTCCACCGCCGACCTGACCAAATTGGTGCCCGGTCCGCTCAGCCCGAAGGATGCCCACTGGCATCACACGCCGGGCGCATGGTGGTTCGACATCGCCATGCTGGTGGTTATCAGCGTGTTCTACCTGAGCTTCGTCCGCTGGAAGATCCGGCTCAAGGGCGGCTGAGCTCGCGCCGGGTCAGGCCCCCTTGCGGATTACCTGCTCCGCGGCCGTCCGCATGCGGTCGGACAATTCCAGGAGCGCATGCTCGCCAACGCCCAGCGGCAGGGTGTACGCCAGCTGGCGCAACTCGACGGCATAGTTGTGCATGTCTTCGCGGAGGCGGGTCTCAAGAGTGGGCATGACTTCTCCCTCAGGCTGCGGCTGGGCAGAGTGCCTGGTCAGCATCGACCGGCCGATGTAAAAAGCTTGGCAGCCCGACCGCGCATCTGCGAGAGCGCCGACGCGAATTAACGGGAGTTTGACAGCGTCTTTACAGTCGGAGCGATCAGATCGCGCCCCGCGCCGAGGGTGACGTCACGACGAAATCCCTGGCGTGATCTCACCGTGGCGATACGCTGGCGCTGCTTGGTGATAAGCCTTTCAGAAAGGCTGCAGAAAGGCAGAGGCGCCCGAATGGATTTCGAACTCGATGCCGGGCAGCGCGCCTGGCTCACCGAGATCCGCGAGTTCCTCCACGACAACGTCACCGCGGAGCTGCGGGCCGAACTCGTCGAGCACGATCTGGAGTTTCCCGACGGCGAGGTCGCCCGGTTCCGTCGCAGGATCGGGGAGAAGGGCTGGTTCGGGCTGAATTGGCCACCCGAGTACGGCGGACTGGGCCTGGGTGCCATGCACCTGCATCTGCTCATGAGCGAGTTCGAGTACTGGGGCGTCCCCGGGCCCGACCTGACGGTCACGTCCGTGGCGCCGATGATCATGCGGCACGGCACCGAACGGAACAAATCCGAATGGCTGCCGCTGATCGCCAAGGGCGAAATGATCTGCGCCGTGGGCTATTCCGAACCCGACGCCGGCACCGACCTGGCCAGTCTGCGCACCAGTGCTGTCCGCGACGGCGACGAATGGGTGATCAACGGCACCAAGACCTGGAACAGCGGCGCACAGCGCGCCACCCACGAGTGGCTTTGCGTGCGTACCGACCCCAACGGCGTTCGGCATCGGGGCATTTCGGTCATCATCGTGCCGATCGACAGTCCCGGCGTGACGATCCGCCCCCTCTACGCGTGGTCGGGGTATCGCACCAACGAGGTGCACTTCCGCGACGTCCGGGTGCCGGTCACCAACCTGGTGGGCGAGGTCAACCGCGGCTGGACGTACATCACCGGCGCGCTGGACCTGGAACGCGGCGCGCTGACCAACGCCGGCGACCTACGCCGCGCCGTCGATGAGCTGCGCGAGCTGGCGCGAACGCCGCGCCGCGACGGCACGGTGCCCGCCGACACCCCGTCGCTGCGGCACCGGCTCGCGCAGGCGGAAGCCGACGTGGCGGTGGCCACCCTGATGGGCTATGAGGCCGCGTCGATCCTCGACAGCGGCGTCATCCCTTCTCTGGAGGTCAGCGTCGAGAAAATCTTCACCAGTGAACTGCGCCAGCGCATCGCGGTGCTCGCGCTCGACCTGCTCGGCCCGGACGGTTTGTTGGCGCACCGCAGCCAAGAGGCGCCGCTGGGCGGCAAGTTCGAGCGGCTCTATCGGGCTGCGCCCCTGATGCGTTTCGGCGGCGGCACCAATGAGGTGCTCCGCGACATCATCGCCCAGCGCGGGCACAAGATGCCCAGCTATGGGCGCTGACGCATGAAAGCGATACCCACCGCTGAGCGGCGCGAGTTCGCCTCGGCGTTGCGCGCACTGTTGGCGGCCGAGAGCCCCGTGCCGTTGGTGCGCGCGCTGAACGAACCGGACGCGGACCGTCGCACCCCGGCGCTGTGGAAGGCGCTGACCGACGCGGGCATCCTAGGGCTGGCCATCGCCGAGGAATACGGTGGCTCCGGCGGCTCGCTCGACGATCTCGCCGTCTTCTACACCGAGGCGGGGCGCGCGCTATGCCCGACGACGATTCACAGCAGCATTCAAGCCGCGCTCGCGGTCGACCAGCTCGGCTCCCCGAATGCCAAGGGCACCTGGCTGCCGCCGCTGGCCCGCGGCACCGTTCGCGGCACCACGGCGCTGTGCAGCGCACGCGACGCCGCCGTGGTGTCGGCGGCACTCCGCGCCGACCCGGTGTCGGGGCAATGGCGGCTGAACGGTATCGCGGACTACGTCGCCGACGCCGACGTCGCCGACATCATCGTGATTTCGGCTGCGGCGCAAGAACATACGTTCGCTTTCGTCGTCGAGACCAAGGCAACCGGGGTGGCCACGGAACCGCTCGCGATGGCCGGCGGGAACCGGGCGTTCACCGTGCGCTTCGACGACGTTGTGGTCCCCGCCGACGCGCTGCTCGGTGACGTCTCCGCCTTGCAATTGCGCCGAGTGGCCAATTCGGCGGTGGCATTGGGATCGCTGGACCTGGTGGGAGTCGGGCAGGCGGTCCTCGACCGCACCGTCGACTACACCACGCTGCGTCACCAATTCGGCCGGCCCATCGCGTCGTTCCAGGCCGCCCAGCACCTGGTCGCCGACATGCACATCGCCGTGGCGGCGGCGCGGCTGGCCGCCCACGCGGCGGTCTTCTGGATCGCACGCGGCCGCACGGCGACCCGGGAAACCGCCATCGCGCGGATGCACGCGGCCGGCGCGGCCAGGCTGGTCACGCTAAATGCCCACCAATTGCACGGCGGCATGGGGTATGTCACCGAAACCGACCTGCATTTGTGGACGGAGCGGGCACGGCTGGGCTCGACGTGGGGTGGCGGGGCGGACGTAGCCGCATCGTGGCTGGAGGAGACGCTGGACTCGGAGGAGCCTGGATGAGCTCGAATGAACATGACAGCTTGATCGATGCCGAATCCGCGTCGCGCGTCGGCACCGTCGCCGCCACGGCGACAGGCGAAATGAACCGGCGCGACTGGCAACGCTGGGCGGCGGCGATCGGTGACCACAACCCGTTGTGGTTCGACCCGGACTACGCCAGGGCCAGCGGCTTTCGTGACATCATCTGCCCTCCGCTTTACCTGCAGTACGCGGTGCTCGGTGTTACGCACCTCGAGGCACTGCGGCCCGACGGTTCCTCCGGCGCGATCTCGGGCAGCCTCGCGTTCCCGCGCGCGCCGAAGCGGATGGCCGGCGGCGAGAGTTTCACCTTCCACCTGCCGGCCTATCACCGCGACGACATCGAAATGGTGCGCAGCGTCGAGTCCATCGTCGAAAAGCAGGGCCGCTCCGGCAGATTCGTGTTGGTCACCTGGCGCACGGTGTACCGCAACCAGCACCGAGAGCTGCTCGCCGAAGCATCGACTTCGATGATCGCCCGTCCCTAGGAGCGTCATGGCCGACCAAGTCTTTTATGAGGACGTCGAGGTGGGTGACGCGATGCCCGACCTCACCGTCACCGTCGACGAGACGCAGTTGTTCTTTTTCAGCGCCGCCACCTACAACGGCCACCGCATCCATTACGACAAGGACTGGGCGCGCACGGTCGAGGGCTACGACGACGTGCTGGTGCACGGCCCGCTGCAGGCCGCGCTGCTCGGCCGGGCCATCGGGGACTGGATCGGCGCCCGTGGCCGGCTGGTGTCCTTCTCCGTCCAGAACCGCGCGGTCGCCCACCCCGGCCAGCCGTTGAGCTTCGGCGGCACGGTCACCGGCAAACGCCTCTCCGACCGGGGCGCCGGGCTGGTGGACCTCGACATCGCCGGCCGCCGCGAGGCGACGGTGCTGATGCCCGGCACGGCGACGATCGAACTACCCCGCCGCCGAACGCCTCGGGGAGCCGATCGGTGACCGGCCTGCGGGGTGAGGCCGCGATCGTCGGCATCGCCGAGTTGCCGGCGCAGCGGCGTCCCACCCGCCCGCCGCTGTTCACCCTCGACCAGTACGCGCTGCTGGCCAAGATGGTGATCGAGGACGCCGGCGTCGATGCCGCGTGCGTCAACGGCCTGCTGACCCACGGCATCGCCGAGTCGGCGATGTTCGCACCTGCCACCCTGTGCGAATACCTCGGCCTGCCACTCGATTTCGGTGAGCGCGTCGACCTGGGCGGCGCCACGGCGGCGGGCATGATCTGGCGGGCCGCGGCCGCCGTGGAGCTCGGCATCTGCGACGCGGCCCTCGCCGTGGTTCCGGGATCGGCTTCGCAGCCGCAGTCCGAGAAGCGGCCACCGCCGGCCGCCAATTGGTTTGGGGCGTCGTCGAACAACTATGGGTCGCCGCAAGCGGAATTCGAGATCCCATATGGCAACGTCGGCCAGAACGCACCCTACGCGCAGATCGCGCAGCGCTATGCGGCCGAGTTCGGCTACGACCCTGCCGCGGTGGCCAAGATCGCCGTCGACCAGCGCACCAACGCGTGCGCCCATCCGGGCGCGGTCTTCCACGGGACCCCGATCACGGTCGACGACGTTCTCGCCAGCCCGATGATCGCCGACCCCATCCACATGCTGGAGACCGTGATGCGGGTGCACGGGGGAGCGGGCGTGCTGATCGCCAACGCCGACATCGCCCGGCGCGGCCGCCACCGCCCGGTGTGGATCAAGGGCTTTGGCGAACACATCGCCTTCAAGACCCCGACGTACGCCGAGGACTTGCTGCGCACCCCGATCGCCCGCGCCGCCGACCGGGCGTTCGCGATGGCCGGCCTGAACCGGTCCGAGGTGGACATGGCGTCGATCTACGACTGCTACACCATCACCGTGCTGATGAGCCTCGAGGACGCCGGGTTCTGCGGGAAGGGCGAGGGGATGTCCTGGATCGCCGGCCACGACCTGACCTACCGCGGTGACTTTCCACTCAACACCGCCGGCGGCCAACTGTCCTTCGGCCAGGCCGGCATGGCCGGCGGCATGCACCACGTCGTCGACGGTGCCCGGCAGGTGATGGGCCGGGCCGGCGATGCGCAGGTGCGCGACTGCCACACCGCTTTCGTCACCGGCAACGGCGGCATCATGAGCGAGCAGGTCGCGCTGCTGATGCGGGGGGACTAGCGGTGAGCATCCCGGTTCCCGAGCCGACGCCGGTGTCGCGGCCCTTCTGGGACGCCCTGGCCCAGCACCGCATCCTGGTGCAGTACTCACCCTCGCTGGGGCGCTACGTGTTCTACCCGCGCACCCTTGCACCGGGAACATTGGCCGACGATCTGGAATGGCGCGAAATCGACGGCGCGGGAACGCTGTACACGTTCACGATCGCCCGCAGGCCCACCGGCCCGCCCTGGGCCGGCTCGCTACCGCAGCTGCCGGCCGTCGTGCAGTGGGACGCGGGACCGAAATTTAGCACCGAGCTGGTGGACGTCGACCCTGGCGACGTCGGAATCGGCATGCGGGTCGAGCCGGTATTCTACGATCTGCCCGAAGACGGAATCACCCTATTGAAGTACCGGCCGGCGTGACCGACTCAACGAGGAGTTCGGGAGGTGTACATGGACGATCCGTTTGACGGCGTCCAGGCGATGCTGCGCGAGTTGGACGCGGGATTCCCGCGCGTCGAGGCCATGACCGCCGCGCAGGCCCGCGCCGCCGTCGCCCAGCGGCGCCAGCCCGTCGACAACATCGACGACGTCCACCGCACCGAAGACCGGTCGATCCCGGGGCCCGGCGGCACCATCCCCGCGCGGGTCTATTACCCGCACGGCGAGCCGCAGGACGACCGCGCCGCGGTCGTGTTCTGCCACGGTGGCGGATTCGTGTTGTGCGACATCGACTCCCACGATGGCTTCTGCCGCGCCCTGGCCCGCGGCACCCAGGCCGTCGTCGTATCGGTCGGCTACCGTCTCGCGCCCGAACACCCGGCCCCCGCGGCCGCCATGGACGCCTTTGCGGCGTTCTCCTGGGTTGTCGGCCACGCGTCCGAACTCGGCATCGACCCGGCGCGGACCGCCATCGCCGGCGACAGCGCCGGCGGCAACCTCGCCGCGGTCACCGCCATCCTGTGCCGTGAACGTGCCGTCGCCGGGCCGGCCGCGCAGCTCCTGATCTATCCGGCCATCGATCCGTCTTTTGACACCGAAAGCTATCAACGCTGCGCCACCGGCCACTTCCTCACCAGCGCTGCCATGCAGTGGTATTGGCGGCAATATCTCGGCGCCCAAACGCTTCCGGAGCAGGCCCACCTGGTGGCACCGGCGCGCGCGGGGTCGCACGCCGACCTGCCGCCCGCGGTGATCGTCACCGCCGGCCTCGATCCGTTGCACAGCGAGGGTTGCGGCTATGCGCGCCGGTTGCGCGAGGCGGGCGTGCGCGTGGTGCACCGCGACTTTCCGGACCTGTTCCACGGCTTCCTGACCATTCCGTCGTTTCCACCGGCGGCCTCGGCGCGTGACCTGATCTGTTCCGACCTGCGGGAGTTACTGCAGCCCACCCTCTGCGAGTCGGCATGACGCAAGCCGACGTGATCGTCATCGGCGCGGGGTTCGCCGGGCTCTACGCCGTGCACCGGGCGGCGGCGGCGGGCCTGTCGGTGCTCGGCCTCGAGGCGGCGCCCGACGTGGGCGGCACGTGGTACTGGAACCGGTACCCGGGCGCCCGGTGCGACGTCGAAAGTGTCGACTACTCCTACTCATTCGACGAGGAACTGCAGCAGAGCTGGACGTGGACCGAACGCTTCGCCGCCCAGCCGGAAATCCTGGCCTACCTGCGCCACGTCGCCGACCGGTTCGATCTGCGCCGCCACTACCGATTCGGCGTCGACGTCGACGGCGCCGCGTTCGAGCAAGGCCAATGGCGGGTCCGTGCGCGCGATGGTCAGGCCTACGCCGCGCAGTTCCTGATCTGCGCGACGGGCTGCCTGTCGGCGGTCAACCGCCCTGACATTCCTGGGGTCGACGATTTCGCGGGCGAGGTGTACTTCACCGCCGCGTGGCCGCGCGAAGATCCCGACTTCCGCGGCAAGCGCGTCGGCCTGATCGGCACGGGATCGTCTGGCATCCAAGCGGTTCCGATCGTCGCCGCGCAGGCGGATCGGCTGGTGGTATTCCAGCGGTCCGCGAACTACAGCATCCCGATGCCCAACCGCCCCTGGACGCCGGAGGAGCAGCAACAGATCCGGGAGCAGTATCCCGAGCGCCGCCGCGCCTCGGCCTATGCGGCCGCGGGCACCCCGCACGGCACGTACCACAAGAACGCGGTCGACACCGAACCGCAGGAACGCGCCGAGGCACTGTGGCGGCGCTGGCGCGAGGGTGGGGTGCTGTTCGCGAAGACGTTCCCCGATCAGAACTCCGACCTCGCCGCCAACCACATCGCCCGGGAGTTCGCCGAAGAGCGGATCCGCGAAATCGTCGCGGATCCGGTCGTGGCCACCGACCTCATACCCGTCGACCACCCGATAGGGACGAAGCGAATCTGCACCGACGGCGGTTATTACGCCGCGTTCAACCGCGACAACGTGTCGCTGGTGAACCTGCGCCGCGAGCCGATCGAGGCGGTCACCGCCGGCGGCGTGCGAACCAGCGCGGCGACCTATCCCTGCGACGTGCTGATCTTCGCCACCGGCTTCGACGCGCTGACCGGCGCGCTGACCCGCATCGACCCGGAGGGGCCCGGGGGAGTGCGACTGCGCGACGTCTGGGCCGACGGCCCCCTGACCTTCCTCGGGCTGATGGTGCCCGGCCTGCCGAACCTGTTCACCATCAGCGGCCCCGGCAGCCCGTCGGTGCTCGCCAACATGGTGCTGCACGCCGAGGTGCAGGTCGACTGGGTCATCGAGCTGGTGTTGACCGCCCGCCGCCTCGGGGTGACGGAGGTGGAGCCGCGCCGCGACGCCGCCGAGGCCTGGACCGACCACGTCGCGCAGGCGGCCGAGCGGACACTCTTCCCGAAAGCGGCCTCGTCGTGGTACCTGGGCGCCAATATCGAAGGCAAGAAACGGATTTTCATGCCGTACGCCGGTGGGTTCGGCACCTATCGTCAGCACTGCGACGATGTGGCGCGTCGCCACTACGCCGGGCTGGTGCTGACCACCCGATGATCGAGACGGTTCAGCAGCTGCTGCGGCAACGCCGTGACGACGACGCCCCGGCCCTCGCCTCCGGCGAGCGCACCTGGACGTGGCGCGAACACCTCGCCGAGGCGGAGGCGGAGGCCGCCGCGCTGATCGGGATCGCCGACCCGGCGCGTCCGCTGCACGTCGGGGCCCTGCTGCCCAACTCCCCGGCGATGCTGCGCGCCATGGCCGCCGCCGCGCTGGGCGGCTATGTGCTGTGCGGGATCAACACCACGCGGCGCGGGGCCGGGCTGCTGGCCGACATCCGGCGGTCCGACTGCCAGCTGCTACTCGTCGACCCGGAACACCGCGAACTGTTGGATCACCTGGACCTCAACGGGATTCAGGTGCTGGACGTGACGGGTCGGCGCTACGCCGAACTGGTGGCCGCCGCGCCGCCCCTGGTTCCGCACCGCGAGGTCACCGGCGGGGACACGCTGATGATGATCTTCACCTCGGGGACCAGTGGTGATCCGAAGGTCGTCCGGCTCGCCCACGCGATGGCGGTCATGTGCGGTGCCAGCCTGATCTTCCAGTACGACGTCACCGCCGACGATGTCTGCTACCTGTCGATGCCGCTCTTTCACTCCAACGGCATTGCCGCCGGATGGGCGGTCGCGATCGGTGCCGGCGCCACCATGGTCCCGGCCCGGTTCTCGCCGTCACGCTTCCTCGACGACGTGCGCCGCCACCGCGTGACGTACCTCAACTACGTCGGCAAGCCCCTCGCATTGATCCTGTCCACTCCCGAGCGGCCGGACGACGCCGACAACACGCTGCGGGTGGCTTTCGGCAACGAGGCGACCGACCGCGACATCGCCGAATTCGCAAGGCGTTTCGGTTGCCGCGTGGTGGACAGCTTCGGTTCCAGCGAGTTCGCGGTGATCGTCGTCCGCGAGGACGGCACCCCGCCCGGATCGATCGGCAAACCATACGCGGGAGTCGGCATCTACAACCCGTCGACGCTCACCGAGTGCGCCGTCGCGGAATTCGACGAACACGGGGCGCTGACGAACTTCGACGACGCGGTCGGCGAGCTCGTGAACACCCAGGGCGCGGGCCCGTTCGTCGGCTACTACAACGATCCGGCCGCCACCGCGCAGCGGATGCGGCACGGCATGTACTGGTCGGGCGATCTGGCCTACCGCGACTCCGACGGCTGGATCTACCTGGCCGGCCGCACCGCGGATTGGATGCGGGTGGACGGCGAGAACCTGGCGGCGGGGCCGATCGAGCGGATCCTGGAACGCCTGCCGGAGGTGAGCCAGGTCGCGGTCTACGCGGTGCCCGACGAGCGGGTCGGCGACCAGGTGATGGCCGCCCTGGTATTGCGAGACGGGGCGCGGCTGGGGCCCGACGACTTCGCGAGCTTCCTCGCCGCGCAACCGGACCTGTCGCCCAAGGCCTGGCCGCGGTATGTGCGCATCAATGCCGAGCTGCCGACGACGGCGACCAACAAGATCCTCAAGCGCGCGCTGACGGCCGCCGGCGTCAGCGCCGAGGGTGGCGTGTTGTGGACCCGGCCGGCCCGCGGGACGGCCTACCGTCAGCTGACGGCTTCGTCGGCCTGAGCCGATTCGGCAACCTCCTGCGGCGCTTCCCCGAACCGCGCCAGCACGAGTGTCGCCGACACCGCCACCACAAAGCCCGCGATGACCAGCCAGCCAAGCCCGTCGCGTGCGCTGTCGCCCAGCCACACCACTCCGACGAACGCGGGCGCGATGGTTTCACCGACGACCATCCCGGCGACGGCCGTGGTCACGGACCCACGGTGCAGGGCGGAGGTCAGCAGCAGGAAACCCGCGGCCCCGCCGGCGGCCGCCGCGTACAGCGCCGGATTGGTGTAGAAGGCGCGTTTGGTCGGATCGATCACCTCGATCAACCGCACGCCGACCTCGATGACCCCGAAGCCCGTCCCCGCCGCCAGCCCCAGCGCCAGCGCGCGCGGCCGGTCGGGGAGTCGGCCCGTCACCGCACCGGCGATGAATATCGCGGCCACCACGCCCAGCAGAGCCCACCCGAGACCGGCCGGGGCGTGCCGGAAGTGCCCGGGCCCGGCCGCGAGCGCGAGGATCACCAGGCTCGCGCAGACCACACCCACCGCGGTCCATTCGGACGGAGACAGCCGCGCCGACAGCAGCCAGGCGGATGCGATGCCGGTGACGGCGATCGAGGCGGCCAACGCCGCGGCGACCACGTAGATCGGCACCAGGCGCAGCGCCGCCACTTGAAGGAGGAAGCCGACGCCGTCCAGGCCGACGCCGACGAGGTACCGCCACTGCCGGGCGGCGCGCATCAACAGCACGGTATCCACGCCCGAGCCGCTGCCCGCTTCCACCGATCGCGTCGCCGCCGCCTGCAGCACCGACGCGGTGCCGTAACAAACCGAGCAACCCAACGCGAGGAGGAAGCCGATCAGCACACCTCGAACAATAGGCGTCGGCGCGGAGCGGCGCGGGCGAGCGGCCGGCTGAGAATTCTCTGAACAAATGTTTGGGCAGGGTGCCCTCCGGGCACGTCTCACCTACGCATGGCGTCAACTCCACCCAGGTCCCGATCGCGAGTAGTGAACAGCCATGCGTAATTTCTATGGCCGTTGAGTGTCTGTTGAACAATGCACCACAAGGCAATTCAAAACGGACGTTTAAAGTGAGTGTACAACTGTGTACTCTGACGGCATGGCTGAACGAGGCGCCCAGCCCCAGGTCCCACGGGGACGACGGTTGTTCCTGCGCGCGGTACGGCGCTTGTTCAGCCCGCTGCAGCCGGACGACTACCTCGAGATGATCAACCCGCTGTGGACCACCAAGGAGCTGCGCGGGAAGGTCGAAGCCATCGAGCAGCAGGGCTCGGAAGCGGCCAGCGTTCTGATCCGCCCCGGATACGAATGGCCGGGCCACAAGCCCGGTCAATATGTGCGCCTCGGCGTGGTCATCGACGGCGTCTACCACTGGCGCGCGTACTCGCTGACGTCGGATCCCACACCCGAAGACGGACTCATCAGCGTCACGCCCAAGAGGGTCGACGGCGGCGCCGTGTCGCCGTATCTCGTCCACAAAATTCAGCCCGGCGATCTGGTGCGGCTCGGCGAGATCGAGGGCGTCTTCACCCTGCCCGAGCCCGTGCCGGACAAGATGCTGTTCATCAGCGCCGGCAGCGGCATCACGCCGATCATCAGCATGCTGCGCAGCCTCGATAGCCGCGACGAGATGGGCGACGTGCTGGTCATTCACTCCGCGCGCACCCGCGAGCAGGTCATGTTCGCCGAGGCGCTCGAAGAGCTCGCCGGCCGCCACGACGGGATGCGGCTGGACCTGCGCCTCACCTCCGAACAGGGGCGACTGACACCCGAGGACCTCGATGAGGTGTGCCCCGACTGGCGCGAGCGCGAGGCGTTCTGTTCGGGACCCGGCGAGATGCTCGACGCCCTGATCGAGCACTGGGAAGAAAACGGGGATCGCGAACGCCTGCACTTCGAGCGGTTCCAACCGAAGATTGGCGGCGACGCCAACGCCGGCGAGGGGGGCACGGTCTGCTTCCTTGACAGCGACAAGAAAGTCGAATGTGACGGCGGCACATCGATTCTCGAGGCGGGCGAGAAGGCCGGCCTCAACCTCGCATTCGGCTGCCGGATCGGCATCTGCCACACCTGTGTCGGCACGCTGAAGTCAGGCAAGCTGCGCGACCTGCGCTCGGGTGACGTGATCGAACCGACCGAACAGGACGTCCGAATCTGCATCAACACCGCCGAGGGCGACGTCGAACTCGAACTCTGATCGAAAGGAGCGGCTTGTGACAACTGCCGTGAAGAGGGCCGGGGAGAGCCCGCTGTCCCGACTGGGGGAGCAAGAACTCGAAAAGCTCGCAAAGGAATTCGACGCGATCCACGACGACGTGTTCGCCGATCTCGGCGACCGCGACCGGCGCTACATCAAGAACGTCATCTCGGCACAACGTCAGATCGTCGTGGCCGGCCGGGTGCTGTTGCTGGCATCGCGCTCGAAGACCGCGTGGCTGCTGGGCACCGCCTGCCTGTCCATGGCCAAGATCCTGGAGAACATGGAGATCGGCCACAACGTGATGCACGGCCAATGGGATTGGATGAACGATCCCGACATCCACTCGTCGGTGTGGGACTGGGACACCGCGTCGACCGCCGAGTCGTGGAAGCACTCCCACAACTACATCCATCACACCTTCACGAACATCCTCGGCAAGGACAAGGATCTCGGCTACGAGATCATGCGCATCGACCCCAACCAGAAGTGGGCTCCGCGCTATCTGGGCCAACCGATCTACAACCTGCTGCTGACGCTGCTGTTCGAGTGGGGCGTTGCCGTCCACGACATGGACATCGACGCGATACGCAAACGCGAGAAGCCGTGGTCGGAGGTGCGCAAGGACCTCAGAGGCATCGGCGTGAAGGCCCGCGCGCAGATCTACAAGGACTACCTCGGGTGGCCGGCCATCAGCGCCGGGGCCTTCGCCCTGACCCAGCTGGCGTTGCGCGGCCGGCTCGAGCAGCCGGCGCGGTCCCGCATCGGCAGGCGGATCCGTCGGGTGTCCAACAAGGGCAGGGCCGCCAAGGCGGCGAACTTCCTCGACAAGGTCGCGCCCGGCGTCGAAAGCACCTACCTGCGCACCCTGACCGCCGACGCGCTGGCCAACGTCATCCGCAACGTGTGGGCCCACGCGATCATCTTCTGCGGCCATTTCCCCGACCAGACGTACACGTTCACGCAGGACGAAGTCGAGAACGAAAGCCGCGGTGGCTGGTATGTACGCCAATTGCTGGGCGCCGCGAACATCGATGGCGGCCCGCTGTTCCACATCATCAGCGGCAATCTCGGTTATCAGGTCGAGCACCACCTCTACCCGGACATGCCGAGCAGTCGATACTCGGAAATCGCGCCGCAGGTCAAGGAAATCTGCGAGCGCTACGAGTTGCCGTACAACTCCGGCCGTTTCTCGAAGCAGTGGTGGATGGTGCACCGCAGCATATTCCGCCTGGCCTTCCCGGGCGGAAAGCCACGGCCGAAGCCGGGCCCCTACCACGGCAACGTGCATCGACCCGATCCCGATCGGCCCAGCGAGGGCACGCGGTTCCGTGAGCGTGTCCCCGCCGAACACCCGGCCGCGGGGCCCGAACACGTTTCCACGGGCGTCGAGGTGGAGCCCCCGCCGCGGGGCAAGGACTGACGCGCGGCGCTGATCCGCGAATCTGAACCATTTCCGTCGGCCGGTCGTGGATGATCATCGATGGTGCAGGGCATCCGCGGGTCCGACAGCGAAGAGACCGAGCCGACGGCCGATTCCGGCGGCTTCGGGTTTCCGGCGCGGCTGTGGAGCTTGCTGGACAAGCACCCGCCGCCGGGTGTCAGGCAAGCACAACGGTGGCGCAGCCCGCTGCGGGGTCCGTGGCTGACATCCGTGTTCGGTTCGGTGCTACTGGTCACGCTGCCGGTCGTCATCGTCACCGGTCTGCTTTCGTACATCGCCTACGGACCCCGGTTCGGCCAAGCCATCCCGGGCGACGTCGGTTGGCTCAAGCTGCCCACGTTCGATTGGCCCACCAACCCGTCATGGCTGTATCGGCTGACCCAAGGACTGCACGTCGGGCTCGGGCTGGTCCTGATCCCGGTGGTGCTCGCCAAGCTCTGGTCGGTGATACCGAGGCTGTTCGCATGGCCGCCGGCCCGATCGATAGCCCAACTGCTGGAACGGGTTTCGCTGCTGATGCTGGTCGGGGGCGTCCTGTTCGAGATCGTGACGGGTGTGCTGAACATCCAGTACGACTACATCTTCGGATTCAGCTTCTACACCGCGCATTACTTCGGCGCGTGGGTGTTCATCGCCGGATTCGTCGTGCATATCGCGATCAAGATCCCGACCATGTGGTCGGGCCTGCGCTCGATCGCACCGCGCGACGTCCTGCGCACCCGGCGTGCGAACACTGCAGCCCAGGCGTGGGAGCCGGACGGGCTGGTCGCCGCGGACCCGCACCCCGCGACGATGAGCCGCCGCGGGGCGCTCGCGCTGGTGGGTGGCGGCGCGCTGTTCATGGCCGTCATCACCGCGGGCCAGACGCTGGGTGGTTTCGCGCGACCCGCCGCGCTGCTGCTGCCGCGTGGGCGCACCCGTGGCGACGGGCCCAGCGACTTCGAGATCAACCGAACCGCGGTAGTCGCCGGCATTTCCGCCGAGAACACCGGCGAGCGCTGGCGGCTCACCCTGACCGGCGGTCCCCGCCGCGTGGTGCTGGACCGCGTGGCGCTGCTGGCCATGCCGCAGCACACCGCCGTCCTGCCGATCGCCTGCGTGGAAGGCTGGTCGACCACCCAGACCTGGACCGGGGTGCGGCTGGCGGACCTGACCCGGCTCGCCGGCGTTCCCACGCCGGAGTCGGCGCTCGTCTCATCGCTGGAGCGCTCCGGCGCATTCGGCCGAGCGACACTGCAGCGGAACCAGGTGCTGCACCCCGACGCGCTGCTGGCATTGCGCGTCAACGGCGCCGACCTGTCCCCGGATCACGGCTTCCCGGCGCGCATCATCGTGCCGGCGCTGCCCGGGGTGCACAACACCAAGTGGGTGGAGTCGATAGCCTTCCGGGCGGCCGCAAATGTCTAGCGCCCGAGCGGGTTTCGCAAAGCTCTACGGGTCTCGCCCGGTGCATCTGCTGACCCTGATCGCCGGGTTTGCGCTCTTGGGCTACGTCGTGGTCATGATCAAACCGGTCGCACTGTGGAACCCACAAGTGTGGTGGCAGTCGATAATCGTGTGGTTCGCCGCCGCCATCGTCGCCCACGACCTGGTGTTGTTCCCGATCTATGCGTTTTTCGACGGGCTGCTCTCTCGGACCGTTGTCCGGCCCGCAACGCCGCCGGCGATCAACTACATCCGGGTGCCCGCGCTGGGTGCGGGGCTGACGCTGCTGGTGTTCCTTCCGGGCATCATCAAGCAGGGCGGCGCCACCTATTCGGCTGCCACCGGTCAGACGCAGGACCCCTTTCTGGGGCGCTGGCTCCTGCTGACTGCGGCGCTGTTCGGGGTCAGCGCCACGATCTACGCGATCCGCGTGGCGACGGCGCGCCGGCGCACTGACGCGGCCGACCTAGATGTCGGCGATGATGTGTAGCCGCCGGGCGCTGTACTCGGTGTCGGAGATCGCGCCTCTGGCGTGCAGTTCGTCCAGCTGCCTGAGGCGCTCGGAAAGCGGCGGCTCGGAGAGCGGGAGCGCGGCCGGGTGGGCGTGGGCGCCGCCGTTGTGCTGCAGGGTCGCGCTCTTCGTGCTCCACCCCGAGCCCAGTTCGATAAGCCGCAGGGCGAACAGCACGCCGGCGCCGGTGACGGGCAGGCCGAGGTAGAGCATCCACCCCAACGGCACGCCGGCTCGGCTCAGCGCGAAATAGCGTGTCAGCAGCACTACCGCAAGCATCCCGCCGGCCAGTAGCACGACGACCTTGCTTCTCATTGGCGATGTACCTCCGGGTAGGTCGCTGCGGGGTCACAGCGTTGGTGGGGCAAGTGCAAACGCCCCGTGGCGCTACCGATCCCAAAGCGCACTGGGCAGACTTCACCGTGGGGGACCGCCCTTGGAGGATTCTTGGCGATTTCTATGAGTGTTCTTTCAAGTCCGCGCGCGCTCTGCGCATCGCGCGGCGAGTAACTAAAGTGGGGAGGCGTGGGAAACGGACAGGCCAGGACTGCGGCGGCGCTGTGTGCCTGCGGGGCCGCGCTGGTCCTGGCCTTCGGTTGGTCGGCCGGCGACGCGGCCATTTCGGTCGCATCTTCATCGAGCGTGACGCCGGCGCCGCCGACCCCTGGTGGGGCCTTGCCGGTGCAGCCCGTCGGCGGGGGCGGTTGCATCATCGGCCTCAACTGCGGCTGCACTCAGCACTGCCACCAGCCGCCGCGCCCGCGTCCACCCGCGATTGCCGGTGACCCGCAGCACGCCGCTCCGGCTCCGGCGCCGCAGAACCCCTAGCGGGCGTCACCGGGCGGGGCCGCCCGTGGGCTTCCCTATCATCTGCTCATGCAGACCGTGGGCCCGCCGGCATTCACCGACGAGGATCCGGCCCGGTTCCGGGCCGCGGGCTATTGGTCTGACACGACGCTGTCGGACGCGGTGCGTAGCAACGCCGAAGGGTCACCGGACCGCTTCGCCTACGTCGACCATCCGGGGACGGCGCTGACGTGGCGTGAATTCGACCGGGCGGCAAGCGATCTGGCCGAACAGCTGGCCGGGGCGGGGATATCGCCCGGCGGCCGGGTGGCGGTGTGGCACGGTGACTCCGCCGCCCTGCACGTGCTGTTCGTGGCGATCGAGCGGTGCGGGGCCGTCGTCGTCGGTGTCGGGGCGCGCGCCGGCACCCGTGAGGTCACGGCGATACTGCGCGGCGCGCAGCCGGACATCCTGATCAGCGATCAGCGGCGCGGCGGGGAAGCGGCGACTGTCGCCCACGAGCTTTCGCTGCCCACCCTGGTCTTGAGCGGTGACGCCGGCGCGCCGCGACTGAACATCCGGGTGGCGCCCAGGGCGCTTACCGGCGAGTCCCGACTCGGGCCAGACGATGTCTTCCTCATCAACTCCACGTCCGGGACCACCGGCGTGCCCAAGTGTGTGGTGCACACCCAGAATCGTTGGTACTACTTCCACCAGAAGGCCGTCGCCAACGGGCGGCTGACGCCGGAGGACACGTTCCTGCCCGTCATACCGACGCCATTCGGCTTCGGACTGTGGACCAGCCACACCACGCCGATCTATCTCGGCGGCACCGCGGTGATCCTGGAACGGTTCAGCACGAGGGCGACCTGCGAGGCGATATCCCGGCACAAGGTCAGCGTGTTGTGTTGTGTCAGCACACAATTGACCATGCTGATGGCCGACCCCGCCACCCGCGGGTACGACCTGAGTTCGCTGCGCGTCGTGTTCACCGGCGGCGAGGCGCTGCCATACCGGCCGGCGGTCGAGTTCGAGGAGCTCACCGGTGCGACGATTCTGCAGTTCTACGGCTCGAACGAAACCGGGATGCTGAGCGCGACCACGATCGATGACCCACGCGAACGCCGGCTGCGCACCGGTGGCCGGATCGTCCCCGAGATGGCCGTCCGGCTCTTCGACGGGGAACGGGACGTCACCGCGACGGGACGGGGCCAGCCCGCATGCCGCGGCCCCGCGACCAGCCTCGGCTACCTCGGCGGGACCGACCACGACAAGCTGTTCACCCGCGACGGGTGGATGCGCATGGGCGACATCTGCGAAATCGACGCGGACGGCTATCTGACCGTCACCGGGCGAACCTCCGACTTCATCCTGCGCGGCGGCAAGAACATCAGCGCGACCCAGGTCGAAGATGCCGTCACAACCCACCCCGCCGTCGCGGTGGCGGCCGCCGTGGCGATGCCCGATCCGGTGTTCGGCGAAAAGGTCTGCCTCTACGCCGAACTCGTCGACGCGGCCACCCTGGACCTGCCCGCGCTGGTCGAACACCTGCTGTCGCTGGGAGTGTCGAAGGAGCTACTGCCCGAGCGACTGATCGTCGTCGATGAGCTGCCACGATCTTCCGGCGGGAAGGTTGCCAAAGGCCGGCTGCGCGAGGATATTCGAGCCAGAACGGAGGCCTCATGACGAATGCCCCTAACCCGCGCCGGGGCGGCCTGGAAGTGTGGGCGCCTTCGGTGGTCCCGCCGATCGGCGTCGAGCTGTCCGAGGAGCAGGCGCTCGCGGTGGCTTTCCGCCACCTGGCCGGCATCGGATTCGCCGAGAACATGGCGGGACACATCACCTGGCAGCCGGACGGACAGACGCAGATGTTCGTCAATCCGTGGGGGCTGTGGTGGCAGGAAATCACCGCGTCCGATATCTGCGTCGTCGACGCCGACGCCCAAGTGTTGCGCGGGCGTTGGGATGTCACTCCGGCCATCCACATCCACACCGAGCTGCACCGCGTCCGCGACGACGCCCGGGTAGTCATCCACAATCACCCGTACTACGTCTGCGTGCTCGCGGCGCTGGGCAGGCTGCCCGAATTGGTGCACCAGACCGGTTCGTTGTTCCTCGATGACCTGTGCCTGGTGGACACCTACGACGGCGAGATCGACAGCCCCGGCCGCGCGGCCGAACTGGCGGCCCGCATCGGGCCCGCGAACCTGACCATCCTGGCCAACCACGGCGTCATCGCCACCGGCCGCAATCTGCCCGAAGCCGTCTACCGGGCGGCGTCGATCGAACGGGTATGCAAGCTGGCCTACGACGTGCTGCTCACCGGCATCCAGCCGGTGGCCATGAAGTGGTCCGACATGGCGGGCATGCAGCGGTCGCTCGTCGAACGCGCCGCAGACGTGTACTGGGCGGGGGCGGCCAGGATGACCATCAAGGCCGACCCCGATGTGCTGAAGTGATGAGCGTGCATCCTGGGCGGCGACACGCCGACAGGCGTCGCCGTCGCCGCACACTGAACTCCGTCACCACACACTCAACGACGCCATCCCGCAAGGAGATTGACGAGTGAAATCGATCGACGAGCTGGCCGCCGACCTGAGCTTCACCACCGCGAAGACGGGCGAACAGCGCTCGGTCACCTTCCTGCCGGACCCGCCCCGCGCACCCCGGCGCTACACGGTGCTCTCGGTCGACGACCACATCGTCGAGCCGCCGGACACCTTCACCGGGCGGCTGCCGCGCAAGTTCACCGACCGCGCGCCCAGAGTCGTGGAGACCGACAGCGGGGGCCAGACCTGGGTCTACGACGGCCGGGAACTACCCAACGTCGGGTTCAACGCGGTCGTCGGCCGGCCGGTGGCGGAGTACGGCTTCGAGCCGGTCCGGTTCGACGAAATGCGCAGGGGCGCCTGGGATATCCACGAGCGCGTCAAGGACATGGACCTCAACGGCATCTACGCCTCGCTCAATTTCCCGTCCTTCCTGCCCGGGTTCGCCGGCCAGCGGTTGCAGCAGGTGACCACTGACCGCGACCTGGCGCTGGCCTCGGTGCGCGCATGGAACGATTGGCACCTCGAGGTCTGGGCGGGCTCATATCCCGAGCGCATCATTCCCTGCCAGCTGCCGTGGTTGCTTGACCCCGAGCTCGGCGCGAAGATGATCTACGAGAATGCCGAGCGTGGATTCCACGCCGTCACCTTCAGCGAGAACCCGGCGATGTTGGGACTGCCGAGCATCCACTCCAAACATTGGGACCCGATGATGGCGGCGTGCGCCGAGACGGACACCGTCGTGAACCTGCACATCGGCTCGTCGGGGTCCTCGCCGTCCACCACCGAGGACGCGCCGCCGGACGTGCAGGGCGTCTTGTTCTTCGCCTACGCGATCTCGGCGGCGGTCGACTGGCTGTATTCCGGCTTGCCCAGCAGGTTCCCCGACCTGAAGATCTGTCTGTCGGAAGGCGGAATAGGCTGGGTCGCCGGCCTGCTAGATCGCCTCGACCACATGCTCAGCTACCACGCGATGTACGGCACCTGGCAGACGCTGGGCGAAAGCCTCACTCCGGCAGAGGTTTTCACGCGAAATTTCTGGTTCTGCGCGGTGGAGGACAAGTCGTCGTTCGTGCAGCGCGACCGGATCGGCGTGGACAACATCATGCTGGAAGCCGACTACCCGCATTGCGACTCCACCTGGCCACACACCCAGCGGACGGTCCACGAACAGATCGGTGACCTGCCCGAGGACGTCATTCGCAAGTTCAGTTGGGAGAACGCCTCTCGCCTGTACCGCCACCCCGTTCCGGAAGAAGTGCAGCGCGATCCCGAGGCGTTCTGAACGCGGGCGAGTCCGCGCGGGGGAGTCGCCTGCGCGAAATTTGAGCGACGTTCCATCGACGCCGCCTCTGGCGTACGCTACGTTAAGTACGTACTGAACGTACGTGGGGGAGGGTCCGTGTCGCCGGAAGAGTCCGAGTTCGTCGATCGCCTCGGCCTGTTCTTCGAGTTGCTCGGCGCAACCCGCACCATGGGCCGGGTTTATGGCTGGCTCCTGATCTCTCATCCGCCCCAGCAGTCGTTGACCCAGCTGGCCGACGCGTTATCGGTCAGCAAGGCCTCCATCAGTACGGTTGCCCGCCAGCTGCTGGAGGGCGGCATGGTGGAGCGGTTGCCGAGCCCGGACCGTCAACACCTCTACCGGGTCACGCCCGGCGGCTTCACCAGTGTCCTGGAAACGCAGCTGTCTCTCATGCGGCTGGGGATCGAGCCCGCCGAGTTCGCGCTTTCCGTGCTCGGCGAGGACCGTGCCGAACAGCGGCAGCGCGTCGAGGATTTCCGCGATTTCTGCGAATTCTGCACCCATGCCTACCGCGACCAGCTCATGCAGATGTGGACCGAATATCGGGCGGCAAGGAGAAAGCCATGACTACGGCCAAAGTCGATTTCAGTTCCGTCCGCTGGGGCTCGGTGGAGTGGACGAACCTTGTCACACTGTACCTGCGCGCTCATGAAAGCCGTTCCCGCCGACCAATTTTGGGTGACACGGCGGCCGCGGAGGCGGTCGACCGGATCGACTACGACTTCAAGAGGATCCATCGCAGCTCGCTGCCGGTGTCGAACCAGTACCTGGTCGCGTTGCGGGCGAAAGCGCTCGACGATTGGTGCGCGGACTTTTTGCGGCGTCACCCCGACGCGGTGGTCCTGCACCTGGGTTGCGGCCTCGACGGCCGCGCTTTCCGGCTCGACGTACCGCATTCGGTTTCGTGGTTCGACATCGACCAACCAGGTGTCATCGAGCTGCGGCGGCGACTCTACGACGATACGGAGTGCTACCGGATGATCGGCTCGTCGGTGACCGATCCGAAGTGGCTGGAGCAGATCCCGACCGGCCGGCCCACGTTGGTGGTCGCCGAGGGCCTGCTGATGTATTTGACCGAGCCGCAGGTGCGGCAGCTGCTGCAGCGGCTGACCGATCGATTCGATTGCGGCGAAATGCAGTTCGACACGCTCTCGGCCCTGGCGCCCCTGCTGTCGAGGCTTTTCACCAGGGGGATCATCAAGTGGGGCATCCGCGACGCGCGGGTGCTACAGACGTGGAACCCGAGGTTGCGGTTGGTCGAGCAGGCGCCCGCGCTGGCGGACTACCGAAAAATCGAATCGACGGCGGTGCGGTGGATGTACAAGCTGACGTGCGCATCGCCCGGCGGCAAGTACGACGTGCTGAACCGCTTCGAGTTCTGACGGCGTCACAACCCGGAAGCCAGCCGCCGCAGGATGTCGGACGTGGGTTCGGCGGTGGCGCTGCGGTATCCGGTGCCGGCCCACAGGTGGACATAGTCGGGCTTTCCCGCCGCGGCCGCGGCTTTGCGCAGCGGGCTGGTGAGGTAGTGGATGGCGGGATAGCCCAGCGGCGCCTGAGCCTCGTGGGCATCGATGAACGTGTTGCGCAGCCCGCGGGCGGGGCGCCCGGTGAAGGCGTGCGTGAGCACCGTCTCGCTGTAGGCGGGATCGGTCAGGGCTGCCTGATGCGTGGCCGAGGCGCCGCTTTCGTCGGCGCGCAGCAGGATCGTGCCGACCGCGGCCGCCGCGGCCCCCGCGCGGATCACCTCGGCAACGGCGCCGGGGGAGGCGAGCCCGCCGGCGGCGATCACCGGCAGCGGCACCGTCGCGACGATCCGTTCGACCAGTTCGGCGATCGGCACCGGCGTCAACGGCTTGCGCGGCGAGAGCGTGCCCGAGTGACCGCCGGCGGCCGCCCCCTGAACGGCGAGCATGTCCACCCCGGCGTCGCGCGCCTGCACCGCCTCCTGGGGGGTGGTCACCGTCTGCACCACGACGGAGCCCGCCTTGCGCAGCGCCGCGATCACGCCGTCCGACGGGATGCCGAAGGTGAACGACACCATCGGAACCGGGTCGTCGAGCAGCAGCGCGATCTTCTCGTCGAACTTGTCGGTGTCCTCGACGGGCCCCGCGGGCAGCGTCACACCGAACTGGTCGGCGTCGCGCTGAACGATAGCGGCATACGCCCGATACGCCTCGGGATCAACCGGTAGCGGATTGGGCGCAAAGAGGTTGATACCGAATGGGATTCCCTCGGAGCGAATTTGTTTGAGCTCCGCCTCGACGGCCTCCACGGTCTTGTAGCCGGCGGCGAGCATGCCCAGGCCGCCCGCACGATTCGCGGCCGACACCATCGCGGGGGTGGTCGGGCCGCCCGCCATCGGGGCGGCGACCAGCGGAATGGACATCCCGAACTGTGCCAGCATCTCAAAGCCCTTCCGGTGTCGCAGTGTCGCGGGCGCGGAGATCGCCGCCTTGACAATAACGACGTGCCGTTGCGGCAGCATTCCGCCCGGGGGCGGGACCTGGCAGGATGCTTGAGCGTGAAGAGGCCTAACTTCCTCGTGATAGTGGCGGACGACCTCGGGTTTTCCGATATCGGCGCGTTCGGCGGCGAAATCGAGACGCCCAATCTCGATCGGCTCGCCCACGCGGGGGTCCGGTTCACCGATTTCCACTCCGCGCCCGCGTGCTCGCCCACCCGGGCCATGCTGCTGACGGGAACGGACCACCACATCGCCGGGATCGGCACCATGCTGGAGGTCGCGGGGCCGGCGTTCCGCGGCGCACCCGGCTATGAGGGTTATCTGAACGACCGGGTCGTGGCGTTGCCCGAGCTGCTGCGCGACGCCGGATACCTGACGCTCATGTCGGGCAAGTGGCACCTGGGCGCGACCATCGAGACATCGCCGTCGGCGCGCGGCTTCGAGCGCTCGTTTGCCTTGCTGCCGGCGGGGGCCAGCCATTACGGGGGCCGGGCGGCCGGCGGATTCTCGCCCATTCCAACGCTTTACACCGAGGACGATCGGTTCGTCACGGTCGGGGACGACTTCTACTCGTCGGACTTCTACACCGACAAGCTGTTGCAGTACCTGCGCGAGCGCGCACCCGGCGAGGACCGGCCCTTCTTCGCTTATCTGCCGTTCCAGGCGCCGCACTGGCCGCTGCAGGCGCCGGACGAATCCATCGCGAAATACCGTGGCCGCTACGACGCCGGTCCGGATGCGCTCCGCGAGGAGCGACTGGCGGCCCTCAAGCGGCTGGGCCTGTGCCCGCCGGACGTCGAGGCGCATCCGGTCGTCGCCGACGACGCCCCCGAGTGGGCGGACATGACCGACGAACAGCGCGCGGTATCTGCCCGCAGCATGGAGGTCTACGCCGGGATGGTCGACCGGATGGACTGGAATATCGGCAGGGTGATCGAATACCTTTCGGACAGCGGCGAACTCGACGACACCGTCGTTATCTTCCTGTCTGACAACGGTGCCGAAGGTGCCATTGTCGAAGCGATGCCGCTCCACGGTGCGCGTATCGCAGCGCAGATCGAAAAGCATTGCGACAACAGCGTCGACAACCTCGGCCGGCCCTCCTCGTTTATCTGGTACGGACCGCGATGGGCACAAGCCGCCACCGCGCCGTCGCGGCTGCACAAGGCGTTCACCACCGAGGGCGGGATCCGGGTGGTCGGCTTCGTCACCTGGCCCGGCTTTGACCGGCAACGAGACGTCGGGACCGCGTTCAGCACCGTCATGGACATCGCCCCGACGGTGCTGGAACTGGCGGGGGCCGCGCATCCCGGCGCGGCCTATCGCGGACGCGAGGTGGCACCGATGCGCGGCCGCTCCATGGTGCCGTATCTGTCGGGAGGCGCGGAGACCGTGCATGACGCCGAGACCGGCACGGGCTGGGAGTTGTTCGGCCGCCGTGCGATTCGCCAGGGGGACTGGAAGGCGCTGCACCTGCCCGCACCATACGGTCCGGGCAGCTGGCAGCTCTACGACCTCGCCACCGATCCGGGCGAGATCCACGACCTCGCCGGCTCGCACCCAGACAAACTGGCCGAACTGCTGACGTTGTGGGATCGCTACGTCGAGGAAAATGGCGTCATCCTCGATCCCGTCTCGGTGTTCGACGTCGAGTTTGACCTCTGATGGCTGAGACAACCTCGTGTGCGATCGTCGGTGGCGGCCCGGCCGGAATGGTCCTAGGGCTGCTACTGGCGCGGGCGGGTGTCCAAGTCACGCTGATGGAGAAGCACGGTGACTTCCTGCGGGACTTCCGCGGCGACACGGTCCACCCGACCACCATGCGGTTGCTCGACGAACTGGGCCTGTGGGAACCGTTCGCGGCCTTGCCCTTTACCGAGGTCCGCACCGCGAAACTCGAATCCAACGGGCAGGCGGTGACATACGTCGACTTCGAGCGGTTGCGCCAGCCCCACCCCTTCGTCGCGATGGTGCCGCAGTGGGACTTGCTCAAGCTCCTCGCCGGTGCGGCACAGGAGGAGCCGAGCTTCTCACTGCGGATGAACACCGAAGTCACCGGGCTCCTGTGGGAGGGCGGCAGGGTTGCCGGTGTGCGCTACCGCGGGCCCGAGGGGCCGGGCGAATTGCGGGCCGAGTTGACCGTCGCCTGCGACGGCCGCTGGTCGGTCGTTCGGCACGAGGCCGGACTGAAGGCGCGCGAACACCCGGTGAGGTTCGACGTGTGGTGGTTTCGGTTGCCGCACAAGGAAGACACCGAATACTCCTTTTTGCCCCGCCTTGGTCCGGGCAAGGGGCTCGCGGTGATCCCACGGGAGGGTTACTTCCAGATCGCCTACCTCGGGCCGAAGGGCACCGACGCCCAGCTGCGGGCGCGCGGCATAGACGCGTTCCGGCGCGACGTCGAAGAGTTGCTACCGGATATGCCGGAGTCGGTCGCGGCGCTGCAATCCATGGACGACGTCAAACATCTGGACGTGCACGTGAATCGGTTGCGGCGCTGGCACACCGACGGGCTGCTGTGCATCGGGGATGCGGCGCACGCGATGTCGCCGCTGGGCGGGGTCGGGATCAACCTGGCCATCCAGGATGCTGTCGCGGCCGCGACCGTACTGGCCGAACCGCTGCGACGACACCGCGTCGGTGATCGCGAACTCGCCGCGGTCCACCGCCGCCGCGTGTTCCCCACGGTGGTGACCCAACTCGTGCAGCAAGTGTTGCACCACATGTTGCTCGGGCCGTTGTTGCGCGGCGCGGACCCCACGCCGCCCGCGGCGCTGCTGGGCCTGATGAAGCGGCTGCCGTGGCTGTCGGCCGTGCCGGCCTACTTCGTCGGCGTCGGCGTGCGGCCCGAGCATGCGCCGGCATTCGCGCGCCGCGCGCCCGGGCCCCGTGCTGGCTGAGTCAGCGTCCCGGACGCGTCCGCCGCCCACCGAATCCGGATCCCCTTGCCGGCCGCGGAGGCGGTTTGACTTTTCGTGAGCGGGGGTAACCATCTTGTGACATTTTCGAGGTCGCGAAATTGGTTCTGCCTCCGCGGTTCGGACCCCGCCAATGGCGAGCCATAGACCGAGAGGAGGCCAGCAATGAATCTCAAGAACTTCGCAGGTAAGGCCATCGTCGCCGGCGCATTGAGCGCGGCGGCACTGAACCTCGGAACCGGTATGGCGCAGGCCCACCCGGGACCGTGGCCGCCGCCGGTTCCGCCGGGTCCACACGTCGTCGACAATGGTCATTGGAATCCGCTGCCGCCTGGGCAGGTCAAGCAGATTTGTCCCTGGCAGGCGCCGCCCGGTCAGTGGGTTGGCGGGCCGCACGGCGTTCCGTGCACCTGATCTCCGCAGAATTCATGCACGATTGCCGCGCGGCGTCGCCGTCCATGCCGATGCCGAGTCCAGCCTCTCTCGTGCTGACGTCATGAGGGCCGGCTGGCCAATTGGGCCAATTGCGCTGCGCCCTCGGCGGTTTGGGTGGTCAACGCGATCCGCCCGGAGGCGACCTGGTCTTCGATGATCGGGGCCTCCAGAACGAGATTGTCGCGGATAAAGGCCACGTGGTCCTTGAGATGCGCGGCGGTGTAGGACGCCCACGCGGTCGCCGACGGTGGGTCCAGGGTCAGGGTCACGTCGTAGAAACCCGCGGTCAGCGACTTCGGTGGGTCCACGTGTAGCAGCCCGAGCTGCATGCTCTCCGGGCCGAGCATGTACAACGTGGTCCGGGCGATATCACAGGTGGTGAGCGCATCCGTCGGTGCCGCCACCCGATTCGCGTCCGGGCACTTCTCGGGGCTGGTCGGTTGAGACTTGTTCACCGGCCGGACGGGCAACGGTGCAATCTTCACAATCGGAGTGGGCGATGCGGTTGTGGTGGCCGACGGGGTGGTGGTGGTCGTGGTCGATGTGGTGGGCGCGCCCTGATGGCGCGTCGGGCTGCAGCCGCATATCAGCACCGCGAGCAGGCCGGTGCACGCCAACGAAACGGCCGTGACGCGCCCTCGGCGGCGCGCGCAGCGATGCCTCCCCACGCCCTCTGTCTCTTCACTCCGACGTCCAATCATCGGACCATTGTTCCAGTCGAACACACGCCGTCCCGCCGATGCCTGATAGTCGTTGCATCGCAGACGTTTTCGTGCGGGGCGGGGAAAGCCCGCCTGGTGGCCCACCGGCCCGCCGTCATAGGCGATCAGACCGGCCCTTTACCGACACTACGAATATAGAGTAAGGTCTCGGTCCGAGACGGATTGCCATGGACAAACGCCGAAAACCTAATCCCGGGGAGCGCCGCCGCGACTTGTGCGACGTGGCGATTCAATTGTTGGCCGACGACGGGGCCAAGGGATTGAGCCACCTCAAAGTCGACCGCAAAGCCGGCGTGCCCGACGGCACCACGTCGTTCTACTTTCGCACCCGCTCGGCGCTGCTGCGCGCCGTGGCCGAGCGGTTGGCCGAGCTCGACCTCGCCGACCTACAGTCCGTGGCCGACGACTCCGACGGCCGGGGCGACAACCCCTCGCCCTCGCGACTGTCCCAGGTGGTCATTCGATCCGGTAGCGAGCCGCAATTGTTCCGGACCAAGGCGCGCTACGAGCTGACCATGCAGGCCGCCCGCGACCCGTCGCTGGCCGCGATCCTGCAGCGGGCCACGGACGAATTCACCAAACTGCACCGCGAAATCCTGGTCCAGCTGATGCCGCACGGCGCGGACCTGGACCCCGCCGTGGTCGAGGATCTGAGCAATGTGACGTTGACGTTCATCAACGGGCTGCTGGTGCGGTTCGCGCACGGCGACCGGATCGTCGACAGCCCCGAGCAGCTCGACGGCATCTTGTCGGCCATCGCCGCCGGCATTCTGCGGAGCCCGCAGCAGGGCCGGCTGACCGAAACGGCCCGCCGGCGCACCACGGGCCGGGACCGGGCGACGGCGTTCGGCTGAGCGGGCCGAACATGCGTGAATCGGTGGCGGGTGATGCGGCATGGGGTCTTGCCAGACCATTCGCCGTATGGTTCTCTACGAGAATAGAGTTAGGCCGTGCTGACGGGCCGATTTCAGCCCAGCCCATGCGAATGTCACAGCAACGCAATTAAGCGGAGTGTATAAATTGCCCCGAACCGGATCCAGGGCTGCCAGGCCCTCGGCATGCCGGTAAAAGGCAGCGGTAGGAGGGATTTCGTGACGACGAGCACCGATAGCCATGTGCGATTCGACCCGTACGACGTCGAGCTGATTGCCGACCCATATCCCATGTTCAAGCGCCTGCGTGACGAGGCGCCGCTTTACTACAACTCCGAATACGACTTCTACGCGCTGAGCCGATTCGCCGATGTAAACAAGGCCATCATCGACTACGGCACTTACAGCTCCGCTCGGGGCGTGATCATGGAACTGATCAAGGCCAACCTCGAGATCCCGTCCGGCATGTTGATCTTCGAAGACCCGCCGATCCACGACGTGCACCGCAAGCTGCTGTCGCGCATGTTCACCCCCCGCAAGATCGCGGCGTTGGAGCCGATGATCCGCGAGTTCTGCGCGCAATCGCTGGACCCACTGGTGGGGACGGGGCGGTTCGACTTCGTCACCGACCTTGGCGCGATCATGCCGATGAAGGTCATCAGCGCACTGCTCGGGATTCCCGAAGAAGATCAGGAGTACATCCGCGATCGCGGCAACGCCCAACTACGCACCGAGCCCGGCAAGCCGATGAGTGCCGCCGAGCACGGCTTGTCAGTGGGCGAGCAGTTCGAGGCCTATATCGACTGGCGTGCCGACAATCCGTCCGACGACATCATGACCGAGCTGCTGAACGTCGAGTTCGTCGACGAAACCGGCACCACGCGGCGGCTGAGGCGTGAAGAGATCTTGGTCTACCTCAACGTGGTGGCCGGAGCGGGAAACGAAACGACAACGCGGCTTATCGGTTGGGCGGGCAAAGTTCTCGCGGAGCACCCCGACCAGCGTCGCGAGCTCGTCGAGAACCCCGGACTCATCCCGCAGGCCATCGAGGAGCTGCTGCGCTTCGAGCCCCCCGCGCCGCACATGGCACGCTATGTAACTCGCGACGTCAGCCTCTATGGCCAGACGGTGCCGGAAGGCAGCGTCATGCTGATGCTTCTCGGGTCGGCCTGCCGCGACGAGCGGCAGTTCGGTCCCGACGCAGGCGAATTCAACATTCATCGCGCCGCCCGGCCGCACCTCACGTTCAGCGTCGGCGCCCACTTCTGCTTGGGTTCGGCGCTGGCCCGGCTGGAAGGCCGGGTCGCCCTCGAGGAGATCCTCAAGCGCTTCCCGGAGTGGGAGCCCGATCTGGCCAACGCAAAGCTGAGCCCGACGTCGTCGGTGCGAGGCTGGGAAACCCTGCCCACCGTGGTGCCCTGATGACCGGGAGCGTTGAGGGCCGGGTAGCGGGAAAGGTCGCGTTCGTCAGCGGCGCGGCCCGCGGCCAGGGCCGCAGCCACGCGGTGCGCTTGGCGCAGGAGGGTGCCGACATCATCGCGATCGACGTCTGCGGGCCGATCGAGAACCTGGCGTACCCGCACTCGACGCCGGAGGACCTGGCCGAGACGGCCGATTTGGTGAAGGCCCAGGACCGTCGGATCGTCACCGCGCAGGTGGACGTCCGCGACTACGACGCGCTGAAATCCGCCGTGGACGCCGGTGTGGAACAACTCGGGCGGCTCGACATCATCGTCGCGAACGCGGGTGTGGGTACCGACGGCAGGAAGCTGCACAAGATCCGCGAGAACGTCTGGCAGGACATGATCGACATCAACCTGAGCGGCGTCTGGCATACGGTCAAAGCGGGCGTCCCACACCTACTTTCGGGTGGTCGCGGCGGATCGATCGTGCTCACCAGCTCGGTCGGCGGACACAAGGCCTACCCGAACACCGGCCACTACGTCGCCGCCAAGCACGGCGTCATCGGCCTGATGCGTGCGTTCGCCGTCGAGCTGGGCCAGCACATGATCCGCGTCAACGCCGTGCTACCCACCCAGGTGGGCACCACGATGGTGATGAACGACAACACGTTCCGCTTGTTTCGCCCAGACCTGGAAAATCCGGGCCCCGACGACTTCGCCCCCATATCCCAGATGATGCACACCCTGCCGGTGCCCTGGGTGGACGCCGCGGACATCAGCAACGCGGTCCTGTTCCTCGCCTCTGACGAATCTCGTTATGTCACCGGCGTTTCGCTTCCCGTCGACGCGGGCAGCTTGCTCAAATAAACGCTAATTCAAGAGAAGTTGGAGAAGACGATGCCCGAATACGATTACGAAGAAATGAAAAAGGAAGCTGAGCAGTACATCAAGTTCGAGAAGGACAAGAAGAACCGGATCGCTTACATCACCTTCAACCGCCCCGAGGAGCTCAACTCCACCACGTTGGGTATGCGGCAGAACTACGCCGACCTGATCCACAAGTGCAACGTGGACGACGACGTCAAGGTCGTCGTGATCCGTGGCGAGGGAGATGATTTCGGAAGCGGCGGCGACCTGCCCGAGCAGCGGGGGATGCTCGAGAACCCTGGCATGCCGCTACTGCACGAGGTGGCCATCAACGATGACGACGTCAAGTACCCGCCCGGCGGATCGTACCGCTACCTGTCGACCGTCACCGACTTCTACGCCAAGGCCCGCGCGGGAAACCGCCCGCTGCAGGAGCTGCGCAAGATCAGCATCATCGAGGCCAAGGGCTACTGCTACGGCTGGCACTTCTACCAGGCCGGCGACGCCGACCTGGTGGTCTCGTCCGACGACGCCCTCTTCGGCCACCCGGCGTTTCGCTACGTGGGTTGGGGACCGCGGCTGTGGTGGTGGGCCGAGACGATGGGTCTGCGCAAGTTCTCCGAAATGCTCTTCACCGGAAGGCCGTTCAGCGCCAAGGAGATGTACGAGTGCGGCTTCGTCAACAGCGTGGTGCCGCGGGAGAAGCTGGAAGAAGAGACGCTGAAATACGCGATGGCCTGCTCACGTTCCCGCCCGACCGACACCGTAGCGGTGCAGAAGACCTTCCTGGAGCTCTACAAGCAGCACAAGGGTGAATACTTCGGCAGCCTGCTCACCGGAATGGTCGAGGGCATGCTGCCGATGATCCAAAACGACGCGGAGGAAGTGGACCTGACCGCGGGCACCTTCGAGAAGGGCCTCAACAACGTGGTGAAGGACAACGACCTGAACTTCCCGCCCGAGTGGCGGCTGAGCCGCTCGGGACGCGCGAAGCCCTGACCGTCAGAGCTCGCATGTCGGCGCTGACCGGTTTCCGGGTCGTCGAGCTGGCCGGGTCCGTCGCGGGGGAGTACTGCGGAAAGTTGTTGGCCGACTTCGGTGCCGAGGTCCTCAAGGTCGAGGCGCCGGAGTGCGGCAGCCCGACGCGCGCGATGGCGCCCATCGTCGCCGACGGTCCCGAGGGCAGCGGGCTGTTCGCGTATCTCAACACCAACAAGCAGTCCGTCGTGCTGGATCTCCGTTCCGCCGCCGATGTCGACACGCTGCACCGGCTCGTCGGCAGCGCGGACGCGGTCATCGACGACGGGGCCTTCGATTGGGCCACCGGCTGGGCGCGGCTGCACCCGGACGTGGTGTTCTGTTCGATTACCCCGTTCGGGCGGGACGCGCCCACCGAGTTCGGCAATGCCAAGAGCATCAACGTGTTCCACGCCAGCGGTTGGGGATACCACACGCCCAGCCACCCCGACCCGGCCAAGCCGCCACTGCAGGGGCCGGGTCGATTCCTGGCCGACTACGAAGCCGGACTGGACGCCGCGCTGTGCGTGACGGCGGCGCTCTTCGGGCGTCTGCACAGCGGACACGGCGATTCCATCGACGTCTCCGAACAGGCGGTGCTGGCCTCCCGCGCCGACTGCATCATCGGCCGGTTCGTCACCGGTGAGGTGACCGCCGAAGGCCACCGCGGCGACTACGACCAGGCGGGCCCGGCTGCGTTTTTCGCATGCGCCGGCGGCTTCGTCTTCCTGTACATGACCAGCCGCGCCCACTGGCTCGGCCTGAAAGAACTCATGGGGCACCCGGAGTGGCTGGACGCTTTTCACGACGACTGGCTGGAGTTTTCCGTTACCCCGGAGAAGGTGGCCGCATTCCAGCGGGGCTTTGCCGCGTGGATCCGGCACCTTGCCAAGGACGACGCGTCCGATCGAGCCCAGCGCCTGGGCGTGCCGCTGGTGCCGGTGAACGGCGCCGCGGACCTGCATGATTCGCCGCAGTACCGGCACCGGGGATTCTTCCAGCAGGTTCGGCACCCCGTGTTGGGCGACGCGGCGTATCCGACGGTGCCATACGCGTTCAGTGCGTCACCGGCTCGAATCACCTCCGCCGCACCGGCCCTCGGCGAGCACACCGGGCAGATTCTGGGCCTCATCGATACCCCGCGCCCGCGTCCGCGGGTCAAGTCGGCGCAACTCAAGCCGCCGAGGGATCCGCGCGGTGGGCCGCTGCAAGGGGTTCGGGTCGTCGAGCTCACCAAGGTGTGGGCCGGGCCCTACGCGGGCAAGCTGCTGGCGATGCTGGGCGCCGAGGTCATCAAGGTTGAAACCGCGGGCAGCCCCGAGGAGATGCGCGCCTACGGCGGCACCGACGTCAACCACGCGCCGTACTTCCTCAGCATCAATCCCGAAATCCTCAGTGTCGACCTCGATATCAAGTCCACCGAGGGCATGAGGCAGCTGCGTGAGCTGGTCGCCCGCAGCGACATCGTGATCAACAACCTGCACCCGGGCGCGATGGAACGCCAGGGCCTGGGCCATGCGCAGCTGATCGAGATCAAGGCGGACATCATCTCCGTGTCGATCAAGATGTGGGGCAACGACGGGCCGCTCGGCCATCAAACCGGTTACGCGCCATGCTTCGCCGCCCTGGCCGGGCTCGCCCCGCTGGTCGGCTATCGCGGCGGACCGCCCCTCGGGACGAGCATGCGCTACGGCGACTCGACCGTCGGCGCGGCGGCCGCGTACGCCGCGGTGGTCGCATTACTGCACCGCGAACTCACCGGCGCCGGGCAGTTCGTCGACCTGTCGGCAGTGGAAACCCTGTCATCGATGATCGGCGACCGTCTGCTCGAACACGCCCTCACCGGACAAGCCTTCGCGCCCGGCGGCAATGACCATCCGGACCTGTGCCCGCATGGCTGCTACCCGTGCGCGGACGGTGGCTGGATCACGGTGGCCGTCGCCGACGACTTGCAGTGGCGCGGGTTGTGCGACGTGCTCGGCGCGGGATCGCTGGCCCGAGAACGCCGCTACGCCACCATGGCGGGGCGACGGTGCGACACCGAGACGCTCGATGCCTGCCTCGCGCAACTCACCCGGTGCCATCGGGCCGAGCAACTGGCGGACCGATTGCGCGCGGCGGGTGTCCCGGCCGGCAAGAGCGCCACCTCTCTCGACGTGATCGGCGATCAACGACTGTGGGACCGCGAGCTGTTCAGGTTCGTCAGCGACCATCGAGAGGGCCAGCGCCCGATCGTTGGGCCATCCTGGCGGATGGTCGGCGGCCAGGCGCGCATCGCCCGCGGCGCGCCGGACTTGGGCGAGCACACCGAGTACCTGCTACACGAGATACTGGGCGCATGACGGGGACACTCGCACATACCGCGGCCCTGGTCACTGGCGCGAGTAGCGGCATCGGGGCCGCGACGGCCAAAGCGCTCGCCGCGGAAGGCGCGGCGGTGGCCCTGCTCGCGCGTCGCGCGGACCGGCTCGCCGAGTTGCAAGCCGATATCGAATCCGCCGGTGGCACAGCGCTGTCCGTGGCGGCCGACGTCACCGACGCCGAACAGGTGTCGGCGGCCGTGCAGCGCGCCGTCGCGCAGTTCGGCCGGCTCGACACCGTGGTGAACAACGCCGGACTGATGCAATCCGGCCCGGCGGCCGAGGCGTCGCTGCAGGATTGGGACGCCATGGTGACGGTCAACGTGCAAGGCGTCCTGTACGTCACCCGCGCGGCGCTCCCGCACCTGATCGATGCCGCCGCCAACTCGCCGCGCGGTGTCGCCGATCTGGTCACCATCAGTTCGACCGCCGGATGGGTGGCCCGGCCGAACACCGCGGTCTATTCGCTGACGAAGTTCGGGGTGAACGCATTCAGCGAGGGCATTCGGCAGGAGGTGCTCGGGCAGCGGGTCCGGGTTGGCGTGGTGGGCCCGGGAACGGTCGATACCGAAATCTTCGACCATCTCGCCGAATCGTCGCGGGAGGCGTTCGAGCGCCAGACCGCCGGCATGGTCAAGTTGCGCCCCGAAGACATCGCCGACGCGGTGCTGTTCATGGTGACCCGGGACCGCCGGGTGGCCGTCAACCACATGCTGGTGCGCGCCGCCGAACAAACGTGGTAAGCAATTGACTCCACATTGGGCCGTGGGCGACCAGTACGGGTTGGCGATCCCGGCCGACCCTGCGGCGCTGGAAAGCGGCGCGGCGCCGTTCCTTACCGCGGCGTTTCTCGCCTCGGGCGCGTTGCGGGACAACGGCATCGCGCGGGTTACCGAGTTTGCCGAAGTGGCAGGCGGCAGCACGGGGCGCAAGGCGATCCTCTCCGTCGAATACGCCGGGCCCGCCCCGGAACTGCCCGCCGACTTGTTCGTCAAGTTCTCGCGCGACTTCGACGACCGGACGCGCGATCGCGGCAAGACCCAAATGGAACCCGAAGTGCGATTCGCCGCGCTGTCCTGTGCGCCCGAATTTCCGATCGCCGTACCCCGGGTGCTGTTCGCCGACTATCACCGCCAGACGGGCACGGGAATACTGGTCACCGAACGGATCCGATTCGGCGGCAACGGGATCGAACCGCAGTATCACAAGTGCCTCGACTACGAGATGCCCGAACCGCTCGAGCACTACCGAGCGCTGCTCACCGCGCTGGCCCGGCTCGCCGGCACCCATCGATCCGCCAGGCTGCCGGCCGAGTTGACCGCACCCTTCCCGCTGGACGTGGCGGCCGCGACGGTAGGGGATCGTGCGCCGCTCTCCCCGGACAAACTGGAGCGCCGGGTGGACCAACTGACGGAATTCGCCGATCTCCGCCCAGGGCTGCTGCCCGCTTGTTCACCGGAGTTGGTCGCGCGGCTGCGCGCGGATGTGCCACGGTTCGCGCATTACGAGCAGACTGTCGCGGGGCTGCTGACCGATGACTCCGACTATGTCGCGCTGTGCCATTGGAACGCCAATATCGACAACGCATGGTTTTGGCGTGACGGCGACGGCGTTCTGCGCTGCGGGCTGATGGACTGGGGATGCGTCAGCCAAATGAACCTCGGCATGGCGATCTGGGGAGCCATGTCCGGCGCCGAAACCGACCTGTGGGACTCCCATCTCGACGAGCTGCTACAGCTGTTCGTCACCGAGTTCCATCGTTGCGGCGGCCCGCAACTCGATCCGGTTCGATTGCGCCGACACACGCTGTTGTACGCGACGGCGATGGGCGTCGCCTGGCTGCTGGGCGTGCCGGCGTTGATCCGCAAGCGATTCGAAGCCATACCGGACAGTCGACGCCATCCGCTGATCAGGAACGACGAGAGCGTGCGCGCCCCGTTGCAGATGCTCTCGAACCTGCTGTTCCTGTGGGACCGGCATTGCGTCGGGGATCTGCTCGACGCCGCGCTTGCGGAGTGGAGCACCTGAGCTAAGGCCCGTCGTCGTCTTCGTCCCGGAGCAGCTTCTCCGGATGATGAAAACTGTTGGTACGGGGCTGGCCTCGATCCAGATGCGGGGGTGGGATCCATTCGGTGTCACCCTTTGCGTTCTTGCGGGTGCTCCAGCCGCCGGGTTTGAGCAGGCGGTGATGCGGTCCGCAGGCGAAGGTGAGGTTCTCGGCATCAGTGCGGCGGCACTTGGCCCAGTCGGCGACGTGGTGGACCTCGGAGAGGTAGCCGGGCACGGTGCAGCCGGGAGCCGAGCAGCCCCGGCCTTTGGCGTAGAGGACGATGCGCTGACCGCGGGCGGCAAGCCGTTTGGTGTGATATAGCGCCAGCGCCTTGCCATTGTCGAAGACGGCTAGATAGTGGAGGGCGTGGCGGGCCAGCCGGATCACATCGCTCATCGGCAGCATGCTGCCGCCGCCGGTCAAACCCCTGCCGGCTGCGGCCTCCAGATCTTGTAGCGTCGTGGTGATGACGATCGATGCGGGTAACCCGTTGTGCTGGCCCAATTTTCCCGAGGCGAGCAACGCCCTGAGCCCCGCATTGAGTCCATCGTGGTTGCGTTGCGTAGCCGAGCGGGCGTCGCGGTCGATCGTCTCTTGGCTGGGGGCGCCATCCACGCAAGGGGTGTCCTCGAGCGGGTTGCACATGCCGGGCGCGGCCAGTTTGGCCAACACCGCCTCCACGGTGGCCCGTAGTTCGGGGGTGATCATGCCGCGCAACTCGGACATTCCATCAGGGCCTTGCTTGCCCAGGGTGAGGCCGCGACGGCGGGCGCGGTCGTCGTCGGTGTAGGTGCCGTCGGGGTTCAGGCAATCGGCGACATGATCGGCGAGCTGGGCCAATTGTTCGGGGCGGTAGTTCATTCCGTGAGCGACGAGGTCGGCTTCGACGGACTGGCGGGTGGCGAAGTCCACCCAGCCGGGCAGCTGACGGAAGAACCGGCGGATCACCATCACCTGTCCGGTGCCCAGCTTTCCGTCTCGTTGGGCGTCAGCGGTTGCGGCAAGGATCGGCGCCAAGGGCTCCCCGGTCAGCCCGCGCCGCGGCCCGAGGTCGGTGGCTTCTTTCACGCGGCGTGACGCCTCCGCGCGGCTGATCAACGTGGCCTCGGCGATGGCACGCGGCAGCGTGCCGCCGAGCTCTTCGGGGGTGGCCTTGTGGGCCAGGGAATTGATCAGCGGGTGCTCGATGGCGGGCAGCCGGCGGCGCACGCTTTCGCAGTGTTCCAACATCGCCAGCTGCTCGCGGGTGGCCAGGGCGTCGCAGTCCGACCTGACCAGATCGTCGACCGCAGCATTGATGACTGCAAAGGCCGCCGACAACGCCTCCGGGTCAACACTCATACCTCGAAACTATCGGGACCCACCGACAAAAAACGCGGTCCTGAGACCGCTGAAACTGAAGTGACGCAAGTGAATTCAGCAAGCCCACGCCGGGCTGGTGGTCATCACGTCGACGCCGCCTTCGGTGATGTGGACGGTGTCGCGCCGGAACACCGCTCCGACACCCTCTTCCCAGACATACCCGGTGATCGCCAACACCATGCCCGGCTCCAGCTCGTCGCGTTCGCCTGCGGCCAACAGTGTTTCGGACACCACCGGGGGATCGGAGCCCAGCCCCAAGCCGTGTGCGATCGGCATCGGCGGAATCGGTTCTCCGGCCGCCTGATAGGCGGCCACCAAGTCGGAGGTGGGAGCGCCGGGCCGACAGGCCGCAAGCATGTTGTCGTACAACACATCCGAGCGGCCGAATAGCGTATGGGGAGAATCACCGGCCGGCCAGGTCCGACCCACCTCCGCGACGTATCCGTTCGCCAGGGCCCCCGCGGCGAACGCGACCAGATCACCCGGGCGTACCTCGCCCGAATCGGCACGGCGCCAGGGGTATTCCTTCGACGTCACCCAGGCGGCGTCCTGCGTGGCTGGCGTGCTCACCCCGCCCGCGGCCATGGCCTGCATCATCGCCCCGGCCAGCGTCCGCTCCGACACTCCCGGCGCGAATTCGGCCAGGGCGGCGGCAAGTCCGCGTTCGGCGACCCGAAGTGCGGGGCCCATCGCCGCGATTTCATCGGGAGTCTTGACGCGCCGCGCCGCGCGCATCGCCACCTCCGCGTCGACGAGCTCGGCATTGGGGAACGCCTCGGGCAGCAGCGCGGCGAAAGTGGGTGTGATCGCATCGGTTCCGACCCGCCGGGCCCTATCGGCCCCGTCGATCTTCTTCAGCACGTCGATGAGCGTCATCGGGTTCCAGGCCAGCCCGTAGAGGTGATCGTGCCCGATCTCCTCCGGAACCCCCTCGTCATCGGTGCTATTGAGGTAGATGTCCCCGGAGGCGCGCACTACGACACACATGGGACCGAACGGCCGCGTCCCGGCTATCCAGAGCTGCGGTGCGCCGGTGACGTAACGAATGTTGGCCTGCCGCCCGAGCACCAGGATGTCGAGCCCTTGTGCGTCCATTTGCGCCAGCGCCCGTTCCCGACGACCCGTCCGCAATGCGCGGGGGTCGGGCAAAACCTCAGTCGCCATAAGGGGCATAGGGGTAGTCGGTGATCGGCAGGTAGCCGTCTTCGGTGATCACCACGATCTCCTCACTGCGGTAGCCGCCTGTCCCGTCCTCCCACACCACGGGTTCCAGAACCAGAACCATCCCGGGTGAGAAGACGAAGTTGTCGTCGAATTCTTCGCCGAGATCCGTTCCGATCATGGGCGCTTCGGCGGGGTAGGTGCCGATGCCGTGGCCTAGATAGAAATGCGGCAACCACGGTTTGCGGCCACCGTTGGCGGCGATTGCCGCCCGCGCCAGATCGCCGGAAGTGACACCGGCTTTGGTCACGGCGAGCACCGCATCCAGGATGGCACGCCATTGCCGGAACTGATCCTGCTGCCGCGGCGTGGGCTGTTCGCCGACAACCCAGGTCCGGCCGAAATCGGAGCAGTATCCGAGGTAGGTCATGCTGATATCGGTCCAGAGCACATCACCGGCGGCGAGTTCACGATCGGTGGGCAACAGCGGCAACGCAAGATCGCCATGGGTCGTCCAGACTCCGGCTTCGCGCGAACTGGGCATGACCTGCCAGATGGCCTCCAGCATGTTGGTGGTGGCGCCCAGCTCGAAGGCGCGACGCACCAGCGTGGCCGAGAGATCGATCTGCCGCACTCCCGGCGCCAGGGCCCCCTGCACGTCCACGATCGCTTCCTCGGTGATGCGGGCCGCCCGGCGAAGGCAGGACAGCTCATCCCGTGTCTTCACCAACTGCGCGGCACCAACCACGATCGCCGCATCCGTCGGCGCGCCCGCGGGGAACAGCTTGGGGCCGGCCCTGCGCATCGCCCCGGTCAATTCGTCGACGGCGATGTTCGCACCCGGGGGGATCAGTCCCGCTAGCTCGCGCGCGAATTGCTCTACCCCATGGTCGAATTCGAGGTAGACCGGGCCGTGCAGGTGGTCGTCAGGCACCGGTGGCCGCGCGGACGCACCGCCGCGGAACGGCATGAACAGGTGCGGGTGTTCGTCGTCGGCGAGCACGACCGCGACCGGGCGCTCCACGTGCGAGAGGCCCGCGTCCACCAGGGGCCAGCTGGCCCCCGTCGCGTACCCGACGTAGCCGTTCATCAGCAGGATCAGCGCGTCGACGCCGTGGTCGGCCATCGCGGACCGCAGGCGCGCCCCGGTCTCCGCGCGCATGCGCGCCCGATCCGGTTCATCGGGTATGTCGATCACAGAGCCACGTGCTGTGGAAGAAGTCATCTCAGATACCCAGGAAGTTTCTGATGTTTCCGCTGACGACGCGGACGGCGTCCTCGGGACCGACGGCATCGACCACCGCGGCCAGGGACCGCTCCGAATATCCGTAAGTGCTTTCGTTGTGCGGGTAGTCGGACGACCACATCACCTTGTCGATGCCGATCTCGTCGATCTGGGCGAGCCCAAGGCCGTCCACCATGAACGAGGCGCACATGTGGGTGTCCCAGTAGTAACGGACGTCGTGTTCGGGTTGGTGTGCGAGCATGTGCCGGTACGAGGCCAGCACGTGCTCGGCGTCCTGCAAAGCCGGTGGGACCCAGGCGATACCGCCCTCGAACCAGCCGACCCGCAGCCGCGGATGGCGGTCGAGGATGCCGCCGAAGACGTACTTGGAGAACATCTCCCGGAACGAGTCGATGTTGACCATCATGGCCACCGCGACGCTGTTGACCTCGCTCGGAACCTTCGGCTGGCTCTCGCCGATGTGGTGGGCTACCGGCAGCCCGGCGTCCTCGATTTCGTCCCACACCGCACTCATCGCGGCACCGGAGAAGTCGATGGCGTGGCCGTTGTCGTCGATGCCGGGGCTTATCGGCATCAGAAACGTCTTGAGCCCCAGCGATTTCAGCTCGTTCAGCGTGCGCCGGGCTCCGCGCGGATCCCACCAGTTGATCAGACCGACACCGTAGCAGTGGCCATCGGAGCGCTCCTGGAAGGCGGCGATGTGTTCGTTGTAGATGCGGAAGATGCGCTCCCGAAGGTCCTTGTCGGGATAGTGGAACAGTGCCAACACCGCGTTGGGAAACACCAGTTCTTTATCGACGCCGTCCTCGGCGAGCTCGCGCACGCGGGCGTCGATGTTGCTGCTGACCGCCCCGGCCAGGTCGTCGTACTGCATCAGCACCGCGCTGAAATCGCCGACCACCATCGACTGCCCCGGCCGGCCGAGCAGGTAGGCGCCGTCCTCGTACCAGATTCGCGGCGCGTAATCCTTCAGGTCGTCGGGGAAGTGGTCGTAGAAGATGTCGTCGGCCACCGAAATGTGGTTGTCGGCGGAAAACACCTCAGTACCGGGGGGCAGGCCCGTGCTGACGCCGGCGGCGTGACCCCGCCGGTGCTTGGGCGCGCCGATCACGCCCTCCGGGTACAGGGCGCGAGTTTGCGATGACATCATCGTCCACTCACCATGTCACTGGCAGCTCGTAGAGGCCATAGGCCAGCGCGTCGTGTTTGAACGGCAGCTCTTCCACGGGCCCCGCGAGCCGCAGTGTCGGGACGCGGCGTAGCAAGGTGGGCAAGACGATCTGCAGTTCCATCCGGGCCAGCTGCTGCCCGACGCACTGGTGCCGGCCGTAGCCGAACCCGACGTGCGCGCCGTCCTCCCGGCGCAGGTCGAGCCGGTCCGGGTCGGGGAATTGCCGGGCATCCCAGTTCGCCGGCGCCACGTCGAGGATGATGCCCTCGCCGGCCCGGATCGTCTCGCCGCCCACCTCGATGTCCTCGACGGCGATGCGGCGCTGCCCGGTCTGAATGATGCTGAGGTAGCGCATCAATTCCTCGACCGCGACGGCGATCACCTTCGGGTCGTCGGTATCGCGCATCAGCGCCAGCTGGTCGGGGTGGTCGAGCAGTGCCGCGACGCTCAGGCTGATCATGTTGGCGGTGGTCTCGTGGCCGGCGATGAGCACGCCGGTGGCCAACTGCGCGGCCTCGCGCACGCTGAGCTCTTCGGCGTTGACCCGCTCGGCCAGGTCGGACACCAAATCCTCCGACGGGTCTTGCATTTTGGCCCGCACCAAGTTCGCCAGGTACTTTGCCAACGACGCGGCGCCCTGCGCCGTGTCCTCCTCGGTGGCGTAACGGCCCATGCCCCGCTGGGCCTGGGCCTGGAAGAAGTCGGCGTCTTCGTATGGCACGCCCAGCAATTGGCTGATGACCAGCGACGGGACGGGCAGCGCCAAGGTGCTGACGATGTCGCCCGGCTTGGGGCCGGCCAGCAATGCGTCGATGTGATCGTCGGTGATCTGCTGCACCGCGGGCCGCAGCGCCTCAACCCGCTTGAACGTGAAGGGTTTTGACAGCATCCGGCGGAATCGGGTGTGTTCTTCGGCGTCGGAGGTGAAAACCGATCGCGGACGCTTGTGCACCGTCGCGAGCATGCCCGCATTCCAATGCGGATAGCCGGGCAGTCGGTCGTCGACGCTGGCGCGTGAATCGGTGAACAACGCCCGGATCGCCTCATAGCCGTGGATCAACCACGGTGTGCTGTCGTCCCAGATCCGCACCCGGCTCAGCTGCTTGTCGGTGTTGAGCTCCAACACCTTTGGCGGCGGGGCGAACGGGCAACCCGGCGCGCGCGACATCGGGAACTCCGGAATATCCGTGGCGATCGAGACGTCGGTCATCGTTCTCCTTGCTGGCCTGGTTTGGTTTTCGGTCGACTAGCCGGCTGCCGCGCCCACGTGGACCGGTGCGCGCCACAGGCCGACGATGGCGTCGATCAGGCCTTCGCCGGCGACCGGCCAGGCCGAACGCGAACGTGGCCCGTGTTCGGCCAGGGCGCCTTCGTGCTCGGCGCAGGTATGCATGAGCAGGTTGCGCACCATGACCATGCGTTCCGAACGCACCCGCTTGGGCAGGTCGGGGAGGCAGTGGTTGATGCCGTCGATGGTCTGCACCAGCAGTGGTGACGTGAGCGCGTCTTTGGTGACGACGTGGCGGTAGGTGGGGTCGGCCATCGCTTGGGCAGCGAAGCGCGCGTACCAGCTGGGCACCCCGAGCGCGTGCAGGTGATCGGTGAGGGGCCGCACCAACGCGCCCACCCAGTCGCGCAGGTCGGTCGAATCGTCGATGGCGGTCAGCATCTGCGCCCGCAATTCCTCGATCGGCTCCCGATGCTTGCTCTCGATCGCTCGGAGCAGGTCGGTCCTCGTCCCGAAGTGGTAGCACGCCGCGGCGTTGTTGCCCTGCCCGGCCGCCTCGCTGATCTGCCGGTTCGATACGGCGTACATGCCACGTTCGGCGAACAGCACTTCCGCGGCCGACAGGATCGCCTCCCGGGTGCCTGTCGACCTGTCGGAACGGGCGATCCGCTCGGCGGTCATCGCCTCAGTGAACACCGCGTGCCCGATTAAATCAAGTAGTTTATTTAACGGCGTGGCGGCCGCGGCGGTGTGCTGCGCGTCGGCATTGGAATCCCGCCCCGTCAAGGCGATTTCATCGTTGCGACGCCCAAGCCGGCCCGCACGGGAATACAGTCACCGTATGAATCCGCTCCAGCGGTTGGCCGGCAATCCGGTGGCCTACCGCCGGTTCGTCCTCAATGGCCGGCCGGTCGCGGAAGCTGTTGAGGCGCTGTTGCGGTTCGCGACCGGTGGGCGGCTCGGCGTGCTGGACCTCGCCGGCCTGCCGAACGTGCGGATCACGACGTCGGGTCGCAAAACGGGCCTCGCCCGCACGGCGACGGTGCAGTACGTGCCCGTCGAGAATGGGTTGTTGCTGGTCGGTTCCAACTGGGGCCGGGACCGCCACCCGTCGTGGTCGGCGAATCTGAAAGCCACGCAGCGAGTTACCGTTCGCAGGCGCGGACAGCGCTTCGCCGCGACGGTGCGGTTGCTCACCGGCGAGGAGCGCGAAAAGGCGTGGTCCGAGGTGCTGGCGCACTGGCCGAACTATCAACTCGCCCAAGATCGCGCGGGCGGGCGCCAGTTCCGCCTGTTTCTGCTTACGCCCATTGCATAGGCGACGTGACGACCGTTAACCAGGGTGGTGGGATTGTTCCAGCCGGGTGATTTCGCCACCCCAAACCGATTGGGCCCCAGCATCACCCACGCGGTAGATCTGGACCGTCGATGCGATGGCGACGGCGAGCACCAGTATCGCGATGGTCGCGCGCACGACCACGCGGCGCTTGTCTGAGCGGCGTTCGATCAGCCGCATCGCCACCAGCACCAGCGCGGCCGCGAGCAGTGCGGCGGAGAAGTAGGTCATCGTCGCGCCCAGCGCGGCGTGCTTCTGCAGGATGGCGGTGGGTTTAGCCCTCAGGTCGTAAAGCCATTCCCCGGCGTTTACCGTGATCGGCGTCAACACCATGGTGGCGGCAGCCGATATCACCGCGAGCCACAACAGTGGGCCCCGCCGCGCCGTCGGCCAAATCACGCACACGATCTCGAGCAGGGCGGTCAGCGGTACCAGCACGACCACGAAGTGCAGCAGCAGGGCATGGGCTGGCATGCCGTTGATGATGGTCATCGGGCTCCTTTGTGGTGGGCGGTCAGTTCGCGCTCAGCCGCCGAGCCCCTTCTTGATGGCCGCATCTTGTTTCTGGCCCACGTCGTTGACGAAATCCGCGGGGGCCAGGGTGTCGGGCGGGCCGTCGAACTGCAGCGTGACGAAGGCTCTGCCCTCGGTGAACAGCAGAATCGTCACGCCCTTGCTCTTGTCCGGATTATTGCCCAACAACGTTGTTCCGCCGGTTCCGACGTTGGCAGCTTGCGTCGTCGGGGTCTTGATCACGTCACCCTGAGCGCCCTTGGCCGTGTTCAACGCGTCGGTGGCGGCGCCGGGGTCCGCGAACACCTGGATGGTGTCCTTGATGACGTGGCTGCCGTCCTCGTCCTTGAACGTCGTCGCGACGCCCGGCTGGCCATTCGGGTTGGAGGTCGGTGGGGTGGCGGTGAACGGTATCGGCGCGTTGATGTCGCTCGCCTGGATCAACAGTCCGGTGTACTCGCTCGGCTGAGCGGCGGCCGACGACGTCGGTGCCGAGCTGTGCGCACTGGTGGCCGAGCTGGACGACCCCGACTTCGACGGCGTTGACGACGTCGGATTCTTGCCGCACCCCGCTACCGCCACCGCAAGCGCCGTCGCCACCGCGACGCCCGCGGCCACCGTCCGTGAAGTCCTCATAGCTCGAGCTCCCTTCCAGGCTGCCTCCGGCGCCACCGTCGAGTTCGTTCCCGAATCGCACAGTACATTGCGGCGCGGCGCCACCGTGGCACCGAAGGCCCTGGGAGAGATGAAGGGGCTAATCCAGTTGGTCGCGTAGGCCGCGCAGGGTGCTGGCCAGAATGCGGGACACCTGCATCTGCGAGACCCCGATGCACTCGGCGATCTGGCTCTGCGTCATCGATTCGAAGAATCGCATGCGCAAGACCTCGCGTTCACGCTCGGGGAGTGCGGACACCAGGACGCGCAGCGCTTCCCGGTTGGTGATGTGTTCGATCTGCGGGTCGATGCCGCCGACCGCGTCCGCGACCAGTCGCGGCGTGCCCGAGCTATCGGTGCCCACCGGCGCGTCCAGGGAATCCAGGCGGTAGGCGTCGCCCGCCACCAGGCATTCCACTATTTCCTCGCGGGAGACTTCCAGCGCTTGCGACAGCTCGCCCGCGGTGGGCGCGCGCCCCAGCTTCTGGGCCAGATCGCCGGTCGTCCTGCTGATCTGCACGTGCAATTCCCGCAGTCTCCGCGGTACCCGCATGCCCCAGCTGTAGTCGCGGAAGTAACGGCGAACCTCGCCCATCATGGTCGGAACCGCGAAGCCGATGAAGCTGGGCCCTTTATCGGGATCAAACCTGTTTATGGCGTTCATCAGCCCCAGTCGTGCCACCTGGATGAGGTCATCGAGACCCTCGCCGCGGCGCGCGAAGTGGCTGGCCACATGGTCGGCCAGGGGCAAACAGCGGGTCACGATCCGTTCGCGCTGGCGACGGTAGTCGTGCGACTCAGCCGGCATCTGGCGCAGCAGCACGAACATTTCGACCACGTCGTCGTACGAATCGTCGGCTTTTCTGTCACGGCTCGGGGCCGAAGGGGCGGAAGCAGGTCGGGCGGGGGCGATCACACTGGTCATAGGCGCACGCGCCCATTCTCGGCGCGGCTGATCCTGAAAGCTTTGGTGCACAAACATTTCTGCATTACTGACTCACTCCTCTGAGTCGTGTGTAGCGAGGCTGGCAGCTATGCGCACGTCGCCTCACCGCACCTGTATCCGCAGGATGGGTCACTTATCGAACGCGCGGGGTTACCGACGGGAGATGACTCAGGTGTTTGTCGCCGGAGCCATGTCGAGCTCAGTAGCCATACGGCTGACTGGCCGCTTTGAGCTAAACGGCGACACATCCAGAACGGACTTCGTTTACGACTATACGCCCCATTGCGTGCGCCCGCGATCGCTTACCCCAACCGGGTCCCGGCTCATGTCCCACCCGTTTCCACCGAATAAACCAACCGCATTGCAGCAAACCTCCTGGCGCTTGCCCATGCCGGCGCTTTCAGCTGGCGGAACTGGACCGTCCAGGTTTTTCCGGTTCGAACCGGCGACCGTCGGCAAAGCGGAGCGGCATTTCGAGGATCAACCGGAGGCGCCCGCGCTGCTCACGTTCCGCGCGTGTCGAAAGGTGTCGACCGCGGTTCTCATTTCTGTCCCGGCTGGGTACTGTTCGCCTAATGTTCGAGACCGATCTCCCGCGACTCACCCTCGGCTCTGACCGAGAGCTGTTCGCGCACAATGCATTACGACAGTCACGGCGATGAATGTCGGTGGGCGCCTGCTGGACGGGCGCGGCGTGGCGGTGGTCGGTGGCAGCCGTGGGATTGGGCGGGCCGTCGTCGAGCTGCTCTGCGGCCTGGGCGCCGGCGTGATCGTCAACGGGCGCGACGCGGGCCCGGTCGAGGAGACCGTCGCCGCGGTCACGGCGTCCGGCGGGCGCGCCGGTGCGGTGGTCGGACCCGCGGACGACGAGCGCATCGCCGGCGTCCTGATCGACGACTGCGTGCGCAGGTACGGACGGCTTGATGCCCTAATCAACTGCGCGGGGATCGCGGAGCCACCCGGCTCTTCGATCCTGAACATTTCGTCGGGCGACTTCGACCGCCTGATCAGCGCGCACCTCGGCACCGTGTTCCACACGTGCCGGGCGGGGGCTCGCGTCATGGCCGCCCAGGGGCACGGCGCCATCGTCAATACCAGTTCGGTCGCATTTCTGGGCGACTACGGCGGCACCGGCTATCCCGCGGGCAAGGGCGCCGTGAACTCCCTGACCCTGGCCATCGCCGCCGAACTGAAGGGCCACGGCGTGCGAGCCAACGTGGTGTGCCCGGGTGCCCGGACACGTCTGTCCACCGGCGCCGAGTACGAGAAGCACATCGAGGACCTGCACCGGCGCGGCCTGCTGGACGAAACGACCATGCAGGCCTCGCTCGACAGCGCGCCGCCCGCATTCGTGGCTCCGCTCTACGCGTATCTCGCAAGCGACCTGGCGCGGGCCGTGACGGGTCAGATCTTCGTCGCGGCAGGCGGATTCGTCGGTAGCTTCGACCGGCCGACACCGCGGGTCCTGGGCTACCGCGACCACCACGACGCCGGACCCTGGTCGGTCGAGGAGCTGCACACGATGATCGGCGCCGCGCGAGCCGCGCACTGAGCGCCCCGAACCGCCGGGCAACAGCAAATCGATCTCATCGACGCCGCGGCGGTGCCCGCGATGGCCGGGCCCGGCGCCCCCGGGCACCCTGATTTTGCCGCCGGTGCACCGGAAAGACGCACGTTGCGGGTGTGCGAGGCGGTCCGGCGGCCTAGGCTGTCCTGCGAACCGCAGGAGGGTGTTTTGACAATGCAACCGAACCCGCTCGACCCAGTTGCCAGCGAACGGCTGTCGCACGCAGGCAAAGTGTTCACCTCCGATCTGTCGATCAACGAATTCGCCTTGCTGCACGGGGCCGGGTTCGAGCCGATCGAACTCGTGATGGGTGTCTCGGTCTACCACGTCGGTTATCAGTTCACCGGGATCCGGCAACAATCCGAACTGCCCGTGCTCACCGACGCGACCTACCGGGCGCGCTGGAACGCGATGTCGCGGATGCAGGCGGAGGCCGATTCGCTGGGCGCGGACGGCGTGGTCGGCGTCCGCCTCGAATGGCGTCATCAGGGCGAGGGCGAGCATCTGGAGTTCATCGCGGTCGGCACCGCGGTGCGATACACGGAGAAGCCCGGGGCCTATCGCCGCCCCAACGGGCAGGCGTTCACCAGTCACCTGTCCGGGCAGGATCTGACCACCCTCCTGCGATCGGGATTTGTCCCGGTGGCGTTCGTGATGGGCAACTGCGTATTTCCACATCGCCGTGCAAGGGTTCCTGCGCACGCTCGGCCAGGTTGGACGCAACGCCGAGATGCCCCAGTGGACGCAGGGGAGCTACCAGGCGCGCGAGCTGGCGATGTCGCGCATGCAGAGTGAGGCCGAGCGCGACGGCGGAACCGGCGTCGTCGGGGTGCACTTCGCCATTTCCAACTACGCCTGGGGGCATCACACCGTGGAGTTCTATGTCGCGGGTACCGCGGTCCGCCGCGGCGGTGAGGCGCAGACGCTGACGCCGTCGTTCGTCCTGCCCATGAGCGATTGATGACGAGCCTCGATTACGAGCGGGTCGGCGAGTCCATCGGAACGGCCTTGTCCGGTCCCGGGGGAGTCGGGCTGGTCCTGAGAGTCTTCTCGGGCGTTCCGGGGGTGATTTTCGCTCCGGCGCGCCGCGGTTTCTTCCGGTCGCAGCCGGAGCGGGTGCAGATCGGCCATTGGCGTTATGAAGTCACTCCCGACGGCCGCCTGAGCGCCGCCCACCTGGTGAACGGCATCGTCCTGGCCGAAGAGGTCCTCGCCGCCGGCGCCGTCGGACCGCACATCGCTCGTGCCCTCGGGCAGCTGGTGACCAGCTACGGCCCGACGATCATCCCCAACATCGATGCGGCCCTCGAGGTCCTCGAGGCCGGGGCCGGACCGCGCTGAAAGCCGGTTCAGACGCGACCGGCGGCGAAATCGGCCGCCTGGTCGACCATGCCCGCCTCGACGTACTGCCGGTGCGCGACGGGGTTTCCCGCGTCCGAGCAGATCGGGTCGCCGGGCACGCATAATTCGATGGTCTTGGCCGCGTACGAAGGGCCGATCGTCACGGGCGGCTCGTTGATGATGTTCATGAACTGGCTCGACGGCTTTCCGAACAGCGCGACCGCCGACACGTGGTTGGAGACCTCGGCCGGCATCGGCTGCAGCGCCTGCACCAGGTGCACCCCGTCCGGTACCGCGCTTTCGGTGACGAAGCCAATCACGGCCGCGCCCTGGGAGTATCCGCCCAGCACCATCCTCGTTCGCGGGCAGGAGACCGCCATGTGTTCGACGTGCGCGCCCGCGTCGCTGATACCGTCCACTGCCCTGGGGAAGTCCGTGGTCGCCGGGTAGTCGACGGGATACACGCCCAGGGACCTGCCGCCGACGCGCGGGCGCAGGCTGTCGACGAAGCTCTGCCCGATCCGGCCGACGCCGGGCGGCTCGTTGGTACCCCGGGCGAACACCACCTCGACATCGGGACACGGCTCGGCGGCCGCGACGGGGGCGACCGGGAACCCCCAAAAGGGTGCCAGCACAGCACAAATCAAACTGCCGAGACGAAGCGCCTTCACAGCGTGATTTTGTCACAGGGTGACAAAGTGCGCGCGTTATGCGGCGGCGGCCCCCGGGCCGGGCTACCGCGGCGAGTCGGCCCCGGGCGCGTGGGATCGTCTGTGCACCAACGAGCCGGCGGAGCGCAGCACGCCGCGAAACGCGTAGGCGGCGGTCACGATGGTCAGCAGGATCAGCAGGACGAACATGGGCAACCAGTTGCCCCGGCTGTGGTCGACGTCCCACCAGATGATGGTGAACAGCACCGCGCAGACCAGGAGCACCACGTCCCGCCAGTTGCCCCGGTAGGACAACGCCGCCTTGCGCAGGGCCCGGCCCCGGTCGGCGGTCTCGATCAGGTCGTCGATGCGGGCGTCGATGGTGCGCTGCAATTCGGCGCGCCGCGTGGCGGCCTCCGGCGGCAGCCGCTCGAGCAAGTCCATGTCCTGCGCGATCAGCCCCCGATAGTCCGGGCCCCGGAATTGGCCGGCCGCGACGGCCAGCATCGCGCCACCGAACACCGGCGCACTATTCAGAGCGATCTGTCCGAGACCCGTCATGCCCGCTCCTTCCGGTCGTCGTCAACGTCGCTCGATGACGGGGTCAGGATGCCTTGAAAGGGCGGCGTCGTGTTCGCGGCGGCTCCGGGCTTTGCAGCGCATCCATCGCGCGCACCAGCTGCGGGTAGGCGATCGCCGGTCCCAGCCAACGCGTGAGATAGCGCCGCAGATCGGCACCGCTGCGCGGCGCCCGCCCCGGGTCGGCGAGGAACGAATGCAGCACCCGCAGGCTGAATTCGTTCAATTCGTCGAGGCCGGATTCGTCGAAACCGTAACGCTCCCAATCGATGTCGTAGCGATGCAGCATCGACCGGCCGAACGCCAGGGCGGTGTCCGAGATGATGGAGACCTTCTGCCCGCCGCGATGGCGTTGGCTGAGCACGAATTCGACCTGGTTGTCCGACGCCAGCTCTTCGATGGCGTACGCCATTCCTTCGGTCATCGCCACGACGGGATCGGTGACCCCCTCGAGGTGTGCCGCCATCCGATCCAGGAACCCGTCGGCCGATCGCATCGCCGAGGCCACCAACAGCGCCTGCGTCCCGGGGAAGTACCGATACACGGTCTGCCGGGTGACCCCGAGCGCCCGCGCCACGTCGGCGATCCGCAGCGCCGACCCGCGTTCGTCGATGATCTTGTCGGCGGCATCCAGGATGCGCTCGATCGCCTCCTCGTCGGAGGCGGGCGTGTTCCCTGCCCAACCGTGACTGCGCATCTATCGAGCGGCAAACCCGTAGTCGGTGATCCCCACAGCCGGATCATAGCGGCTGGGAGCAGGCGATCGTGGCTGGTTAACACGACCGGACACTTCCGTCGTTATGTATGCTCATTGCGAACCATGGGGGTGCCGCGCGGCAGGAAGGCCGACCTTTGCACTACGACACCGTGATCACCAACGGCCGTTGGTTCGACGGGACGGGCGCGCCGTCGGGGCGCAGAAACATCGGGGTGCGCGACGGCCGGGTCGTCACCATCACGCCCGAACCGCTCGACACGGCGGGCGCCGACGTAATCGACGCGACGGGCCAGTGGGTGATCCCCGGAATAATCGACATCCACACTCACTACGACGTCGAAATACTCTGTGAGCCCGAGCTTTCCGAATCGCTGAGGCACGGCGTGACGACCGTGATGCTGGGATCGTGTTCGCTGTCCACGGTGTATCTGGACAACGTCGACGCGGGTGACATCTTCGGCCGGGTCGAAGCGATTCCGCGGCGCTATGTCATCGAGCACCTGGATGCGGCCCGCTCGTGGACCAATCCGGCGGAGTATGTCGCCGAACTCGAGCGGCGGAACTTGGGTCCGAACGTCGCGGCCTTCATGGGCCACTCCGACATGCGCGCCGCGACGATGGGCCTGGACCGGGCAACCCGCAGGGACGTCCGGCCATCGGCAGCCGAGTTGGCGCGGATGGAGTCGATGCTGAACGAGGCGCTCGACGAAGGCTTCGTCGGGATGTCGTCGCAACAACTGCTGTTCGACAAACTCGACGGCGAGGTCTGCCGGTCGCGCACCCTGCCGTCGACCTACGCGAAGTCCCGCGAACTGCGCCGGTTGAACGCTATCTTGCGGCGGCGCAACAAGATTCTGCAGTCGGGGCCGGACATCAAGAACCCGCTATCGGTGGTGTCACAGCTGGCGACGTCGCTGGGATTCGGCCGGCCCCGGTTGAAGACCAGCCTGCTCTCGGCGGCCGACATCAAGGCCATACCGCCGGTGATCCACCTCATGGACTCCCTTGCCCGGGTGGTGAACGCCCTGGGCGGCGACTTTCGTTGGCAGCATCTGCCCGTCCCGTTCGAGGTCTACGCCGACGGCATCTCGCTGGTGGTTTTCGAGGAGTTCGGCGCCGGTGCGGCGGCGCTGCACCTGCAGGGTGAGATCGAGCGCAATCAGCTCATGCGCGACGAGGACTACCGCCGCTGGTTCCGCGAGGACTACGACAAGAGGTTCGGGCCACGGGTGTGGCACCGCGACTTCTTCGACGCCGAGATCGTCGCCTGCCCGGACGCGTCGGTGATCGGCAAGTCGTTCGGCCAGGTGGGCCTGGACCGCGGCGGGCTGCATCCGGTCGACGCATTCCTCGACTTGGTGGTGGAGCACGGCGAAAACCTGCGCTGGCGGACCACTATCTCCAATCATCGTCCCCAGGTGCTCAGGAAGCTGGCGCAGAGCGGAACCGTCCAGATGGGTTTCTCGGACGCCGGCGCACACCTGCGCAACATGGCCTTCTACAACTCCGGACTGCGGCTGCTGCGGCACGTGCACGAGGCGGATAAGCACGGCTCCCCGTTCATGTCGATCGAGCGTGCCGTGCACCGGCTCACCGGCGAGCTCGGGTCCTGGTACGGAATCGACGCGGGCACCCTGCGCGAAGGGGATCGCGCCGACATCGTCGTGATCAACCCGGACAAGCTCGACGGTTCGCTGGATCGTTACGCCGAGCATCCGGTGCAGTCCTACGGCGGCTTGACCCGGATGGTCAACCGCAACGACGACACGGTCAGCGCCGTGTTGGTGGCGGGACAGTTCGCGTTCGGTGCCGGCGAGGCCGCACCGGCGCTGGGCAAGCGGAAGTTCGGCCGCTTCCTGCGGGCGGGCGAGTCGTCCAGGAGCTTGACGCCGGTCGCTTAATCGTTGCCGCGCAGCGGTTTATGCCACGGATGCACCCAGAATCAGGTTGACGGCCTCGTCGAGTTGTCCCGCAATCTCGTCGAAGCTGACGAACCGGGCGGTCATCAGAGCGCCGGAGAACGTCATCTGCAGCGTCGATTTCACGGCGCGGGGCCAGCCCGGCCCCAGTGCGGCGCCGATACGGGTGGCCACCTCGTGGCCGATCTGCTCCCGAATCGGCTTCACCGCCGGATCGTCGGCCATTAGGGCCGCGCCGCACGCGGCGGTCAGTTCGGGCTCGTCGGCGACCACGACGGCCATGTCGCGCAGCGTCGCGCTGACGCGCGTCTTCGTCGTGTCGTTGACATCGGTATACAGCGGCAGCTCGCGGAGAAAGCGCAGGTACACCGCCGCGACCAGCGCGCTTTTCGACGGAAAGTAGGTGTAGGCGCTGGCGGGCGACACTCCGGCGCGACTCGCCACCGAACGCATCGTCAGGTTGGCGTACGACGACGCGCGCAGCTCGTCCAGCCCGGCATCCAGGACCTTGCGGATCGTCTGGCCGGGCCGGCGATCGGACCGGCGAGCCGCATCTTTAGACACCCGTCCAGTGTAGGAAGGCGGCGAGAGCGCGAACAACTTCCGTCCGGGTCGTGTCCAGGGACCGATCCGCGCCCCGCGCTGTTGTTTTGCGTCAGCCGCCGAAGGGCGGTCCGGTATCCGTCGGCCGAGATTTACAGACAGCTGTCCAGAACAGCGGGTGCCTCTAGAGTGGCGGCTATGGCCGAGGCGGACCGGCAGCGCTGGGACGAGCGGTACGCGACGAGAACACCGCCGTCAGTGAACGCGGTGGGACCACCCGACTTCTTGGTACCCCATGTAGATGTAGTGCCTACTGCGGGAAGGGCTCTCGATCTCGCTTGCGGACCCGGAGCCGGCGCGGTGTGGCTCGCGATGCGCGGGCTTGAGGTGGTGGGCGTGGACGTATCCCCGGTGGCGGTCGGCCAGGCGCGCGAGCTGGCCCAGCGCGCCGGCGTGAGCGGCCGGTGCCGCTTCGACGTCGCCGACCTCGATGACGGCCTGCCGGCCGGGCCGTCCGTCGACGTCATCCTGTGCCATAGATTCCGGGACCGCCGCCTCGACCGGGCGATCGTCGAACGCCTGGCGCCCGGCGGCGTGCTGGCGATCGCTGTGCTGAGCGAAGTGGGGGCCGCCGCGGGACCGTTTCGGGCGGTCGCCGGTGAGCTTCCCGCGGCGTTTGCCGATCTCGACCTGTTGGCCGCCGGTGAAGCCGAGGGCTACGCTTGGCTGCTGGCGCGCGCACGGCGCGAAGCTCGCTGAGTAGCAAGAGTTTTCCGCACGAATCGCGGCACGCCGAAATGGCGTTTGGCGGTGCCATTTCGGCTGCCGGCCGGGTAATGTCACGCAAATGGAGCGGCGCGTTCTCGAAGCGGTCATCTATGAGCGCGAGCCGCCGATTGCGCGGATCATCCTGAACCGGGTCGACAAGGCCAACACCAAGGACGCGGTCCTGGTGACCGAAGTCGACGAATGCCTGCATGAGGCCGACCGCGACAAGGAGATCAAGGTCGTCATCCTCAAGGCCAACGGAAAGGGTTTCTGTGGCGGACATGTGGCCCGCTGGGGCCCCGACGAAAACCCGTATCCCGACTTCGGCGAGACGTTCGAGGATCTGTACAAGGGCACGGCCGACCTGTTCCTGTGGCCGACGCTGTACCTGTGGGAGTTTCCGAAGCCGACCATCTCCGCGATTCACGGCTACTGCATGGGCGGCGGAATCTATCTCGGTCTGCTGACCGACTTCTGCGTCGCGTCGGAGGACGCGTATTTCCAAATGCCGCTTGCCCAAAGCCTTGGCGAGCCCGGCGGGCACACCATGATCGAACCGTGGTTGCTGATGAACTGGCATCGCACCATGGACTGGCTGCTGCTGGCTCCGACGCTCTCCGCGCAGGAAGCCCTCGACTGGGGCCTGCTCAACAAGGTGGTGCCGCGCGAAGACCTCGACGAAGTGGTCGAGCAGATGGCGCGCAAGATCGCCCAAATCCCGTTGACCACCCTGATGGCGGTGAAGAACAACGTGAAGCGCGCGTGGGAACTGATGGGCATGCGGGTGCACCTGCAAGTCAGCCACATCCTGACGAACATGGTCGGCGCCGCCTCCGACGTCCAGGCGCGGCGGGCCGAGCTGAAGCAATCGGGTATGAAGCCACGCGATTTCGTCGGCCGCGACGAAAAGGATGCCGGGACCTAGCGCCTTGGATCGCCGGCGACACCCCGGCCGCCGGCGTGCCGGGCGGCGACATAGCCGAACACCATTGTGTAGGCGATGCTTCCGCCCGCGCCCAGATAATTGCGGCCCATGACAGTCGCGGTGATGTTTCCCGTCGCGTACAGTCCGTCGATCACGCGGTCGTCCTCGTCGAGCACCTGGGCGTGCTCGTTCGTAATCACCCCGCCGCACGTTCCGACGTCGGCCGGAACGACTTTGGTGGCGTAGAACGGTGACCGCTCGAGCGGGCCGAGGGCGGCGTTCGGGCGATGCCCGGGATCACCCAGACAGTCGTTGTACGCCGACTGACCGCGCCCGAAGTCCGGGTCAAGGCCCTTGGCCGCAAAGCCGTTGAAGCGCTTGATCGTCTGCTCCAACGCGTCGGCCGGTACGCCCATCTGGCGCGCCAGCTCGCCGACGGTCTCGCCCCGCATCACCGCGCCCCGCGCGATGAGTTCTTCGGGCAGGCGACGCTTCTTGAACGGGTTGGCCCCCGAAACGTACCGGCTGATGTAACCCTCGTCGAAGACCATCCAGCACGGCACCGCCTTGTTCGCGTACATCGCCTTGCCGACTTCGACGTACGAGTTGGACTCGTTGCAGAATCGCCGGCCGGTTCCGTCGACGTAGATGGCGCCGGGACGCTGCCGCCCGCTGCCCAGCGCCTTCGCGGCGTCACCTCCGTCGGCGATGAAAACCGAGGGCAGCCACCAGGCCTCGTCCATCAGGTCGGTCTTGGCGCCCAGCCGGATCGCGGTCTGCAACACCTCGCCGGTGTCGCCGGCGTTCGCGATCGACCAGAGCCCCTCGTTGGGCTGCTCCCCGCTGTAGCGGCGGCGCATGTCCGCGTTACGGCTGAAGCCGCCCGCCGCCAACAGGACGCCCTTGCGCGCCTCGATGTTCAGCGCCTCGCCGTGACGTGAGACGCGCGCGCCGACGACCCGGCCGTCCTCGACGATCAGGTCCTCCATCGCCGCGCCGGTCCAGATCGGCGGCTCGCCGCGCAGATCGATCAGCACCTTGAGCATCTGACCGATGAGCGAGGCGCCGTTGGTGAGGATCTCCCGACGGCGGAGCCGGGCGGCCCTGGTGCGCGCGAACACTCGCATCGCCACCGCGAAGGCTCGCGGCGACCGATTGAAGTACTGCACCGAACGCAGCTCGTTGGTCTTGAGAACGAACCCGCCGTAAGCCTTGGCCATCGAGGGCTGGACCCGGTCACGCCAGTTGCCCAGCGCGGCGGCATCGTACGGGACGCACTCGATGGCGCGACCGGCTTCGTTGCCCCCCTTGTGGTTCGGGTAATAGTCGCTCCAGCCGGGGCACCGCACAAACCGAACACCCTTGCGGGTGAGGAAGTTGATCATTTCGTATCCCGCGCTGAGGAACGTCTCGCGGCGCGCCGGTGACGAGGCCGGACCGATGTCGCCGACGACGTCGTCGAAATATGCCAGGCCGTCCTCGTGCGAGTCCGGGATGCCGTCGGCGCGCATCAGCGGGTTGTTCGGCAGCCACACCATGCCACCCGAAAGGCCGGTGGAACCTCCGACCAGGGATTGCTTTTCGATCACCAGCGGCTCGATGCCGGAGTCGAGCGCCGCCAGCGCCGCGACCATGCCGCCCCCGCCGCTGCCGGCGATGAGCAGGTCCACGGAGCGGTCCCACCGGGTGGTCATCGTGCCTCCGCGCGCAAGGCCAGGTCGGCGACCGGTACGTCGATGGTGGTGTTGGTCTTCTGGATCGCGGGGACCAGCGCCTCGTGCGGCAGCCCGGCGAGGAAGCCGTCGACGACGCGTTCGAAGTTGGAGATCAGGCCCTCGATCTGGTCCGACAGCCGCATGTATTCGAAGCCCTTGGAGTGCAACCCTTTCTGCTGTCTCGGCAGATTGGAGAAGTCTTGCGCGGGGATCGGCGGCCAGCGCGGGTCGTCGGGCGCCATCGGCGCCGGGGGCTGGGGCCTGCCTGCGGGAACGTCGTCGGGAAACCGGGTGAGGGACCAGATCTCGAACAGGGTGTCCTCGGGGCCGAGCGGGCGGATGCGGTACGACGACGCGCTGCTGTAGGTGGGGAGGATGAAGTAGTGCGGGAAGCAGAACCCGATCGCATCGGTGATCCCGCGGCGGACCAGCTCGTTCAGGTCGGGCATGGTGCTGCCCCGGGCCCGATGCCAGCTGACGACGGCGTCGTTGAGGGCGCTGCGCCAGGCATTCATCGCCGCCGCGGGATCGGCGGGCAGCTCGATGTTCTGCAGCCCCTCGGCGATTCGGATGTCGTTGTCGTGCGTCATGCCGCCCATGCCGGTGCCGAGGGTGCGCATGAAGTACAGGCTGCTCGCGACGACGGGATGCACCGCCGATTTGGCGGGGCCACCGTTCTGTGCGGACGGCAGCAGCTGAGGATGGGTTTGGGGGACGTGGTAGCCCTCCATGAACGCCGCCGCCGCCAGCTTCCAATTCACCGGCAACCGGCACGACTGCCACCACTCGACCCGCAGCGATTCCACCCGCCAGGCGTCGTACGTCGACGCGAAGGGCTCCAGGCAGTCGCGCAGCGCGGGGGCCCCGTCGTCGAGGTTGATCCACGCGCATCCGCCCCAGGTCTCACACCGCACCGAAACCAGCTGCAGATCTTGGGGATTCATGTTTTCCGCGGCGAACGCCTCGGGCCGCAACACGAACGTGCTGCGCCCGTCGATGCCCCAGCACCAGCCGTGGAAGGGGCAAACGAAAGTCCGCCGGGACCCGCTGCCTTCCACCAGCTTCACCCCGCGATGGCGGCACGCGTTGTGGTAAGCCTGGACCGTGTCCGCGTCGACACGCACCACGATGATCGACTGATCGAGGATCTCGTATTCGACGAAGTCGCCGGGCTTGGGAATCTCCTCGAGCCGGCACGCCATCTGCCAGACGCGCGGCCAGAAGGCCTCCGCCTCCAGCGCGTAGAACTCGGGGTCGTAATAGCGCTGCTTGGGAATGCGGTCGACGGACTGGACCGCCCACGGCACCGGTAGCGGTGTCCAGTTCCTGGCCGTGCTCACCGAGCTGGTCGCTGAGTCTGTCTTGGAAGCCATCTCGCCATTCCTCTTCGATTACACGATCCGCGTTGACCGCCCCTGCCAGTAACGCTCGCGAATGCGTCTCTTGTACAGCTTTCCGTTCGGGTCCCGGGGCAGTTCCGGAACGAATTCGACGGTGCGCGGGCACTTGTAGCCCGCCAGGTGCGCTCGGCAGTACTCGATGAGTTCGGCCTCGAGGTCGGGCCCCGGCCGGACACCGTCGACCGGCTGTACGACGGCCTTGACCTCCTCGCCGAACTCGTCGTTGGGGACGCCAAAGACGGCCGCGTCAACAAGCTTGGGATGCATGATCAGAAGGTTCTCGACTTCCTGGGGGTAGATGTTCACCCCGCCGGAAACGATCATGAATGTGGACCGGTCGGTGAGGTAGAGATAGCCGTCGTCGTCGACGTACCCCATGTCGCCCAGGGTGCGCCAGCCCCGGTCGTTGAACACCGAGGCGGTCTTGGCGGGGTCCTTGAAGTATTCAAAGGCGGGCCCGCCTTCGAAGAAGAGCTCACCGGCGTGGCCGGCGGGCAACTCGACGCCGCCGTCTCCGATGACGTGCACCGGCGACATGGGTTTGCCCACCGAACCGGGATGGGCCAGCCATTCCTCCGGACCGATGGTCGTGCCCGCGAATCCCTCGGTGCCACCGTAGTATTCGTGGATGATCGGCCCGAACCACTTCATCATGTGGTGTTTGACGTCGACCGGGCAGGGCGCGGCCGCATGGATCACACATCGCAGGCTCGACACGTCATACCTTTCCCGAACCGCCCTGGGCAGCTTGAGCATTCGCACGAACATGGTGGGCACGAACTGGGCATGCGTCACGCGGTGCGTCTCGATCAACCGCAGGACGGTCTCGGCGTCGAACTTGCGCATGAGGATCGCCGCGGCGCCGACGCGGTTGACCGCCATGGTGTAGTTCACTCCGGCCGCGTGGTAGAGCGGTGCGGGGGAGAGGTACACGCTCGACGGGCTCATCCCGTACTTGTGGGTGAGCGCCAATTCCAGCACCGCCTGAGCCCAGGAACCGTTGCCGTCGGTCGGAAGGGGCCGGCGGACCGCCTTCGGCCTGCCGGTGGTGCCCGACGAATACAGCATCTCCGACCCGTCCGACGCGGGCGGTGCGGCACCGGCCGTCGCCAGCGCCTCCTCGTACGCGCGCCAGCCGGGCAAGGCTCCCCCCACCGCGAGGTGAACGGTGACGGCCGGGTTGGCCGCGCGGACGTGGGCGGCAAGTTCGGGCATGGTGGCGTCGACGAAGACCGCCCGCGCATCGGAGTCGTCGATGACGTAGGCGACCTCGTCCGCGGTGAAGTGGGTGTTGACCGCGGTGTAATAGAGGCCGGAAAGCTGGCAGGCCCAGGTGATTTCGAGGAACTCGGGTCGGTTCGGCAAGATCAGGGCCACGCCGTCGCCGGGGCGCAGCCCGGCGCCGTGCAGCACCGCGGCGACGCGCTGGCTGCGGGCGTACAGCGCGGAGTGCGAGATCGTGTCACCGCCCGCGACGATGAGGGCCGGCGCCTGTCCGGCCCTCGTGGCGTGATCGGCAAGGTTCACTTGCGCGAGCCCCGCGGAACCCTAAGTGGCCGTGGCGCCGTCGGTCGACGCGGCCGCCGCGGCCTGCCGCCGGGCGTGCTCGGACGGCAACACCTTGTCCTTGAACACCGTCTGAATCAGCTGCTGGACGTCCTTGCTTATCGAGGCCAGCGCGACCAGGTCATTGGAGCTCTGCCAGTGCACCCGCATGCCCATCAGCTCCCAGGCCCGCTTCAGGTTGGCCTTCGTGAGCATCAGCGTCGTCAACGGAGCCTGGGCGATGTGCCGGGCAATGGCCTCGACACGGTCGTCGAGCTGATCACGTGGAACGACCTCGTTCACCAGGCCGACCTCCAGCGCCTTCTTGGCGTCGATCACCTCGGCGGTGAACAGGTAGTAGGCCGCGCGGCGCCAGTTCATGAAGACCCAGGGCTCGATGGAACATTCGCCCGAGGGCATCCCGAAGCCCTGCAGCGGCGGGTAGGAGAAATAGGCGTCCTCGGCGGCGATGACGATGTCGGTGGTCAGGCCCATATGGGTGCCGCCGCCGACGCAGTAGCCGTGCACCTGCGCGATGGTGGGCTTGGAGAACTCCCACAGATTCAGGGTCGGCTTGACGAACAGGTCCGACTGCGCCTTCCAGGGGTGGCCGGTCACCATGGCGTTCTCCACGAACGACGGGTAGTCGACGGCGTTGTTGCCGATGGCGTGTCCGGAGCAGAAGCCCTTGCCGTTGGCCTTGAGGACGAGCACCTTGATGTCGTAGTCGCGGTCGGCGTCCAGCAGCGCGGCATCCACCTCTTCGGCCAGCTTCTGATCCTGGGCGTTCGCCTTCTCCGGCCAGTTGAGGATGACGCGGGCGATGGGCCCCTCTTTCTGGTAGATGATTCTCTCGCGAGTCTCGTTGAGATCCATACGTGCTCACCTTTCCTGGTTCAAGAAGTGATGACGCCGATTTCGGCGCCGATGTCGTAGGTGGTGCCGACCTGGCCCGTCCATTGCACGGTGCCCGACGCCCCCGCTTCGATCTCCTGTTCCACCTTCTCGGTGGCGATCACGTAGAGGGGCGTGCCCGCATCCACGTGCTGGCCGGCGTCGACGAGAAGGTCGGTGAGCTCGGCCTCCGACACGGCCACCGAGACCCGCGGAATGCGGATGATGAAGTCAGCCATGCACTCTCGCTCCCGTCAGGGTCCTCCCTAAGGTCTTCAGCGCCGCGGCGACGATTCGTGCCGGGGAGGGGTACACCTGCGCTTCGAGCGCCGCCGCGGCCGGGTTGGGGACGAATCGGGCGGCCACCCGTTCGACGGGCGCCGCCAGCTCGGAGAACAGCTCCGCGTGCAGGATCGCAGCGAGCTCCGCTCCGGGGCCGGCGAATTGGACCGCGTCATGGATGATGACGGCACGGCGGGTACGGCGGGCGGAGTCGACGATGGTCTCGACGTCGAGCGGTACCAGCGTGCGCAGATCGACGACCTCGGCGCTCACACCCTGTTCGGCCAGCGTGGCCGCGGCGGTGAGGGCGTCGTGCACGCAGCGTCCGTAGCCGATCAGGCTCACGTCGGTGCCCGGCCGCTTGATGTCGGCGAGGCCCAGCGGGATGGAGAACGCGGGATCGACGGGGACGGGACCCTTCTTGCCCTGCAGCCGAATGGTTTCGACGAAGAGGCAGGGATCCTCGTCGAAGATCGCCGATGTCAGGAGGCCCTTCCCGTCGCGGGGTGTGGACGGCACGATCACCTTCATGCCGGGGATGTGCATGAACCACGCCTCGAGGCTTTGCGAATGCGTGGCACCGGTGGCCAGCCCGGCGTAGACCTGGGTGCGAATGGTGATCGGCGCCGTCGTGCGTCCGGCGGTCATGAACCTCAGCTTGGCCGCGTTGTTGATCAGCTGGTCGGCCGCGATGCCGATGAAATCCATGATCATGATCTCGGCCACCGGCAGCAGGCCGTCGATGGCGGCGCCGATGGCCGCGCCGACGATCGCCGCCTCCGAGATCGGGGTGTCCAGGACGCGGTCGTGACCGTACTTCGTCGACAGTCCCGCGGTCGGTCCGGACGCGCCCGGATCGGCGATGTCCTCACCGAGCAGGAACACCCGATCGTCGGCGGCAAGCGCTTGATCCAGTGCGAGGTTGAGCGCCTCGCGCATCGTCATCTCCCGCTCTTGCGTGTTCATACCGGGAACCTGATCGGGGTCGCGTACACATCCATATCCAGCTCTTCGATAGACGGGGAATCGGCGCCCATCACGGCTTGCAGCGCAGTTTCCACCGCCGCCAGCGCCTCGTCGTCGATGCGGTCGAGTTCGTCCGGAGTGCAGATGCCGGTGTCGGCGAGGTGGCTGCGGAACCGGGGGACCGGGTCGGCCTCCATCGCGGCGGCAAGTTGATCCTTGGGAATGTAGGGCATCCGGTCGCCGAAGTAATGGCCGCGGAAGCGAAACGTCACGCATTCGATGAAGGTGGGGCCGTCACCGGAGCGGGCCCGCCGCAGCGCGTCCTCGAGTGCGGATTTGACTGCCAGCGGGTCGTTTCCGTCGACACGCACCCCGGGCATGCCATAGCCGGCCGCCCGGTCGGCGACGTGTTCGAGCTTCATGGTGTCGGCCGTGGGCGTCATCTCGGCGTACTGGTTGTTCTGGCAGACGAAGACCATCGGCAGGTCCCACAGCGCCGCCATGTTCGCGGCCTCGTGGAAGGACCCGGTGTTCGTCGCGCCGTCACCGAAACTGACCACCGTGACGCGATCGGAACCCTTGCGTTTGGCCGCCATCGCCAATCCCACCGCCACCGGTGGTCCGGCCCCGACGATCCCGGTCGAAAGCATCACGCCCTTAGCGGGATTGGCGATGTGCATAGTGCCGCCCTTGCCGCGGCTGGCGCCGACGGTGCGGCCCATCATCTCGCCGTAGATCTCCTCGAGCGGGACGCCCTTGCCGATGAGGTCGTGCAGCCCGCGGTAGGTGGTCACCAGCCGATCGTCGGGGCGCAGCGCCACGCCCATTGCGGCGGCGATGGCCTCCTGGCCGCGCGAGGGCCAGTAGACGCACATGAACTCGCCGGTGCCGATGCCTTTGGACAGCCGGTCGTCGGCCGCCTTCATCAGCACCATCAGCTCATAAAGCCGGCGCTGGGCGTCCGGTGCGGAGTCGGTCATCGGTATCACGCACCCGACCACGGCTTGACCTTGAGGAAGCCGCCGCCGTCGACGCGGAGCTGCTGGCCGGTGATGTAGCGCGCCGCGTCGGAGGCCAGGAACAACACCGCCTCGCTGATGTCCTCGGGTTCGACGTAGGGGATCGGCATCGCCTGCACGAGCGGGAAGACCGGTTCGGCATCCTCGCGGGTCGGATCTTTCAAGTCCGGCCGGAAGGCCCGATACATCGGCGGGCTGTGCAACATGTCGGTGTTGACGTTGGTGGGGTGCACCGCGTTCATCCGGATGGAGAACCGGGCGAGCGCCAGGGCGAAGTCGTTGACGTAATGCGCGGCAGCCAATTTCGCGAAGGCATATCCGGCACCGCCGGGCCCCCCGTCGATGCCGGTGGTGTTCATCGACGACATGAACGCCGCGTTGGAACCGATGACGATGATCGACGCGCCGGCCTGCAGGTGCTTGAGGCTCGCGTGCACCAGGTTCAGCACGCCGACCAGGTCCACGTCCACGGCGTCGGCGAAGGCCTGCGGCGGCAGGCCCGCGGTGAGCGGGCAGATGCCCGCGTTGGCGACGACGACGTCGAGATGCCCCAACTCGGCGACGCCCCCATCGATCGCCGCGGACAGGGCCACCCGATCGCGAACGTCCGCGACCGCGGTGAACGCGCGCTGGCCCTCCTTCTCGACCAACCGGGCCGTCTCGTCGAGGTCTTCCCGCCGGGCCAGGGGATACTCATTGGTCTCGATGTCGGCGCACAGGTCCACCGCGATGATGTCCGCGCCTTCGGCGGCCAGCATCCGCGCGTGCGAACGGCCTTGGCCGCGTGCGGCGCCACTGATCACGGCCACCTTGCCGGTTACCCTGCCCATCGCCCGTCCTTCGTCCGTGTATCTACACCGCGACCCACGTTGGGGCCCAACACCATTCGTCGGTGCGGCCGCAATGACTCCGCCGGCCGTCCCGTTTCGCCGGGATACGCGGGGTCACGGGTGTTGGAATCGGGCCAACGGTCGGATCCATCGCATCTCTTCCACGAAAAACTGCTCTGACCTGCAGCTGGGCTACCACTACGCCCTAGACTAGCTAGAATATCTAAAATAGCAAGGAATGAACTGGTCGACCGAGGGAGTTGGCGATGTCTGGCGTGCGCGGTGGTGTCCTGCAAGGGGTGCGGGTGGTCGAATTGGCGTCGTGGACCTACGTGCCGTCGGCCGGTGCGGCCCTGTCGGACTGGGGCGCCGACGTGATCAAAGTCGAGGGCGTCGCCTCGGGTGACCCCGGGCGCGCGCTGGTCGTCGGCGGCTTCACCCGGCAGGCGGCGCGCCCGGACGCCGACTTCATCCTCGAGCTGGGCAACCGAGGCAAGCGCAGCATCGCCATCGACATCAAGTCCGAAACCGGTCGCGAGCTGTTCGGCCGCCTCTTGGCGAGTGCGGATGTGTTCCTTACCAATTGGCTGCCCGGGGCGCTCGAGCGGGCCCGGCTCACCGTGGACGACATCCGTTCGTTCAACCCGAAAATCATCATCGCGCGCGGCACCGGGCTGGGCGTGCGGGGACCGGACCGCGACCGCGGCGGGTTCGACGCGGCCACCTATCTCGCGCGGGGCGGCGTCGCCTACACGCTCACGCCGTTCGGCACGGACACGCCCGCGGTGCAGGGGCCGGGGTTCGGCGACCTCCAAGGCGGGGCGACGCTCGCCGGTGGCGTCTGCGCCGCGCTCTTCCACCGCGAGCGCACTGGTGAACCGACGATCGTCGACTCCTCGCTGCTGGCCCAGGCGATGTGGGCGATAGCGCCGTCCATCTCGGCGGCCGACTTCTTCGACATCGACGGGATCCCGGGGGCGCCGCCGGGGCTGGCCATCAACCCGCTCGTGAACAGGTACAAGACCCGCGACGGCAGGTGGATTCAGTTGGTGTTCCTGCAGCCGGACAAGTTCTGGGCAGGGTTCTGTGAACGTGTGGGCCTGGCTGACCTGGTCACCGATGAGCGATTCGTGCCGTCGAGCAACTTGATCGCCAACGCCGCGGAGGCCACCGAGATTCTGGCCAACGTGTTCGCCCGGCACGATCTCGCCCACTGGCAGAAGGCGCTCGAAGACGAGCCGGGCGTGTGGGGTGCCCTGGCGACGCCGCGGGAAACGCTCAACGATCCGCAGGTCGAACCCAACGGGTACGTGGTGACCAACGTCGACGACCACGGCGAGAAGTACCGGATCGTCGCCGCGCCCGTTCAGTTCGACGAGACCCCGCCGGCGCCCGCGCGTGCGCCGGAACACGGTCAGCACACGGAAGAGATCCTGCTGGAACTCGACGTCGATTGGGACGACATCGCCAGGGCCAAGGATCTCAAGGCGATTCTGTAGGACGCCGGGACGGTCGACGAAAGGCGCTATCTGTGGTGACCAAAGTCATCGGCTGCCGATAACCCGGTGACCCAGGACGCTCGCCGACGTACGTTCGGTGCAAGGAGCACCGACATGACTGCATTCATGCGCGCCACAGACGCGTTCACCTGGGCGATGGAGACTGACCCACGGCTGCGATCGACCGTGGTCAGCGTCATACTTCTGGACCGGCCCCCGGACTGGGACGAAGTGCGGAAGCGATTCGACTTGATCAGCCGCACGCTCCCGATGTTCCGGCAGCGCGTGGTGCAGTCACCTCCGCCGGCCCCGCCGCGATGGGAGCGTTACCGGGACTTCGACCTCGATTACCACCTGCGGCGAGCGACAGTTTCCGCCCCCGGAACTCTTGACGACGTGCTCGAGATGGCCCGATTGGCCGAGATGCAGGATTTCGATCGGGCCCGCGCGTTGTGGGAAACGACGTTCGTCGAGGGTCTGGAAAACGGCGGTGCGGCCGTGATCTGCAAGTTTCACCACGCGCTCACCGATGGGGTCGGCGGGGTCCAGATCGCGATGCACCTGTTCGACCTCTCGGAAGATCTGTATTCCGTGGAACCCATGCCGCCCGAGCCACGGGTCACGGCCCCGGCGCTGCTGGGGGGTTACCGCGACGCCGTGCGCTACGACACCGGCTTGCTCAACAGCGCCCTGACGGGCGCGGCCACGTTGGTGCCACGTCTGATGTACGACGGCGTCCGCCGGCCCGTCGCCACCATCCGGTCCGCGGCGAACACCGCGGCATCGGTCTACCGAACCGTCCGGCCGATCAGCCGACCCGGGTCACCGCTGGCGACGGACCGTGGCCTGATCCGGCGTCTCGGGGTGCATCAGGTGCCGACGCGGCCGCTTCGGGAAGCGGCGCACCGTTGCGGTGGGGCGTTGAATGACGCTTTCGTCGCCGGGGTGGCGGGTGGACTGCGCCTCTATCACGAGAAGCACGGCGTCGCGGTGAACGACTTGCACATCACGATGCCGATCAGCCTGCGGACCGAAGCCGATGGCATTGGCGGGAACCGGATCACGCTGATGCGCTTCGACGTGCCCGTCGGCGAGGCGGATCCAGCAAAGCGGATCGCGGCGATACGCCAGCGCACCGCGGCGGTACGGAACGAAAGATCGCTGCCCTACACGCAATTGATCGCCGGAGTGCTCAATCTGGTGCCCCGTTGGTACATCGGCTCGGTTCTGCGCCACGTCGATTTCGTGGCCAGCGATGTGCCGGGCGTTCCCGTGCCGGTCTACCTCGGCGGTGCAGCGGTGCGGGCCCAGTACGCGTTCGGACCCACCATCGGCGCGGCGGTCAACGTCACGCTCCTCACCTATGTCGACACGTGTGGTCTCGGGTTGAACGTCGATACCACCGCGATACCCGACTACGACGTATTCCATGACGCTATCGTCGGTGGCTTTGACGAATTATTGTCTTTGGCAAACTGATCCGAAGATCACGGATTCCGGCACCGACCAGGCACTTCACCGGATTGGTTGATTAGCAACCGATCCCGGAACGGTCACAGGCGGGTATCGATCGCGGCGGTGGTCTGGCACAACGCGAAAGATCGACAAATCATGGCACAGGGCGCCTTTGAGGTTTGCGGCCGCGATGATGCGTAGCGCAGGAATTCCTCGTCCGCTGTGCGAGTGGTGGATTCGTGACGGCGCCGCAGGAGGTATCCACAACATGACAACGAATTGGGTTCCCGCCCAGACCTCGTGTGGCCCACACTCTGGTCGCATCCTCGACACCGCGCGGGGCATTCTCATCGGCCTTCGCCGGTGCCCGTCGGAAGCGGCCCTGGACGAATTGCACAGCGCGGCATTGCGGCACAAAGTGCCGGTATTCGCGATGGCGTGGGCGCTGGTACACCTGGCCGGCGACGGCGAAAAGACACCGAGCTTCACCGACGCGCAATCCGCGGCTCGGCACGAGTGGGGAACGCTGTTCTCCTCCGCCGCAGTGCCCTGCTGAGCGGGCATCAAGACGTTGGGACGGCCGAGCTTTCGAGGGGTAACCCGGCCGTCTCCAACTCCAATCACGCCGGCATCGACGAGCTCCGCCGAGGCTAGCGCGGCCAGGCCGCCGATTCGCCGGCCGCACGCAATGCCGCCACGATGCGCTGCTCCTTCTCCCGGAAGCGCTCCGTCGGTGCCGGCACCGAGATAGCGATCAGGTTGTCGCCCACCCCGCGTCGCGCGATCGCGGCCGCCGAGATACCCGGCGTGTGTTCGTCTCGGTCGAAAGCGATTCCGGTGCGCCGGATCTCGGCCACCTCGGCGCGGAGGCGGTCGGAGGACCCGGGATCCAAGCGGGAGATCACCGCCTCGGCGTCGGCGTCGTCGAGGGCCGCGAGGGCCGCTTTGCCGTTGGCGGTCGACTCCAGCGGGAACCGGACGCCGACGGCCGACACGGCGCGCAGGCGATGCGACGATTCGATCTGGTCGACGAACCACATTCGCCGGCCACGCAAAACCGAGAGGTCGACCGTCTCGCCGTCGGTCGCGCGCGCTACCCGTTCGATCGTTGGGCGGAACACCGCCGCGATGTGCGCGCCGTCGGAATTGCCCAACCCCAGCAATCGGTCGCCCAGGGAGAAACGGCCCTGTGGATCGACACTGGCCAGTCCGACCTCGACCAGGCCCACCAGCAGCCGGCGAGCCGTCGACTTGGCCAGCCCGAGACGCTCACCGAGGTCCACCAGACGCAACCGGCCCGGCTCCGCGGCGATCTCGTCCAGCGCGGCGGCGGCGCGACGCAGTACCTGGATGCCCTCGTCGCGCCCGGCTGCAAAATTGTCCCCCGAGGACGGCATCCGTCCACTATAGTGTTCCGCATTGCGGATCACAAAGATCCGAACTGCGGATCACGGGAGATTCCAGATGAGCGGGCTACCGGCCGGGCGGCACCATTTCCGCGGCGATGACGGCTACGAGGCGGCCCGTCGTGGCACCGTCTGGCACCAGCGGGTACCGGAACGCTACCCCGAAGTGATCGTGCAGGCCGTCGACACCGACGACATCATCGCCGGCATCCGCCATGCGACGGCCCACGGTCTCAAGGTCAGCATTGTCTCGGGCGGACACAGCTTCGCGGCCAGCCATCTGCGCGACGGCTCCGTCCTGCTCGACGTCAGCCGCCTCGACCACGTTTCCATCGACGCCGAAAATGGCCTTGCCCGAGTGGGTCCGGGCAAGGGCGGCAGCCTCCTCATGGCCGACCTCGAGGCGCAGGGCTTGTTCTTTCCCGGCGGTCACTGCAAAGGGGTCTGCCTCGGTGGCTATCTCCTGCAGGGCGGATACGGCTGGAACAGCCGAATCTTCGGCCCGGCCTGCGAGAGCGTGGTGGGCCTCGATGTCGTCACCGCCGAGGGCGAACGGATTCACTGCGACGCCAGCAACAACGCCGACCTCTACTGGGCCGCCCGTGGTGCCGGACCCGGTTTTTTCGGCGTGGTCACGTCGTTCTATCTGAAGCTTTATCCGCGCCCGGGCGCCTGCGGCACCAGCGTCTATGTCTATCCGTTCGAGCTGGCCGACGAGGTTTTCGCGTGGACCCGCGCCGTCAGCGCCGAAGTGGACCCCCGGGTCGAGCTGCAGGCCGTGGCATCCCGCGGCGAACCGAACATGGGCATCGACACCCCGGTCATCTCGCTGGCGTCGCCCGCCTTCGCGGATTCCGATGCTGAGGCGGAAAAGGCGCTCGCCCTGTTCGGCACCTGCCCGGTCGCCGATCGGGCGCTGGTCAAAATCCCATACATGCCAACCGATCTCGCGACCTGGTATGACGTCGCGATGAGCCATTACCTGTCCGATCATTACTACGCGGTTGACAACATGTGGACGTCGGCGCCCGCGGAAGACCTGCTGCCGGGCATCCGGACGATCCTGGACACCATGCCCCCACACCCGGCGCATTTTCTGTGGTTGAACTGGGGCCCGTGCCCTCCCCGCCAGGACATGGCCTACAGCATCGAAGGCGACATCTACCTGGCGCTCTACGGTTCGTGGAAGGACCCGGCCGACGAGGCGAAGTACGCCGACTGGGCGCGGTCCAACATGGCCGCGATGTCCGAATTCGCCATCGGGATTCAGCTCGCCGACGAGAACCTCGGCCAGCGTCCGGCGCGGTTCGCCAGCGACGCCGCAATGGCCAAACTCGACCGCGTGCGCGCCGAGTACGACCCCGACGGTGTGTTCAACAGCTGGATGGGGCGACTCTGATGGCGGGCGATCTGTATCTGGGGTATCGCGGTGACGACGCGAACACCCCGTTCGGCAAGTTCTTCACGCCCGAAATGGCCGCGCTGCCACGCCATGTCGTCGAGGCACTCGAACACGGGCCGCAAGGCGCCATGGCGCTGTTGGCCTTCGACGACGCCGCGCGCGTCGCCGACGACGGCTACCAGCGGACCGAGACCGGCTACGGGGTCCTTGACGACGGCGGCTATCAGGTGTCGGTACGCACCGACATGCCGGGGGTCACGCCGGAGATGTGGTCGTGGTGGTTCGGCTGGCACGGCTGCGACGCCCGCCGCTACAAGCTGTGGCATCCCCGGGCCCATCTGCACGCCGCCTGGAAAGGTCAACGGCAGGACGGCCGGGACGACGCGGCCGTCGGCCTACGGGGCGCCGACCGCTACGTCGGCCGCTGGTCGTTGATCAGCGAGTACATCGGCTCGACGATGCTCAATGGCGCAATCCAATTCGTCGATCCTGCGGCGATGGGCTGCCCACCCGACAGCGACGGTGCGGTGGCGATCTGCGCCCGGCTGGGATCCAGCGAGGCCCCGGTGGACGTCGGATGGTTCATCCACCACGTCCGGTCGACGCCGAACGGGTCCGAGATGCGGTCACGATTCTGGATGGGCGGCAGGCACATCGAAGTGCGCAACGTCCCCGGCGTCGCTTCGCGCGCGGTGCGCCCGATCGCCTCGCGGGTGCTCGGCAACGCGGAAACCGGCGCCCGCAATCTGATGGTGCACTGCGCACAGGAGATGAATCACCTGGCGGCCTTCCTCCCGGAACTCTATGCCGCCTTCGGCAACGAGTAGCCGCACCGTTAGCGCCGAGCGCTCGCCGACGGATGCGTTGCACGAACCGCCGGAACCTCGGGCGTGCATGCATCGTGTGATGCGTTGGAAGATAGGGAAATTCGTGTGCTGCCGAGATATCCCGCCAACATCACGAGTGCGCAACCTGCAAGCTGAAGGGGAGACGGGCGTTCACCGAGCGCGACCGCGCCGAGCGTGATAGCACCCACCGGGGTGAGCAACAGGAGGGCGGAGCTCACGGTGCTGGGTAGGCGGCCCGAGCAGAAGGCGACGAGCAGCCAGCCGAACAATTGCCCGGTGATGGCAACCAGGGTCAACCATGCGAGAGCTCGCCAGCCCGGCCAGACCAGCAGGCCATGCCACCACGGGCCGACTGCCACCGCCACAATCGCGGACGTCGCGAGCACGACGCTATATGTCTGCATCGGCCTGCCGGCTTGCCCGCCGCGTCGCAGCAGGAACAGAAACCCGGAGTAGCACAGCGCTGCGCCCACGGCGTGCATCGTTCCGCGGATGGGATCAGAGCCCGAAATCCCTTGCTCGAGTAGGCCGCCGGCGAGCAACACGCCGACCAGCAAGGCGGGCAGCGACAGCAGGAATCGGCGCGAAATGCGTTCCCCGTCGGCCAGCCAGCTGAGCACCGGGACAACGGCGACCTGGGCATTGACGAGGACCGTCGACAAGCCCGCTCCCACTTCCGGGATGGCCTGCGTCCACAGCAACATATCGCCGGCGAACAAGGCGCCACACAGGATCGCCGACAGCAGCGCCCGCCGTGGCAAGCCGCCGCGGCGCCGCCATTCCGGGGCCGCAAGGAGCATGACCACGGGCAACGCGATCAGGCAGCGCGCGGCCGTGGCGGTGGCCGGTGTGGTGGCGGCCAACTTGAGCAGCACCGCCGACGCCGACACGGACAAGGCGCCCGTTGCCAATCCGACCCGATCCAGTGAGGGTGCGGGAACATGTCTCATGGTCGGGGGATACCCACCATGCTAATGGGTAAATCAGTGCTTAACCATTAGCATGGTTGCTTATGGCACGGTCGGAAGCGGCCAATCTCGATTTGCGCGGGGGCCATCCCGCAGTCGATTTGGTCAACACGGTGGCATGGCGGGGCGACCCCCATCGCCGTACCGACTATTTGTCGGACTATCCGGACCTGGTCGCTTGGGCGGAGCACGCAGGGGTGTTGTCGCTCCGCGAGGCGCGCACCCTCGCCGCGGGCGTCACCTCGGACCGCGTTGCTTGCGACGGAGCGCTGCATCGGACGAAGCAGCTCAGGGAGGCCCTCCATCGCATCTGGACGGGGTGCGGGTCCGCCCGCGATGCCGGCAAAGTCGCTGACGCCTACCGATCCGCGCTGCGGGCCAGGCGCCTGGTCGTCGGTGCGGATGCCGCCGACTGGCAGGAGCCTGCGTTGATGGCGCAAACCCCGCTCCACCGGCTCGCGGTCGAAGCGGTGACGTTCCTGACGGGGGTCCCGGGCTCACGTATCAAGCGATGCGGCGACGACGAGTGCGGATGGCTGTTCCTCGACACCAGCCACCGGCAGAACCGTCGCTGGTGCAGTACGGCCGACTGCGGCAACAGGGCCCGGGTCCGTCGGTTCTACGAGCGCACCAGGGACAGCTCAGATCGTTAAGCCGGCGGGAGCCGACGCGGGCCGGTCGGCGAATCCAGTTCGGCCGGACCCTCCCGCTGCGCCAACTCCGGGTTGTCGGCGCGCGCGCCCAGCGACGGGCCGCGCGGCTCCTGGCCACCCAGGTGGGTCACCGCCGCGCGCTCGACCCGCGACGAATCGATGAATCCCGCCTGACCGGGAGGGGCTTCACCGGCCTCAGCGGGCCGGGTGGGCCGACCGCCCGCGTCGGAACTTTCGGCGTCGACCGTCACCTTGTGGGTGCGCCTGAACGCGAACGTGATCTCCTCGACCTCTTCGAAGACGTGACGCGCGGTGCGCAGCGGCGCGGTCGTGGTGTCGATGACCCGGGCCACGAACGGCGGCACCAGCGGGCGTATCCAGCGCGCCGCGGCCTTGGTGGCGTCCGGAATCGACGGAATCGACGAGTTGTCCCGATCTTTGCGCGGCTCCACCTCGCGCGCGATGGGCGCCGGCAAGTTCTCCACATCGGCGGTGTGCACCGGGACGGGGGGGCCGAGGGCCGCACGGCTGGCGGCCTCGGCTTCCGCGGCGATCGGCAGGTAAATGTCTTCGTCGGCGGGCTCGAAGGCGCGGTGCGACGACGCCAGCACCGGGGGATCGAACGCGTCCACGATGCGCCGGCGTTGCTGCTCGCGGTCGATCTCGGTCTGAGCCTCGATCGCCAGCCGGGCCTGGGTGAGTTGGTGCTCGGCCCACATGATTTCGGCCTCGCGGCGAACCTCGGCCCGCTTGATCGCGATCGCCGTGTCCGCCTCGAGTTCCGCGCGTTCCCGCTCCGCACGCGCCGCCGCACGGCGATCGTGGCTGGTCTCGCCCCGCCACCGCCCCAGGATCAGCGGCAGCAAGTAGAGCAGCACGCAGAACGCCATGGTCAGCAGCCGCATCGCCAGCGCACCGAAGTCGGCGGAGGTCAGGTCGTTCATGGCGACCCAGCGCGCACCCAGACCACGATCCGCGTCCGCGGTGACGCCGTGGCGTGCCTCGTCGAGCGCGTGCGCTTCGCGGGAGATTTCGGCGTCCAGCCCGGGCGCCTGGCGATCCCGGGCCGCCAGCGCGTCGTCGAGTTCGCGCTGGGCGTCCGCGAGAAGCTCGTTCGCCGTGCGCGTTTCGGGCCCGGCACCGGGCACACCGGTGATCCGGGTCTGCGGGCAGCCGGGCGTGGGGTGGTATTCGCAACGCGCGATGACCAGGGCCTGGTCTTGCTGCTGGTGAGCGCGGTCGACAGCCGTGTCGAGCGCGCCGCGTGCATCCCTGCTCTGTTGCAGGGACGCCGTCGCCTGCGCGACCGCCGGCGCGGAGCCGGCGTTGCGCAGGGCGCGTTCGTCGAGACGGTGGTCGATCGAGCCGGAGAGCAGGATGACTGCGGCCAATTCGCCGACGGTGACGCCGAGGGCGGCCGCGACCACCGCCCGTGCCGCGAGTCCGGCGCGACTCCGGCCGGAACCGGAGGTGACGGCGCGGGTGACCGCGCCGGCCAGCAGGCCGAAGAGCAGGGTCAGCGGCACCACGAACAGGAGCGACCAGTGGGCCGATTCGCTCACCGCCAGCGCTGCGACGAGCCAGGCCAGCATCGCTCCGAACAACACCACCGCGCCGGTGACGGCGTGCGTGGACCGCTCATGGCGCTCATCCAGCTCCCGCCGGTGCCCGCCGCCAAGCCAGGTGAGCAGGCCCGCGGGCGAGAAGTCCGAGCGCCGCTCGGGGATTTTCCGGGCACACATCGAAATCACCTCCCAAGTCATCAAGCCTCCCAGGCCACCACCCGCAGGATCGAATCGAAGCGCCCGGCCTGTGGCGTGCTTCACAGCGCGCCCGGATCACCGATGATCCCGGCGGGGGTGTAACGAACGCGGATTTCTGCGACGCGGGCAGATCAGCGACGGTTCCGGCGGCCGGCGTGAGACGGTATAAGCCTATGGAGACTCACGATTATGTCACCTACGAAGAGTTCGGACGCAGATTCTTCGAGGTCGCTGTCACCCCCGAGCGTGTCGCCGCCGCTTTGGCCGACATCGCGGGCAACGAGTTCGCCATGGAGCCCATCGCTCAGGGGCCTGGCGGGATCGCCAAGGTCAGCGCCAACGTCAAGATCCACGAACCCAAGGTCACCCGCCGCCTGGGCGACAGCATCACGTTCGTCATCCACATTCCCTTGTCGATCGATCTGCTGCTCGACCTTCGGCTCGACAAGCAGCGGTTCGTCGTCTCCGGGGACATCGCGCTGCGGGCCACGGCCCGAGCCGCCGAACCGCTGCTGCTGATCGTCGACGTCGCGAAACCGCGGCCTTCCGATATCACCGTCAACGTGTCGTCGAAGTCCTTCCGCGGCGAGGTGCTGCGCATCCTCGCCGGCGTCGATGGCGAGATCCGCCGATTCGTCGCGCAGTACGTCGCCGAGGAGATCGACGCGCCCCAGTCGCAGTCCGCGCAGATCATCGACGTGGCGAAGCAATTGCAGGAGGTCTGGCCCTAAGGGCGCGGCGAACGCGTAGGCCCGGCCCCACCGGGGTATCCAGTGCATTGCGCGCTGGTCGCCTGTGTTGCCGTGCCGGTGCCAACCGCAATCGTGGGGAGGAGCGACAAGGCGTGGCACGAGTAAATGTTTCGGTGTCGTCGGAGGTAGACCCAGAGGCCGCCTGGAAGCTGGCGTCCGACCTGAGCCGATTCGACGAGTGGATGACCATATTCGCCGGGTGGCGCGGACCGGTGCCCGACAAGATCGAGGAGGGCACGTGCGTCTCGTCGTGCGTGAAGGTGAAGGGTTTCCGCAACGTCATCCACTGGACGGTCACCAACTACGATGAACCGAAATCGATTGAGCTGCAAGGCCGCGGTCGCGGTGGGATCCGCCTCGGGGTCGCGATGACCGTCACCGATCAGCAGCCCGGAACCGATTTCCATCTCACCGCCGACCTCAGGGGCGGATTACTCAGCGGCCCGATCGGCGGGTTGGTCGCCCGGATCCTGCGCTCCGATGTGGAGAAGTCCGTGAAAAATCTCGCCTCGCTGCAGTAGGCGTTGCAACCGGCGGTGCTACCGCGCAGCGTGGCCGACGGGCCAGTCTCGTTCCGCCTGGCGAATCCGCCTGCGGTCCATGCCAAGCCACGCCAGCCCGGCCCCGAACGTGAGCATGGCGACGATCGCGGCGGCGACACCCGCGCCGGCGTCACCGAGGGCGAAGGTGGCCACGCACATCACGAGTGCCAACACCGCGGCCCCGACGACGATCAGCCCGGGCGTGCGCCCCAAGTCGTGCGCCGGTTCGACGCTACCGGAGCGAGGGATCCGATCATGATCGACAGGGCGGTGGCTCATGGGCGTCTCTCCTCCGGTCACTTCCGTTCGGCCGCTTCCGTGGAGCTACCCGGATTGCCGAAGGGACAAACGACCTGAGGCGTCGGCGCCGAGGGTTCGGCGCTACGCCCTACAGCGTCTGGTGCCGCCCAAAGTATTTGTGGTCCTCGCTGTAACCGCCGTAGCCGCTGCCGATGTCGCGGTAGTCGGCCACGAACTCGATCCCTTTGATCCACTTGACGAGTTTGAAACCGTGCTGCAGTTCGTTGCGCAACCGCAGCGGCCTGCCATGCATGTAGGGGAGGGGATGGTCGTTCATGTTGTAGGCGAGCATCGTCATGTGATGGTCCATCTGGCCGATGTGATGGGCGTTGTAATAGATGCCGCCGGTCGCGCCGAGGCCCATGGAATAGAACACCGCCCATTTGGCTTCGGGCAGCGGTTTGACGATGTCCATGATCGTCTTCATCTGCACGCCACCCCATTTGGCGACGCCCGACCAGGCTTGGATGCAGAAGTGCTGGCTGATCTGCTCGTGGTACGGCAGCGCCATCAAGTCCTCGAGCGAGAACTCCATCGGATGCTCGACCAGACCGTAGACCTTGAGCCGCCAGTCCCGGAAGTCGTTTGCTTCCAGCTCTTTGTACTCCACGGTCTCCGGCAGCCGGCCGTTGCGCCAGTGGTGCGGCGAGATGTCCTTTTCGGTGAAGGCGCCGGGCTTGGGGTCGAGCTGCTCCAGCATCCGCTGGAACGGGCCGACGAGCGCGTATCCGACCCGCTGAATCACCCGCGGATGGCGAATAGTGAAGGGCGTGGCCCAAACCCACGCGATCGCCGTCAGCACCATGGCCGCGGCGAAGATTCCGAAGCCCACCCAGCTGTTGTCGTCGCGGGAGGCGAACATGTGGTTGAGGTTTCGCAGCGCACTGGTGGTCAACACCATCGTGACGTGCACCAGGATGAAGAACAGGAAGTAGACCAGCACCACGAAATGCAGTGACCGCGCGTGCTGGATGCTCAGCCGCTTGCTGAGCCAGTGCACGCGCTGCGACAGCGCGGGCGACATGCCCAGCCCGGTGATCAACGCCGCGGGGGCGGCAATGAAGACCGTGGTGAAGTAGGACAACAGCTGCAGGCCGTTGTAGGCGACCCAGCCGTTGTCGGTGGGCCAGTCCAGCGACAGGTACTGGACGGCCACCGACGCGGCGTTGGGGAAGACATCCCAGCTGGTGGGCACGATGTGCCGCCACTGTCCGGTCGCGAAGAGCAACACGTAGAAGACCGCACCGTTGACGAGCCACAGCACATCGACGCCCAGGTGCCACCACCGGGCCAGTCCGATCGAGTGCCGGAATCCGGGCAGTCCCAATTGTGGTGGCAGGGCGACGGTGTCGGCGTTGGCGGTCCACAGCTCGTCGTCCGGCACCGGCGGGCCGACGCGCAGCCACTCGTCCTTACCCGGGGTGGCGTTGCGGCTGAAGTAGAGCCGGGGGTGGTCGCAGAGGATCTGGATCCCGGTCCTGATGATGAACATCATCATGAACAGATTGAAGAAATGCGTCCACCCGATCCAGGCCGGCAGACCGGGGGTGACATTGGAGCTGTCCGTCCCTGGATGACGCGCAATGAACGACTGGACTGCCGGCATGTTGTGCAGGCCTTTGCCGACCGCCACCCCGGCGATCAGCAGGGCGAAGCCGATCGGGATCAGCCAGAGCAGGTTGAACCACCGGTCGCGGCCGATGCGCAGCTTCGGCGCGGTCGCCCGCCGGGTGAGATCGAAACCGCCGCCGTAGGTCTCGACATCGATGACGTCTTCGGCGGTGTGAATCTCGTTGCGGTAATCCGGGGAGGAGTCCAGCGGCGTGCCCACCGCCAGCGTCGATACATTGCCGTTCGGCGCTTCCCGTCCTCTGGTGGTTCCGGCGGTATTGACGTTCAGGTTCCCCTGTTCCGTGTTCGTCACGCGGCCGAAAATACACGGATCCACTTGTAAAAATTGGACACGATCAGGAAGAAGCGCACCGGCTGCGGCCTCACCCGGGCCCAGGGCGGCCTGCACCCACCCGGAGCGGGCGAAATCCACCACGCCCTCAGGCGCGATGACCGCACCTGCCTAACGAAGCGCCTATTTGCGCCGCAGATTCGGTTTATGGAGGGTCGCTGTGAGTTTGCGCAAAGTCTTCTGCAAGCTTGCTAGATCGCGTCGTGTGGCCGCACCCGGCGGGCCTTTCGGGTCTCAAGGGCGTTGATGGTCAACACACGGCGGCCGATCAGCCATCCGTCGGTCAGCTCGTATTCGTCGTCGTAGCGCAGATGCCAGACCACGTCGACGAATTCGTCGCCGCGCTGGTCCCAGTGGTGCGCGATGCACGCAACCCGCCCACGGGCCGCACCCGGCCCGGTGGCCTCGTAGACCTCGCCGACGATGGCGTGCTCGGTGCGGGCGACGGCCGCGACGGTAGCGACTGCGGCTGTGATGGCGCCTCGCCCACGGTGCGCATGGATCGGCTCAAGCGCCGTGGGCGGTTCGGGCACCGCCAGCACGGCGGTGTCAGTGAAAAGCGTTGCTATCAAATCGAATCGACGCTCGTCCAGGTGGGCCGCGTAGCTGTGCACCAAGTGGCTGAGGGCTGATCGGTCGTCGGCTGACAGGCTCATCGGGGTCACGCGATCAGCGAAAGCCGTTGCGCGCACGCCGATAGCACGTCCTTGGCCTGCTCGATGTCGACAGTCGACGGCATCGCCAGCACGAGCCGGTCGGCGCCCTGATCGGCCAGGCTGCCCGCCCGTTCGGCGTCGATCTTGTTGACGGCGTGGCCCAATGACACTTCCAGGGCCGCCGGATCGCGGCCCGCCGACGCGGCCTCGTCGCGCATGAGCGCGATCAGCGATGCCAGCTGCGGCCCCGCCACCCCGAGCGGTTGGAAGCCGTCCGCCAAGCGGCCGGCGCGACGGGCCGCTGCCCGGCTGTGCCCGCCGATGTGGACCGGAAGCCGCTCTCCGGCAATGGGTTTCGGGTAACACATGACGTTGTCGAAGCTGAAGAACTCCCCGTGGTGCGAGGCCCCGTGCGGTTGATCGGCCCACAGTGCCCTCAAGACGGCCAGCTGCTCGTCGGCGCGTCTGCCGCGGTTCTCGAAGTCCGCGCCGCACGCCTCCAGCTCCTCCCTGAGCCATCCCACACCCACGCACAGCCGCAGCCGCCCGCCCGACAACGCGTCCACGCTTGCGGCCCGTTTGGCGAGGACCACCGGATGGTGGTTGGGCAACACCAACACGCCCGTGGCCAGCCCGAGGGTGGTGGTGCGCCCGGCCAGGAACGACAGCAGATCGAGCGGGTCCGGGATGGGGCAGTCGGCCGCCAGGCCCACGCGTCCCGAACTGTCATACGGGTAGACGCTGTCGTAGCGGGTGACCAGCACCGTGTGCTCGACGACAACGATCGACTCGAACCCGCACTGTTCCAGGTGGCCGGCGAAGGCCGCCATCCACTCGGGATCCGCGGTGACGCCGTCGGCCACCGGCGCCACGACTGAGACCTTCATGGCCTCAGAAGCTAACAGGCACGCTCTCGACGGCCGCGGGCGCAATCGCACTGCGCACGGCCTCGGCCAGGGTGGCCGCGCGGACGTCGGTGAACAAGTCTTCGAGCAGCACCGGGCGCCCGGCGGGATCGGTCAGCGGAATCCGCCAGTTGGGGTATTCGTCGGTGGTGCCGGGCTGGTTCTGGGTCCGGCGGTCACCCACCGCGTCGGTCAGTGCCACGCCCACCAACCGCGACGGCGTCCGGCCTAAGTACCGGTACAAAGCGATGACGATTTTCTCCGCGTCGTCTTCGCCGTCGTCGAGCAAGCCCACCCGCCGTAATTCGGCCATCCAGGCCGCCAGCTCGGCCCTGTCGGTGGCGAGCTCGTCCTCGGCGGGGCGGGTCAGCAATCCCAGGGCTTCGCGCAGCCGCACGTGGTCGCCCGCCAGATAGCCCGCGGTCGGCGGCAGATCGTGCGTGGTCACCGAGGACAGGCAGTACTCGCGCCAGCGCTCGGCCGGCAGCGGACCGCCGTTTCCGTCCCGGTCCAACTCGAACCACAGGATCGAGGTGCCCAGCAATCCGCGCAGCAGCAGGTAGTCGCGCACCCACGGTTCGACCGTGCCCAGATCCTCGCCGACGACCAGCGCCCCGGCGCGATGTGCCTCGAGGGCCACGATGCCGATCATCGCTTCATGGTCGTAACGCACGTACGTACCCTCGGTGGGCGCTGCGCCCTCCGGGATCCACCACAGCCGGAACAATCCGATGATGTGGTCGATGCGTACGCCGCCGGCATGCCGCAGCACCGCGCTGATCACTGCCCGAAACGGCCGATACTCCTCGGCGTCGAGCCGATCTGGCCGCCAGGGCGGCTGGGACCAGTCCTGGCCGAGCTGATTGAACTCGTCCGGCGGCGCGCCGGCGGTGACACCGAGCGCCAACGCATCCTGTAGCGCCCACGCGTCGGCGCCGTTGGGATGCACGCCGACGGCGAGATCGTGCATCACGCCCAGCGCCATTCCGGCCCGGATCGCCTGCGACTGCGCCGAGGCAAGTTGCTCGTCGAGTTGCCACTGCAGCCACCGATGGAAATCGACTGCCTCCGCATGCTTCTCGACGAACCGCTCGACGCCGGGCGCGCGGGGATGCTGTAGCGACTTCGGCCACGAATGCCAATCGTCGCCGTACTCCTCGGCCAGGGCGCACCAGGTGGCGAAGTCATCGAGTGGGGTTCCCTCGCGGGCGCGGAAGGCTGCGTAGGACAGCTCGCGGCCCGCGGACCGCGGCACCCGGTGCAAAAGCTGGAGCGCCGCGCACTTCGCCGCCCACGCGCCGTCGCGATCGATCGCGTCGAGCCGAGCGGCTCGCTGTTGCGCGTCGAAGCGCAGCCGCCGCACCCGGCTGCGCTTGGGCAGCTCGGCGAACTCGGGAATCGCCTCGACGTGAAGATAAATGGGGTTGACGAAGCGCCGTGATGTCGGCAGGTACGGCGACGGCTCCATATGTCCCGCCGGCCCAGAAAACTGAGCCGCGTGCAGCGGATTGACCAATAAGTAGTCGGCGCCGTGCCGCGACGCCGACCAGACGGCCAGGTCGGTCAGATCCGTCAGATCGCCGACGCCCCACGACTGTGTGGAGCGCACGCTGTAGAGCTGGGCGGCCAGGCCCCAGGCCCGCCGGGCGCCGAGCCGCTCCGGCAGCCCGAGCCAATCCGGCGTCACGATCACCGCGCTGCTGGTCTCACTGCCACCGGAACGCAGGTGCACCCGGTGATAACCGAGCGGCAGATCGGCCGGCAGCACGAAGCTGGCCTCGCCGACCCAGCGGCCGTCCAGGTCGAACGGCGGGGTGAAGTTGTCGACCTGCCGGATACCGCCGCGTACCGTGCCGTCCTCGAGCCGTAACCAGACCTCGGCGGGATCGCCGTGGGTCACGTGCACCCAAAACCGCGTCTGGTCACCGGTGCGGCCGACGATGGTCGCCGGCAACCGGCGCGCCCAATACGACCGGAGCGTCGCGGTCAGCGCGACGTTGCGCTCCTGCTCCGTGCCGGCCGCGACGCCGAGCGCGGCCAACACTGCCACCAGCGTGGTTGCCGATACCGGCACCCGCCGCCCGGTCCAGTCGTCGTACTCGGTCGCGATGCCGTGCCTCCTGGCAAGTTCGACCAACGACGGCGCGAGCTCACTCATACCGCTCATCTTGCTGCCAGAAATCGCCGGCCCACCAATCGGGAGAGGCGGCGCGCGCCGCCGCCCATTGCGCCGCTCTTGCGTTCACTGGACGGCACACGCTCGACAGGACGAGCCGGCCATTCGCCATTACGATGCCCTGAGGAGACATGAGTGTCCGGGCGGGAATCGGCGGGGGAACTCGAAAGTGCCTGTTCAACGGCGCTTGGCGCGTTGTCCGCGTCGGCCGGCGCGGCGAGGCGGGGACGCCCGCATAGATGTACGCAAAGTGATGTAGATGTGAACGCACGTCGTCGCGTGGCGAGGTCGCTACGGGTGACTTACCGTTATCGATGTAATTCGCGCCGCGGATATTTTCAGGAACAATATCCAGGCGTTCTAGCAGACCGGATGGTGAATCAAAGTGGCGGAAGAGAGTCGCGGGCAACGCGGGTCGGGGTATGGCCTCGGGTTGTCGACGCGGACGCAGGTGACCGGCTACCAGTTCCTCGCTCGCCGCACCGCAATGGCGCTCACCCGGTGGCGCGTCCGCATGGAGGTCGAGCCAGGGCGGCGCCAGACTCTGGCCGTGGTGGCCTCGGTGTCGGCGGCGCTGGTGATCTGCCTGGGCGCGCTGCTCTACTCGTTCCTCAGCCCGGCGGGCCAGGTCGGTGATTCGCCGATCATTGCCGACCGTGACTCCGGCGCGCTTTATGTCCGCGTGGGCGACAAGCTGTACCCCGCGCTGAACCTGGCGTCTGCGCGGCTGATCACCGGCCGCCCGGACAACCCGCACCTGGTCAAGTCCAACCAGATCGCCACGCTGCCGCGCGGCCCAATGGTGGGCATCCCGGGAGCGCCGTCGAACTTCCACCCCTCGGCTCCGACCACGTCGTCGTGGCTGGTGTGCGACACCGTCGGCACCTCGAGCGGGGTCAGCGCGCCGTCCGGGGTGACGGTGACCGTCATCGACGGGAACCCGGACCTCAGCAACCACCGGCACGTGCTGAACGGGTCGGACGCCGTGGTGCTGAGCTACGGGGGGGACGCGTGGGTGATCCGCGAGGGACGCCGGTCGCGCATCGACGCGACGAACCGTTCGGTGCTGCTGCCGCTTGGCCTGACGCCCGAGCAGGTGGGCCAGGCCAAGCCCATGAGCCGCGCCCTGTTCGACGCGTTGCCGGTGGGCCCCGAACTGACCGTGCCGCAGGTGCAGAACGCGGGCTCCGGCGCGTCGTTCCCAAACGCGCCCGGCCCGATCGGCACGGTGATCGTCACGCCGCAAATCAGTGGGCCGCAACAGTATTCGCTGGTGCTGGCTGACGGTGTGCAGACGCTGCCCCCGTTGGTGGCGCAGATCCTGCAGAACGCCGGGCCCGGCAACACCAAGCCGGTGACCGTGGAACCGTCCGCGCTGGCCAAGATGCCCGTGGTCAACAAGCTGGACCTGTCCTCCTACCCGGACGCCCCGCTCAACGTGGCGGACATCCGCGAGAATCCGTCGACCTGCTGGTGGTGGCAGAAGACGTCCGGCGAGAACCGGGCCCGCATCCAGGTCGTGTCCGGCGCGACCATTCCGGTTGCGGCCAAGGACGAGAACAAAGTGGTGTCGCTGGTCAAGGCCGACACCACGGGTCGCGAAGCCGACCAGGTCTTCTTCGGTCCCGACTACGGGAACTTCGTGGCCGTCACCGGCAACGACCCCGGCGCCAAGACGACGGAGTCGCTGTGGTGGCTGACGGACGCGGGCGCCCGGTTCGGGGTTGACGACACCCGGGACGTGCGGGAGGCGTTGGGCCTGAAGACGAAACCGAGCCTGGCGCCGTGGGTGGCCCTGCGGCTGCTCCCACAAGGCCCCACCCTCTCGCGGGCGGACGCCCTCGTGGAGCACGACACCCTACCGATGGACATGTCCCCAGCAGAATTGGCGGTACCTAAGTGAAACGCGGGTTTGCTCGGCCGACACCGGAGAAGCCTCCGGTCATCAAGCCGGAGAACATCGTCCTTCCGACGCCCCTGAGCATTCCGCCGCCGGAGGGCAAGCCCTGGTGGCTGATCGTGGTCGGCGTCGTGGTGGTCGGCCTGCTGATCGGCATGGTCGCCATGACCTTCGCCAGCGGGTCGCACGTGTTCGGCGGCGCCGGGTCGATCTTCCCGATCTTCATGATCGGTGGTGTCGCGATGATGATGTTCGGCGGCCGGTTCGGCGGTCAGCAACAGATGAGCCGGCCCAAGCTGGACGCGATGCGCGCCCAATTCATGCTGATGCTCGACATGCTGCGCGAGACCGCCCACGAGTCGGCGGACAGCATGGACGCCAACTACCGGTGGTTCCACCCGGCGCCCACCACGCTGTCCGCCGCGGTGGGATCGTCGCGGATGTGGGAACGCAAGCCCGACGGCAAGGACCTCAACTTCGGTGTGGTGCGGGTCGGCGTCGGCATGACGCGTCCCGAGGTGACCTGGGGTGAGCCCCAGAACATGCCGACCGACATCGAGCTGGAGCCGGTGACGGGGAAGGCGCTGCAGGAATTCGGGCGCTACCAAAGCGTCGTCTACAACCTGCCCAAGATGATCTCGCTGCTAGTCGAACCCTGGTACTCGCTCGACGGGGAGCGGGAGCAGGTCCTGGGACTGATGCGGGCGATCATCTGCCAGCTGGCGTTCTCGCACGGCCCGGATCACGTGCAGATGGTCGTCGTCACCTCGGATCTGGACGAGTGGGACTGGGTGAAGTGGCTTCCGCACTTCGGTGACTCGCGACGTCAGGACGCCGCGGGGAACGCGCGGATGGTCTACAGCTCGGTACGCGAGTTCGCCGCCGAGCAGGCCGAATTGTTCGCCGGCCGTGGCTCTTTCACGCCGCGGCACGCGAGTTCGTCGGCGCAGACTCCGACGCCCCACACGGTGATCGTCGCCGACGTCGTCGACCCCCAGTGGGAGTACGTGATCAGCTCCGAAGGCGTCGACGGGGTGACGTTCTTCGACCTGACCGGCTCCTCGATGTGGACGGCGGTCCCCGAGCGCAGCCTGCGGTTCGACGACAAGGGTGTGATCGAGGCGCTGCCCCGCGACCGCGACACCTGGATGGTGATCGACGAGAAGCCGTGGTTCTTCGCGCTGACCGACCACATCAGCATCGCGGAGGCGGAGGAATTCGCCCAGGCGGTGGCTCGCTGGCGGCTCGCCGAGGCGTACGAAGAGATCGGTCAGCGGGTGGCCCACATCGGCGCCCGGGACATCATGGCCTACTACGGAATCGACGATCCGGGCCGCATCGACTTCGAGTCGCTGTGGGGCAGCCGTAACGACTCGATGGGCCGATCGCGGTTGCGGGCACCGTTCGGTGTTCGTTCGGACAACGGCGAGTTGCTGTTCTTGGACATGAAGTCGCTGGACGAGGGCGGTGACGGCCCGCACGGCGTCATGTCCGGTACGACGGGTTCCGGTAAATCGACGCTGGTGCGAACCGTGATCGAGTCGCTGATGCTCAGCCACCCGCCGGAAGAGCTGCAGTTCGTGTTGGCCGACCTCAAGGGTGGGTCGGCGGTCAAGCCGTTCGCCGGCGTACCGCACGTGTCGCGGATCATCACCGACCTGGAAGAGGACCAGGCGCTCATGGAGCGCTTCCTCGACGCCCTGTGGGGCGAGATCGCCCGGCGCAAGGCGATCTGCGACAGCGCCGGTGTCGACGATGCCAAGGAGTACAACTCGGTCCGCCTCAGGATGCGCGCACGCGGCCAGGACATGGCGCCGCTGCCGATGCTCGTGGTGGTCATCGACGAGTTCTACGAATGGTTCCGCATCATGCCGACCGCGGTCGACGTGCTCGACTCGATCGGCCGGCAGGGCCGCGCCTACTGGATTCACCTGATGATGGCGTCGCAGACCATCGAAAGCCGCGCCGAAAAGCTCATGGAGAACATGGGTTACCGGCTGGTGCTGAAGGCGCGCACCGCCGGTGCGGCGCAGGCGGCCGGTGTGCCGAACGCCGTGAACCTGCCGGCGCAGGCGGGTCTGGGCTACTTCCGGCGCAGCCTGGAAGACATCGTCCGCTTCCAGGCCGAGTTCCTGTGGCGGGACTACTTCCCCCGCGGGCTCACCGACGACGGCGAGGAAGCGCCTGCGTTGGTGCACAGCATCGATTACGTTCGCCCGCAACTGTTTACCAACTCGTTCACCCCGCTCGAGGTGAGCGTGGGCGGACCGGAGCTCACGCCGGCCGCCATCACGAATGGCGAGACCCTGGAAGCCGACGGCACGCCGCGCGATGACGACGACGTCGAGGGCATCCGGGTTCCGAAGGTCGGCACGGTCATCATCGATCAGCTGCGCAAGATCGACTTCGAGCCGTACCGGCTGTGGCAACCGCCGCTCAATCAGCCGATCCCCATCGACGAATTGGTCAACCGGTTCCTCGGCCACCCGTGGCAGGAGGATTACGGCACGGCCCGCGACCTGGTCTTCCCGATCGGGATCATCGACCGTCCGTTCAAGCACGACCAGCCGCCGTGGACGGTCGACACCTCGGGTCCGGGCGCCAACGTCCTGATCCTGGGCGCCGGCGGTTCGGGTAAGACCACGGCCCTGCAGACCCTGATCTGCTCGGCCGCGCTGACCCACACCCCCGAGCAGGTCCAGTTCTACTGCCTGGCCTACAGCAGCACCGCGCTGACCACCGTCGCCCGGCTGCCGCACGTGGGTGAGGTGGCCGGCCCGACCGATCCCTACGGCGTGCGCCGGACGGTGGCCGAACTGCTGGCGCTGGTGCGGCAGCGGAAGAGCACCTTCCTCGAGTACGGGATCGCCTCGATGGAGGTGTTCCGGCGCCGCAAGTTCGGCGGCGAGCCCGGCCCCGTCCCCAACGACGGGTTCGGCGACGTCTACCTGGTGGTCGACAACTACCGGGCGCTGGCCGAAGAGAACGAGGTGCTGATCGAGCAGGTGAACCTGATCATCAACCAGGGCCCCTCGTTCGGGGTCCACGTGATCGTCACCGCGGACCGCGAATCCGAGCTGCGGCCCCCGGTGCGCAGTGGCTTCGGCTCCCGGGTCGAATTGCGGCTGGCGGCCGTGGAAGACGCCAAGCTGGTGCGGTCCCGCTTCGCCAAGGACGTTCCGGTCAAGCCGGGCCGCGGCATGGTCGCGGTCAACTACGTCCGACTGGACTCCGACCCGCAGGCCGGTCTGCACACGTTGGTGGCCCGGCCTGCACTCGCCACCACCGCCGGCTATGTCTTCGAATCCGACAGCGTCATCGACGCGGTCAGTCGTCTCACCAGCGGCCAGGCCCCACCGGTGCGCCGGCTCCCCGCCCGGTTCGACGTGGAGCAGCTGCGCGAGCTGGCCGCGCGGGACACCCGCCAAGGGGTCGGCGCGGGCGGAATCGCCTGGGCCATCTCCGAATTGGATTTGTCGCCGGTCTACCTCAACTTCGCCGAGAATGCGCACCTGATGGTGACGGGTCGACGCGAATGTGGGCGCACCACCACGCTGGCGACCATCATGAGCGAAATCGGCCGGCTGTACGCGCCGGGAGCCAGCAGCGCACCTCCGCCAGCGGCCGGCCAGCCGTCGGCACAGGTGTGGCTGGTGGACCCACGACGTCAGCTGCTGACCACACTGGGCCCGGACTACGTCGAGAAGTTCGCTTACAACCTCGACGGCGTCCAGGCGATGATGGGCGAGCTGGCAGCCGTCCTGGCCGGACGCGAACCGCCGCCCGGCCTCTCCGCGGAAGAGTTGCTGGCGCGGTCGTGGTGGAGCGGCCCGGAGATCTTCCTGATCGTCGACGACATCCAGCAGCTGCCGGCCGGATTCGATTCGCCGCTGCACAAGGCGGCGCCGTGGGTGACCCGGGCCGCCGACGTCGGCTTGCACGTGCTGGTGACGCGCACCTTCGGTGGCTGGTCTTCGGCGGGCAGCGACCCGATGCTGCGGGCCCTGGCCCAGGCGAATGCGCCGTTGCTGGTGATGGACGCCGACCCGGACGAGGGATTCATCCGCGGAAAGATGAAGGGTGGCCCGCTGCCCCGCGGTCGAGGCCTGCTGATGGCCGAGGACACCGGCGTGTTCGTACAGGTCGCGGCGACGGAGTTGCGCAAGTAAGACGGAATGCCGCTGCGTTGGGGTTGGCAGGATCAGCCCCAGCGCAGCGGTAACTCTTTGAGTGCGAAGCTTTTTGAGGGGTAATTGATCGCGGGGACGTAGTCCGCGGGAACGTCGAAGTCGGGAATCTGTTTGAGCCATTCCCCGACGATCACGGTCAGTTCGATCCGCGCCAGGTGAGACCCCAGGCAGCGGTGCGGGCCGCCCCCAAACCCCCAGTGCCGGTGGATCTTTCCGTCCATCACCAATTCGTTGACCGACGTGGCATCGCTGTCGTCACGGTTGACCGCGGCCATGCACAACCGCACCGACGTCCCAGGGGGCAACGTCATCCCGCCAATGTTGACGAATTCGGTGGTGATCCGGGGTGCCACCGGTGCAGAAGGTTCCAGCCGGACGATCTCTTCGACGAAAACCCGGGTCTGCCTTGGGTTGTCGCGCAGCAACTCGCGCAGCTGTGGTCGGCGCGCCAGCTCGAACAGGCAGAATCCGATCGCCGCCGTCACCGTGTCCAGACCGGCCAGAACCAGCAGGTGGCTCATGCCCAGCAGTTCCAGATCGCTGAAATCACCGTCGCTGTTCATGATTTGCGACAGCATGTCGGGTCCTGGGTTCTGCCGGCGTTGCTGGATCGCATCGGCCAGATACGCCAGCAGCAGCTCACTCTTCTCGATGTCAGCCTGGGTGATGTAGGGCTTGTCGTTGACGACGGCGTCCTTCCAATCGATCAGGCGATCGCGATCTTGGATCGGCAGGCCATAGAGGTCCATGAAGACCTGAAAGGGGTACAGGTGTGCGAAGTCGGCCATCACTTCGCACGTGCCCTGGGCGGCAAGGGCAGCGATCATTTCGGCGGCGTGCCGCTCCAGCACCGGCCGCGATTTGCTCAGACCGAGGGGGCTGAAGAAGGGCTGCAGCACCTTCCGGTAACGCGTGTGTTGCGGCGGGTCAAAAGCCAGGGGCAGCACCGGCAATGGGTGCCCGGGGGGCTGAAGGATCGTCGACGAGAACACCTTGGGATCGCGTAGCGCGGCCAGCACGTCCTCACGGCGCGTGATGTAGTAGTGGCCGTTCATGAACACCACCGGCCCGGCATCCCGCAGCGTTTTCCACCCGACGCCCCGGTCCAAGGCCATGGGCAATTTCTCGAAATCGAGCCGCGGTAGGTGGAAGGTGGCTTGCTGGCCTTGGCCAGGAGTGCTCATGGGCTCTCCGCTTATCTGTCTGATCTCGGCAACCGCTGCGGTGGGGACGTCGTCGGCACCGATTTTCGCTGAACCCCAATATCGCATGTGTCGCAAAGGGACACGAATCCGACCGCTGGTCCGTTTACGGCGGCCGGTCCCGCTCCGCGAGAATCTTCTACACTGCAGCGAGCGATCTCCGTTTGGATTGCTTCACGGAGCCGGGTAGGGAGGAAACCTGATGAGGGTTCGTCTCGAACAATCCAAATGCGTGGGTCACGCCCAGTGCTACGCCGTTGATCCGAATCTGTTCCCGATAGACGACTCTGGCTACTCGATCCTCGAAGAGCACGAGGTGCGGCCCGAGGACGAGCAGCTGACTCGCGACGGTGTGGCTTCCTGCCCGGAAATGGCATTGATTCTCGAAGAGGACTGACGTCCGAACCGCGTTGAAAGCAAACCGCGGATGAACAATCAGTTCGCAGAAATGAACGGCAGCCGACTGGGAGTGAACAGTGGCTGGCCTGGAATGAACAGTTGGCGTCGCGTATCGGCGTGCCCACGATAACGAACTAATCTCATTGACGAGCGACAGTTCGGCAAGACCGTGGACTGTCGCTCGGTTGCTGACAGCAGGGGATCAATCGAGGCTAAAGGTGCACGTTGTTCCTGACCCGGGTGTCCGAGAAGCGTGGTACGAGACCACATTTGGACGCCGGACAAGGGATCGGCGGATGCGCCGGCCAGCCCGCCGACTGGGGTGGCAGACCGTGAGGTCTGAGTCGGTGATTCCGGGCGGTCAGCGACCTACGGGTGGCAATTGCTTACGAAGCCGTGACCACGGCCACCACTGATCCGATGCGACTGCCGCGATCGCCAGCGATCGCGGCCAACTGAGGAGAACAGGTGTTTGACTTCGGGGCGTTACCGCCGGAGGTTAATTCCGGTCGGATGTATGCGGGTCCGGGTTCGGGGCCGTTG
>NZ_LZIE01000064.1:0-11275 GCF_001667155.1 Mycobacterium sp. 852002-53434_SCH5985345
TGTCCGTTCGGCGGGCCCGGGCAGCGGATGTATCGGACCGGGGACCTGGCGTGCTGGGGTGCTGACGGTCAGCTGCGCTATCTGGGTCGGGCCGATGAGCAGGTCAAGATCCGCGGTTATCGCATCGAGTTGGGTGAAATCCAGGCCGCACTGGGTGCTTTGGATGGGGTGGGGCAGGCGGTGGTGATCGCCCGTGAGGATCGCCCCGGGGATAAGCGGTTGGTCGGTTATGTCACCGGGACCGCCGATGCGGCGCAGCTGCGGGCGCGGCTTTCGGAGCGGTTGCCGGCGTTCATGGTGCCCGCGGCCATCGTGGTCCTTCCGGCGTTGCCGTTGACCGCCAACGGCAAGCTGGACACCCGCGCGCTACCGGCGCCGGAATACCAGGCCGGCGCTTACCGCGCCCCGAATAGCCCCACCGAAGAGATCCTGGCCGCCATCTACGCCGAGGTCCTCGGTGTCGACCGCGTCGGCATCGACGACTCCTTCTTCGAACTCGGCGGCGACAGTATCTCGGCCCTGCAGGTGGTGTCGCGAGCGCGGGCGGCCGGCTTGACGTGCCGTCCCCGGGATGTCTTCGTCGAACAGACGGTTGCCCGCCTGGCCCGCGTGGTCGGGGCGATCGACGGCGAGGCCGGCGTGATCGACGAGGGCCTCGGCCCCGTCGTCGCCACCCCGATCATGCGGTGGCTGCAAGGCGTTAGCGGCCCCACCGATCAGTTCAACCAGACGATGGTGCTGCAGGCGCCCGCCGGAGTGACCGAGGCCGACGTGGTGTCCGTGTTGCAGGCCCTGCTGGATCGGCACGCCATGCTGCGGCTGCGCGTCGAGGGCGACGAGCGATCGTTGCGGGTGCCCGAGCCCGGCTCGGTGGACGCGGCCGGCTGCCTGCGATCCGTGGACGCGTTGTCCGATGAGGCGCTGGTGGAGGCGCGGTCGCGGCTCAACCCCGCCACCGGGACCATGCTGAGCGCGCTCTGGGTCGGTCCCACCCGCCAGCTGGCGATGATCGTCCACCATCTGGCCATCGACGGGGTTTCCTGGCGAATCCTGTTGGAGGACTCGAACATCGCCTGGGCGCAGCACCGGGGCGGTCAGCCGGCGGCGCTGCCGACGGGTGGCACGTCGTTCGCCCGATGGGCCACGCTGCTCGGCGAGCATGCGCACCGCCCGGAGGTTATCGAACAGGCCGATGCCTGGACGCGAATCGCGGCGACCCCGTCTTCGCTACCGGCGATACGGCCCGACACCGACACCTACGCCACCGCCGGGCACCTGTCGGCGTCCCTGGACGTCGAGACCACCCGCACACTGCTCGGCGAGGCGCCAGCGGCGTTTCACGCTGGCGTGCAAGACATTCTGTTGATCGCGTTCGCGTTGGCATGGGCGGAGTTCTTCAGCGATGCCGCGGGGCCGATCGGCATCGACGTCGAAGGTCACGGCCGGCACGAGGAACTCGCGCCGGATGTGGACCTGTCGCGTACGGTCGGCTGGTTCACCACCAAATACCCGGTGTCACTGACGGCCGGTGGGCTGGACTGGGCGCAGGTGCTGGCCGGCGAGCCGGCGCTGGGGGCGGTGATCAAAGAGGCCAAGGAACAGCTCCGCGCCGTGCCGCACCCGCTGACGTACGGCGCGCTGCGCTACCTGAACGGTGACGTGGAGCTGGACGGCGGCGACCCGACGATCGGGTTCAACTATCTCGGTCGCCTGATCGCCGGCCACGAGCTGTCCGACGAGTTGTGGCGGCTGCACCCGGAGAGCCTGTCCGTGACCGCTGCCGCCGCGGCGATCCCGATGTCGTTGGCGCACACCGTCGAACTCAACGCCGGCACCGTCGACACCGACGCCGGCCCGCAGCTGCACGCCAACTGGACCTGGGCGCCGTCGGCCCTCGACGAAGCGCAGATCTCCCGGCTGAGCCAACTGTGGTTCGACGCGTTGTCCGGCATCTGCGCGCACGTGCGAGCCGGTGGCGGCGGGCTGACGCCGTCGGACATCGCGCCCGCCCGGCTGAGCCAACCGCAGATCGACGAGCTGCATCGGCGGTACGAACCCGCCGACATCCTGCCGCTGACCCCGCTGCAGCAGGGTCTGCTCTTCCATTCCAGCACCGCGCAAGGCAGCGACGACATGTACGCGGTGCAGCTGGATTTCACGCTCACCGGCCCCCTCGACCCCGACCGCCTGCACGACGCGGTGCGCACGGTGATCAACCGGCATCCCCACCTGGCGGCCCGGTTCTACGAGCGCTTCGAGGAGCCGGTGCAGATCATTCCGGCCACTCCGGTGGTGGCCTGGCGCTACGTCGAGCTCGATACCGAGGAGCAGATCGAGCGGCTGTGCGCCGACGAACGCGCCGCGGTCTGCGACCTGGCCGGCCAGCCGCCCTTCCGGGTGGCGTTGGTGCGCAACGGGATCGACCGGCACCGGCTGGTGCTGACCAACCACCACATCGTGCTCGACGGCTGGTCACTGCCGATCCTGCTGCGTGAAGTCTTCACGAGCTACTACGGTGAGCCGCTCGCCGCGGCCGCGCGCTACCGCACCTTCGTCACCTGGCTGGCCGATCGGGACCTCGAAGCCGCCCGCGCGGCCTGGGCCCGGGTGCTCGCCGACTTCGAAACGCCCACACTGGTCGGCCCGAAGGACCGATTGGGACGAGGGCGGCGCGGATCGGGATCGTTCCGCGTGGCCGAGGAAACCACCCGAGCCCTCACCGAACTCGCGCGCTCGTGCCAGACCACCGTCAGCACCGTCCTGCAGGGCGCCTGGGCGTTGCTGCTGACGTCGCTGACCGGCCAACCGGACGTCGTCTTCGGCACCCCCCGGTCGCGCGTGGGCCAACTCGAAGTGGCCGGCGCCGAATCGATGGTGGGGCTGCTGATCAACACCGTGCCCGTGCGCGCCGACATCACCGCGACGACCACCACCGCGGACCTGCTGCGGCAGTTGCAGGACACCAACAACGACACGCTTGAGCATCAACACCTGGCGCTCAGCGACATTCATCGCCTCACCGGCCACGAGCAGCTCTTCGACACCCTGTTCGTCTACGAGAACTACCCGATCGGCGACGGCATGGAATTGGGCCCCGACGGGCTGGCCATCGCCGGGTTCACCAATCGCGAGTACAACCACTACCCGCTGACGATGGAGGCCCTCCCGGGCCGCGAGCTCGGCCTGCACGTCGAGTTCGACGCCGACGTGTTCGACGCCGCAAGCGTCGAGGCGCTGGTCGAACGGTTCCGGCGCGTGTTGGTGGCAATGACTTCCGATCCCGCGCGCCGGCTGTCGTCCGTGGAGCTGCTGGATCGCGGCGAGCGCGAACTGGTGCTGTCGCAATTCTCCGGCGCGGGTGTCGCCGCGCCGGTGGGGGTGGCGCCGGAGTTGTTGGCGGCCGCGGTGGCGGCCGACCCGGGCGCGGTGGCGGTGGTCGACGGCGACCGGCATTTGTCGTACGGCGAACTCGACGAGTGGTCAACCCGCTTGGCGCGCAAACTGATCGGCGCGGGTGTGGGCCCGGAGCGCGCCGTGGGTGTGGCGATGGACCGCGGGGCCGACTTGGTGGTTGCCTTTTGGGCGACGGTCAAGGCCGGCGGCGTGCATGCACCGGTGGACCTGGACCATCCGGTGGAGCGGATCGCCGCTGTGCTGGACGCCGCGGGCGCGATGTGCGTGTTGACCTGCGACACAGACGAAGTGCCCGGGGCCGGCACGCGGCCGGTGCTACGGATCGACGGCCTTGACCTATCCGGGCAGTCCGACGTGCCGATCACCGACGCCGATCGATTGGCGCCGCTGACCGCGCACGACACCGCGTACGTGATTTTCACGTCCGGGTCGACCGGCGTCCCCAAAGGGGTGGTGTTGAGCCACGCGGGACTGCTGGGATGGGCTGCGGCGCAACGTGATTCGTCCGGATTGGATGCGGACACGCGGGTACTGATGGTGGCCTCGCCGACCTTCGACGCGTCGGTCGGCGAGATGCTGCTGGCGGCGGCGTCCGGGGCGGCGCTGGTGGTGGCTCCGCCGCAGGTGTACGCCGGGGAACCACTGACCGCCCTGCTGCAGAGCCGGCACGTCAACGCGGCGTTCCTGACCCCGACGGTGCTCTCGTCGCTGGATCCCGCCCGGCTGAACGAGTTTGACAAGCTGATGATCGGCGGCGAGGCGTTCCCGGCAGAGCTGGCGGCCGCCTGGGCGCCGGGCCGGCGCATGTTGAACGTTTACGGCCCGACCGAAACCACCATCTGGATCACCACTGCGCCGCTGTCGGCCGAGGGTCCGGTCCGCATCGGCACCCCCGTGCCGGGCGTGTGCGCCGTGGTGCTCGACGCCTGGCTGAACCCGGCACCGATCGGCGTCGTGGGCGAGCTGTATGTGAGCGGGCCGGCGCTGGCGCACGGCTACATGGGTCGGGCCGACCTGACCGCGGAACGATTCGTGGCCAACCCATTTGGCGGCGCCGGCGAGCGGATGTATCGCACCGGCGACCTGGTGCGCTGGACCCGCGACGGCGTGCTGGACTTTGTCGGTCGCGCCGACGCCCAGATCAAGTTGCGCGGCCAGCGTATCGAACTGGGCGAGATCGAAAACACCTTGCTGGCCTGCCCGCACGTGACCCAGGCCGCTGTCACGGTGCACGACACCGGCACCGGTTCCCATCTGGTCGCCTACGTCACCCTCGACCACAACACCAGCGCCGACCACGACGCGGAAAACGTCGAAGAGTGGCAACACCTGTACGACGAGTTGTACAGCCCCGATGCCGGGTCGGAGTTCGGCATGGACTTCCGCGGTTGGAACAGCAGCTACACCGGCGACCCGATCCCGCTCGAGGAGATGATCGAGTGGCGGGCCGCCACGGTGGATCGGATCATGGCGTTGCGGCCGCGGCGCGTGCTGGAGATCGGCGTCGGCTCGGGATTGCTGTTGTCACAGATCGCCCCGCAGTGCGATCAGTATGTGGCCACCGACTTTTCGCCGGTGGCGATCGAAAAGCTGGCCCGCTCGCTGGAGCAGTTGCAGTTCGGATGGCGCGATCGCGTGGAGCTGCTGACCCAGCCCGCCCACGTCAAAGACCAACTGCCACGGGGGCACTTCGACACCATCATTCTCAACTCGGTCGTCCAGTATTTCCCCAACGCGGGATATCTGGCCGAGGTCATCGACAACGCGATGGAGCTGCTGGCCCCCGGCGGGGCGATGTTCATCGGTGACGTGCGTAACCACACCCTGCAGCCCGCGTTCCAAACCGGAATCGCGCTGGCGCGCAGCGGCGCCGACGCCACCGACGCGTCCGACATCCGGCAGCGTGTTCGCCATGCCATGCTCGGCGAGACCGAATTGCTCTTGGCCCCGGAGTTCTTCACCACCTGGGCGGTCAACAGCCCGTCGGCGGACGGGCTCGACATCCAAGTCAAACGCGGATTCGCCGACAACGAACTGAACCGGTACCGCTACGACGTCGCTATCCACAAAGCGCCCGCACGCGCGCGCTCGGTGGCCGCCGCGCCCACCTGGTCGTGGACCGAGTGCGGGGGCCCGGACGGGCTGCGCGGCGAACTGGCGGCGCTACGTCCCGCCGTCGTCCGTATCACTGAGATCCCCCAGGCCGGAGTGATCGCCGACGTCCGCGTCGAAACCGCGCTCGCAGCGGGGTTGCCCGTGGCCGATGCGCTCACCCAAGCGGGCTCCGACGCCGGCCCCGGCGCCGCCGTCGCCGAAGAACTGCATCGCATCGGTGATTCCACCGGTTATCGCGTCGCGGTCACCTGGGGGACCCAACCGGGCACGCTCAGCGCGGTTTTCGTCGACGCCGCCGACCAGCCCGCCGAGCCCCTGATCGACCTCTACCTGCTCCCGGCCGGGACGCGCCAGCGCACGAGCCACGCCAATGACCCCCGCACCAACACCAAGATCGGCGAGGTGCGCGAGCGGTTGAGCGCGTGGCTGCCCGAGTACATGGTGCCGACGCACATCGTGGCGCTCGAGGAGTTCCCGCTGACCGCCTCGGGCAAGCTCGACCGAAAGGCCCTGCCCCCACCGGATTACCAGGACGTGGACCGCTACCGCGCGCCGGCGACCGCCGTCGAAGAGATCCTCGTCGGCATCTACGGCCAGGTGCTCGGGCTGGAGCGAGTCGGCGTCGACGACTCGTTCTTCGACCTGGGTGGGGATTCGCTGTCGGCGATGCGCCTGATCGCGGCGGTCAACACCAGCCTGAACGCGGACCTCGGGGTGCGGGCCGTCTTCGACGCGCCCACAGTCGCCGAGCTGGTGCTCCTCATCGGTGACGAAGCCAACCGGCCGGAGCCGCTGGTGGCGGGGGAGCGCCCCGCGGTGATTCCGCTGTCGTTCGCCCAGAGCCGGCTGTGGTTCATCGACCAGTTCCAAGGCCCCTCACCGATTTACGACGTCACTGTCGCATTGAAGCTGCGCGGTCACCTGAACGCCGACGCGCTTGGTGCCGCCCTGGCCGACGTCGTGGGCCGCCACGAAAGCCTGCGCACGGTGTTTGCCGCAACCGACGGCGTCCCGCAGCAGGTCGTGGTTCCCGCCGAGCGGATCGGCTTTGCCTGCGACGTCGTCGATGCCCGCGGGTGGCCCGAAGACCGGCTCCGTGAGCGTATGGCGGCGGCGGCGCGGTACACCTTTGACCTGGCGAACGAAAGCCCCTTGCACACCGAGCTTTTCACCGTCAGCGACGACACCCACATGCTGGTGGTCGCGGTACACCACATCGCCGCCGACGGCTGGTCGATCACTCCATTCGCGCGTGACCTCGGGGTGGCATACGCCAGCCGTTGCGCGGGGCATGCCCCCGACTGGACGCCGCTGCCCGTGCAGTATGTCGACTACACGCTATGGCAGCGCGCGCATCTCGGCGACGTGGACGATAGCGACAGCCGCATCTCTGCCCAACTGAACTTCTGGGCGGACGCCCTGGCCGGGCTGCCCGAACGCCTGCAACTGCCCACCGATCGGCCCTACCCCCAGGTCGCCGACCACCGCGGCGCCCGCCTGGCGGTGGACTGGCCGGCGGAACTGCAGCACCAGATCCGCCGGCTAGCGCGCGAGCACAACGCGACCAGCTTCATGGTGATTCAGGCCGCGTTCGCCGCGCTGCTCGCCAAGCTCGGCGCCGGCGACGATGTGGCAGTGGGCTTCCCGATCGCCGGGCGATCCGAGCCCGCGCTCGACGAGCTGATCGGGTTCTTCGTCAATACCTTGGTGTTGCGGGTCGACGTGGCCGGGAACCCGACGTTCGCGGAGCTGCTGGCCCAGGTGCGACGGCGCAGCCTGGCCGCTTTCGAACACCAGGACGTGCCGTTCGAACTGCTGGTGGAGCGGCTCAATCCCACCAGGAGCCTGACCCATCACCCGTTGATTCAGGTGCTGCTGGGTTGGGAGAACTTCCCCGGGGAGGTGACCGCACCCGCGGGCGGTCTGGCCCTGGGGGATCTGCAGGTCACGCCAATGCCGGTGCACACCAACACCGCTCGCATGGATCTGACCTTCTCCCTGGCCGAACGCTGGACCGAGTCCGGGCAGCGCGCCGGCATCGCGGTGACGGCGGAGTATCGCACCGACATCTTCGAAGGCAAGACCGTCGAGGGATTGATCGAGCGGTTACAGCGGCTGTTGACGGCGGTCACCGCCGAGCCCGAGCGCCGGTTGTCGTCCGTGGACCTGCTCGACGCGGGCGAGCATGCCCGGCTTCAGGAGTGGGGCAATGCGGGTGTGCTGGCCCGGCCGGTGACGCCCGCGTCGATCGCGGCGTTGTTCGCCGCGCAGGCGGCCCGCACGCCCGGCGCGGTGGCACTGGTCTGCGAGGGCCGGTCCATGACGTACCGGGAGCTGGACCAGGCGGCCAACCGGTTGGCGCATCTACTGAGGCGCAACGGCGCCCGCCCGGGTGAGCGTGTCGCGCTGCTGTTTTCGCGTTCGGCCGAGGCGATCGTGGCGATCCTGGCCGCGCTCAAGTCCGGGGCGGCCTATCTGCCGATCGACCCGGCGCTGCCGGCGACCCGGATGGAGTTCATGCTCACCGACGCCGCGCCGATCGCCGCGCTCACCACCGCGGCGCTGGCCGACCGGCTGGACGGGTTCGACCTCGCGGTCATCGACGTCCAGGACCCCGCCGTCGCCGACCAACCGACCACGGCCCCGCCGGCGCCCGCCCCCGACGACCTTGCCCACATCATCTACACGTCCGGCACCACCGGGGTGCCCAAAGGCGTTGCGGTAACGCAAAACAACGTCGCCCAACTCTTCGACTCGCTGCAGATCGGCGTCGAGTTGTCGCCGGAGCAAGTGTGGACGCAGTTCCACTCGTACGCCTTCGACTTCTCGGTCTGGGAGATCTGGGGCGCGCTGCTGCACGGCGGGCGGCTGGTCGTGGTGCCCGAATCGGTGGCGCGCTCACCGGAAGAATTCCACGCCCTACTGGTCGGTGAGCGCGTCACCGTGCTCACCCAGACCCCGTCCGCGGTCGGAATGCTTCCGACCCACGGTCTGGATGCGACCGCGCTCGTGATCGGCGCCGAGCCCTGCCCGCCCGAACTGGTGGATCGCTGGGCGCCGGGGCGGGTGATGGTAAACGTCTACGGCCCAACCGAAACCACGATGTGGGCGTGCAAGAGCACACCGCTGCAAGCCGGATCGGGCTTCCCGCCGATCGGCTCCCCGGTCACGCGGGCCGCCTTCTTCGTGCTGGACGAGTGGCTGCGGCCGGTGCCGGCCGGCGTGGTCGGCGAACTGTATCTGGCCGGCGACGGCGTCGGCGTCGGATACTGGCGCCGGTCCGCGTTGACCGCGGCGCGCTTCATGGCCTGCCCGTTCGGCCCGCCTGGAAGCCGCATGTACCGCACCGGCGACCTGGTGTGTTGGGGCCCCGACGGGCAACTGCGCTACCTGGGCCGCGCCGACGAGCAGGTCAAGGTCCGCGGCTACCGTATCGAGCTGGGCGAAATCCAAGCGGCGCTAAGCGCTTTGAGCGGCGTGGAGCAGGCGGTGGTCGTCGCCCGCGAGGACCGCCCCGGCGACAAACGCCTGGTGGGTTACGTCACCGGGACGGTGGACGTCGCCAAGGCCCGTTCCGCGCTCGCCGAGCGACTCCCCGCGTACATGGTCCCGGCGGCGGTCGTCCCGCTGCCGGCGCTGCCCATGACGGTTAACGGCAAGCTCGACACCCGCGCCCTGCCGGCACCGGATTACCGAGACATCGACAGCTACCGCGCGCCCACCACCGCGGTCGAAGAGATCCTGGCCGGCATCTACGCCGATGTGCTCGGCGTAGAGCGCGTCGGGGTCGACGACTCGTTCTTCGATCTCGGCGGCGATTCACTGTCCACGATGCGCCTGATCTCGGCGATCAACTCCTCGCTGGATACCGATCTGCCGGTGCGCGTCGTGTTCGAGGCGCCGACCGTCGCGCAGTTGGCGCCCCGCATCGACGAGGGCGCGGGCCGCCTGCGGCCGCTGGTAGCCGCCGAGCGCCCGGCGGTGGTCCCGTTGTCCTTCGCCCAGAGCCGGTTGTGGTTCATCCAGCAGCTGCAGGGGCCGTCGCCCATCTACAACATGGCCGCCGCGTTGCGGCTGGGCGGTCGACTCGACACCGACGCGCTGCGTGCGGCGGTGGCCGATGTGGTGCGCCGCCACGAGAGCCTGCGCACGCTGTTCCCCGCCAGCGAGGGAACGCCTCAGCAATTGGTTGTTCCCGCCGAGCAGGTCGATTTCGGCTGGGACATCGTCGGCGCCACCGGCTTCTCGGCCGGTGAGCTGGACGAGGCCATCGAAACGGCGACGCGCTACACATTCGACCTGGCGGCCGAAACCCCGCTGCGGGCCAAGCTTTTCACCCTCGACGAGCAGGAGCACCTGCTGGTCATCGTGGTGCACCACATCGCCGCGGACGGCTTGTCGCTCACCCCGTTGGCCACGGATCTCAGTGTGGCGTACACCAGCCGCGCCTCAGGGCGGGCGCCCGGTTGGGCCGACCTGCCGGTGCAGTACGTCGACTACACGCTCTGGCAACGCGCGCAACTCGGTGAACTCGACGACAGCGACAGCCCCATCGCGGCCCAGCTGTCCTACTGGCAGGACGCCCTGGCGGGCATGCCCGAGCGGTTGGAGCTGCCGACCGACCGGCCCTACCCACCCGTCGCCGATCAGCGCGGCTCGAGCGTGGTCGTGGACTGGCCGGCGGAGCTGCAACACCAGGTTCGCCGGGTGGCCCGCGAACACAACGCGACCACCTTCATGGTGGTGCAGGCCGCGCTGGCGGTGCTCTTGTCGAAAATCACTGCCAGCCGGGATGTTTCGGTCGGCTTCCCGATCGCCGGGCGTCGCGACCGCGCGCTCGACCAGCTCGTCGGCTTCTTCGTCAACACGTTGGTGCTGCGGGTCGATCTGGCCGGCGACCCTAGCTTCACCGAACTGTTGGCACGGGTTCAGACGCGCAGCTTGGAGGCCTTCGAGCACCAGGACGTGCCGTTCGAGCTGCTGGTGGAGCGGCTCAACCCGAGCCGGAGCCTGACCCATCACCCGCTGGTACAGGTGATGCTGGCCTGGCAGAACTTCGCCGGCCACGACGATCCGGCCGCCGGTCTGGCGTTGGGGGACCTCGAGGTCAGCTCCGTGCCCGTCGACACCGATTCGGCCCGAATGGATTTGGTGTTCTCACTGGCCGAACGCTGGAACGAGACCGGCGAGGCCGCCGGAATCGGTGGGCGCGTCGAATTCCGCACCGACGTGTTCGACGCCGAGACCATCGAGGCGCTGATCGCGCGGCTGCAGGCCGTGTTGGTGGCCATGACCGCTGACCCCGCCCAGGCGTTGTCGTCGGTGGATGTGCTTGATCACGCTGAGCGTGCCCGGTTGGAAGCGTTTGGAAATACGGCGGTTTTGACGGGACCGGTGGTCGCGCCGGCGTCGGTGCCGGAGATGTTCGCCGCGCAGGTGTCCACCGCACCGCACGCGGTCGCGCTGGTGTGCGAGGGCGTATCGACGACCTACGGCGAGTTGGACGAGGCGTCGAACCGGCTGGCGCACCTGTTGGTGGCACACGGTGCGGGTCCGGGCCAGGTTGTGGCGCTCCTGTTTTCGCGTTCGGCCGAGGCGGTTGCGGCGATGCTGGCGGTGCTCAAGACCGGGGCGGCCTACCTGCCGATCGATCCTTCTTCGCCGGATACCCGGATCGGGTTCCTGGTGGCCGATGCCGCGCCGGTGGCGGTGCTCACCACCGCCGAGCTGGCCGGGCGGTTGGCCG
>NZ_LZIE01000065.1:0-11987 GCF_001667155.1 Mycobacterium sp. 852002-53434_SCH5985345
AGCCCAGCCCGCCCAGCCGTGGTGGCCTTCGGCGCTGGGCTACGGGGTGTTGGGGGTAGTGGTGTGCCTCACCGCCTGGGCCCTCAGTCGGAAACGGGACGACGACGACGTAGGGGAGCCCGTCACCACGTCGAGGTCTTCCGGCAGTTGACCGGTCTTTCTTGGCTGCTCGGCGCGATGGCGCTCATCGCTATCGGCGGGCTCCTCGTGCGGGCGAACCGCCAGCACCACCAGGAAGTTGCCGTCGTCGGTCGGCCCGGCGCCCGGCAGCGACTGGGTCTTGGTCAGCCTGATCTGGGCGCTGGCGCTGCTGGAGTCGTTGACCTGACCCCAGCCCAGGGTGGAGTCGTCGAGCAGGAAGATGGTGTCCCGGCTGCCCGCCGGCTGGCTATCGTCGAGGCCCACCACCGCCACCTGGGCGACCTCCACGGTCTGGCTGGCGGCCGGGACATTGACCAAGACGTTCTTGTACACCTTCGCCGGCTCCGGCGGCTTGTAGTCCGGCGGCGGCGGGCCGTTGAAGCCCTCCGGCGGTACCGAGCCCCCGCCGTAGAAGCTGCCCGACGCCACCCAGCCGTCGCCGACCGCGGCGAACGGGTACACGCCGACGGTCGCCGCATCGAGCACGATCCGGGCACCGGCCGGCACGTACGCCTCCCGGTAAGCGCCGCTGTAGAAGTAGCGGAACGTCATCGCCTGATTGAGCGGGTTGAACAGAGCCGGGCGGCGATAAGCGTCGTCATAGTCGACGTAATCCCAGTGGCGGGGGCGGATCAGCCGTTGATTGTCGATCTTGAGGACATCAACGTTTTCCCGGTGCGTGCTGACCACGTTCTGGACCCGCTGGTTGAAGTCCAGCTGCGTGGGCGGCTTCGGCGGGTCGGCGGGGTTGACCCGTGTTACCGGCGCGGCCTTGGCCGCCGCCACCGCCTGCGGCGGAACGTCCAGGCCCCTCGGCGGTGCCACCACCGGAACGTTTCTCGGTGCATCGGGGCCCGCCGCGTTGATCGTCGGGGCCGTGTTTGCGGGCGGCAGGTTCGGCGGGGTGAGCGGTGTGGCCTGCACCGGCACCGGGGCGGGCGGAACGTAAGGGGGAATCTCCGGAACCTGCACCGGGCTCGGCGACGGCTGAGCCCGCCGGGGCGGCGCGTCCTGGGAGCACACGTTGGAGGTGTGATACTGCGCCACCAGATACTGACACCAATTGCAGCTGGTCGGGTTCGACCCGCCGCCGGCGCATGGGGCCGCGTCTGCCACCCCGATCGTGTTGGCCACCAACGAGATCGGCGCGAAGGCGATGGCGGCCGCAGCCGCAGCCGCGATTCCGAGTGCTTTGCGTGGGCTCAATTGTCGAAATACCTTGACTTGTCCAGCAATTGGCGGTCGCGCTCCTGCTGGCGGTTCTGATGGTAGGCCTCGACTTGCTCGGCGACCCACTCTTCTAGCAACTGGTCCTGAAGGGTGAACATCTCTTTTTCCTCGTCCGGCTCGCCGTGGTCGTAGCCCAGCAGATGAAGCACGCCGTGAATTGTCAACAGCGCCAACTCGTGGCCGAGGCTGTGCCCCGCCGCATCCGCCTGCCCGGCCGCGAACTCCGGGCACAGCACGATGTCACCCAGCATCGACGGCCCCGGCTCCGGGGCGTCGGGCCGGCCACCCGGCTCGAGCTCGTCCATCGGGAAACTCATCACGTCCGTCGGCCCGGGCAGGTCCATCCACCGCATGTGCAGGTCGGCCATGGCCGCGGTGTCCAACAGCACCATGGACAGCTCGGCCGCCGGGTTGACGTCCATCTTGGCGATGACGAACCGTGCGACGCTGATCAACTCGGTTTCGGAGACGTCGATGCCCGACTCGTTGGACACTTCAATGCTCATGAGACGCCCATAAAACAATCACAGCCCTCATCACCGGCGCCCGCGAGAGACCGACGCGCGCCGAGCAGCCCGGTTCATCCCCAAGCCCGGCTCTTCGAACTTGGCGTAGGCGTCGACGATTTCGGAGACCAACCGGTGGCGCACCACGTCCACACTGGTCAGCTCAGCGATGTGGATGTCCTCGACGCTGTCCAGGATCTCGATCGCCGACCGCAGGCCCGACCTGGCGCCACCGGGCAGATCCACCTGGGTGATGTCGCCGGTGATGACCATCTTCGATCCGAAGCCGAGCCGGGTGAGGAACATCTTCATCTGCTCGGCAGTGGTGTTCTGCGCCTCGTCGAGGACGATGAAGGCCGAATTCAATGTGCGGCCACGCATATACGCCAGCGGCGCGACCTCGATGACCCCGGCGGACATCAGCTTCGGGATCAGCTCGGGATCCATCATGTCGTACAGGGCGTCATACAGCGGCCGCAGATACGGATCGATCTTCTCGCTCAGTGTGCCCGGCAAAAAGCCAAGGCGCTCACCGGCTTCCACCGCGGGCCGGGTCAGGATGATGCGGTTCACCTGTTTGGTCTGCAACGCGCTGACCGCCTTGGCCATCGCCAGGTACGTCTTGCCGGTGCCGGCCGGGCCGACCCCGAAGACGATGGTGTTGGCGTCGATCGCGTCGACGTAGCGCTTCTGGTTGAGCGTCTTGGGCCGGATCGTTTTGCCGCGCCGCGACAGGATGTCCAGGGTGAGCACTTCGGCCGGCGACTCGTTGTCGGTGCCGGCCAGCATGGCCACGCTGTGGCGGACCACCTCCGGCGTCAGCGGCTGTCCGTTGGCGACGATCGCGACCAGTTCGGAAATCGCGCGCTCGGCCAGTGCGACGTCGGCCGGCTCGCCCGAGACGGTCACCGCATTGCCACGCACGTGCAGGTCGGCGCTGAGGCTGCGCTCCAGCGCGCGAAGGTTTTCGTCCGCGGAGCCCAACAAGCCGACGACGACGTCGGGCGGAACATCGATGCTGCTGCGTACTTGGGCGTTGGCCTGGAGGCCTCCGGCTGCGTCAACAGCGCTGGTCTCGCGGGGCGTCACGTGGCTCTCGATGCCTGCTTTCTCGGCTTGTCGGTGGTTTGCTCGGCTGCCTAAGTCTACGCCGGGGCCCTAGATTGGTCAGCCTTCAGCCGCGTATTGGCGGGCGTCAGGTAGTCGCCGCGCGACGCGCCGATCCGCTCCTGCCCGCCCGGGACCAGCGACGACGCGGGGCGGTCGCCGGCGCCCTACAGGGTGGAGGCGTGGTCCCACCGCGGGGTGAGCACGCCGAGCGCCCCCAGCGCCACCGCCGCGGCGGTCGACGTGCGCAGCACCTGGGGTCCCAGCCGCACCGGCACCGCCCCCGCCTCGGTCAACGCGGCGATCTCGTCGGGCGCGATGCCACCTTCGGGCCCCACCACGAGCAGCAACGAAGTCGCGCGGGCGATATCGAGTTTGCTCAGCGGGTCGGTTGCCGACTCGTGCAACGCCAGCGCCGCGGCTCCGGCGGCCACGTCGTCGCGGATCCGCTGGGCCAATCCCGCGGTGGACAGCACGCCCTCGACGGGCGGGATGTACGCGCGTCGGGATTGCCGGGCCGCCGAACGCGCCACGGCGCGCCACCGGCGTAGGCCCTTGTCCACGCGGGCACCCTGCCAACTGGCCACACACCGGGCCGCCTGCCAGGCCAGGAACGCATCGGCGCCGGCTTCGGTGGCCAATTCGACGGCCAACTCCGAACGGTCCGATTTCGGCAGCGCCTGCACCACCGTGACCGGCGGCCGCGCGGCGGCAACGCCCCAGCGCTTCAGCACCCGGGCGCGCAATCCGTCGCGGCCGGCGTGCTCGACCTCGCAGTGCGCCAGGCCGCCGGCGCCGTCGCCGAGGACCAGTTGCTCGCCGGGTCGGATCCGCCGCACGGTGGCGGCGTGAAACCCCTCGTCGCCATCGACGACGGCAAGCGAGCCGATATCGGGCAGCGCGTCGACGTAGAAGAGGGTGGCGACCATGGGTTTCTCCTACGTCAGTTACCCGGAGTTCGTCCATAGACTCCACGCCCGGCGAGCTGAAACGTGGCGGCTAGCGCCCGGTGAACGTTTCGCGCAGCCGGCTGAACAGGCCGCCGCCGGCGTGCGTCGAGCGGACCTCGGGCACGTCGCGGCTGCGCCGGGTCTTGAGCTCGCGCAGCAGTTCGGTGTCATGGTGGTCGAGCCGGCTGGGCACTACCACCTCAACGTGGACGTGCAGGTCGCCCCGGGTGCCCGACCGTAGGTGAGGCATCCCGTGGCCACGCAGTGTGATGACCGAATTCGGTTGCGTGCCAGGCGGAATGGTGACCTCGCTGATGCCGTCCAGAATCGCGTCGATGGTGACCGTGGCGCCCAGCGCCGCGTCGACCATGGGCACCGACACCGTGCAGTGCAGGTCGTCACCCTCGCGCACGAACACGTCGTGGGCCTGCTCGTGAACCTCGACGTACAGGTCGCCGGCCGGCCCTCCCCCGGGTCCAACCTCGCCTTGCGCGGCCAATCGCACCCGCATGCCGTCGCCGACCCCGGCGGGGATTTTGACACTGATCTCGCGGCGGGCACGGACCCGGCCGTCGCCCATGCACTGGTGGCACGGGTCGGGGATGACCGTTCCGACGCCGCGGCACGTGGGACACGGCCGAGAGGTCATCACCTGGCCCAGCAGCGACCGCTGCACCGTCTGCACCTCGCCGCGTCCGCCGCACGTGTCGCACGGGACCGGCACCGAGTCGCCGTTGGTGCCCTTGCCCTGGCAGCGGTCGCACAACACCGCGGTGTCCACGGTGACCTGCTTGGTCACGCCCGTCGCGCACTCTTCCAGGTCGAGCCGCATCCGCAGCAGCGAGTCGGAGCCCGGCCGCACCCGGCCGATGGGGCCGCGGGAGGTCGCGCCACCGCTGAAGCCGCCGCCGAAGAAGGCCTCGAACACGTCGCCGAGGCCCCCGAAACCGCCGCCGAAGCCGCCGCCCGCCGCGGCGGCGCCTTCCATCGGGTCGCCACCCAGGTCGACGATGCGGCGTTTCTCGGGGTCGCTCAGCACCTCGTAGGCGACGCTGATCTCCTTGAACTTCGCCTGCGCGCCCTCGTCCGGGTTGACGTCGGGATGCAGCTCGCGCGCCAACTTGCGGTACGCGCGCTTGATCTCCGCATCGCTGGCGTTTCTGCCCACCCCGAGCAACCCGTAATAGTCGCGTGCCACGCCTGACTCTCCTAAACCTGGTCCTTATCGCGCGCCTGCGCATGCCGCGGGTGCGCGTTCATCGAGCACCCAGGACTTCGCCGATATATAGGGCAACCGCGGCGACGCTGGCGATAGTTCCCGGATAGTCCATCCGGGTGGGCCCCAGCACACCCATTCCGCCGAAGACGGTGTCGGAGGTGCCGTAGGCGGTGGTCACCATCGAGGTGCCCGCCATTTGCTCGGCGGCAGTCTCATGGCCGATGCGCACCGTCACCTTACCGGCTTCCTGCTGGGCCGCCAGCAACCGCAGCACCACCACCTGCTCCTCCAGCGCTTCCAGGATGGAGCGCAGCGAGCCCCCGAAATCCGCGGCGTTGCGCGTCAGGTTGGCGGTCCCGCCCATCAGCAAGCGTTCTTCGGTGTGTTCCACCAACGACTCGAGCAACACCGTCGCCGAGCGGCCGACGGCGTCGCCCAGGCCGTCCGGGGCGCGGAGCTGTCCGGCCAGGTCCGCGACGGCGATCGAGGCCGCCGAGAGCTTCTTGCCGACCAACGCCTGTCCGAGCATCTCGCGGAGCTGGGACAGCTGGTGATCGTCGATGACGTCGCCGAGTTCGACGATGCGCTGATCCACGCGACCGGTGTCGGTGATGACCACCATCAGCAGGCGGGCCGGGGTCAGTGCGATCACTTCCAGATGACGCACGGTGGACGACGTCAGCGTCGGGTATTGGACCACCGCCACCTGACGGGTGAGCTGGGCCAGTAGGCGTACCGCCCGGCGCAGCACGTCGTCGAGGTCGACACCGGAGTCCAGAAAGCTCAGGATCGCGCTGCGCTCGGCCGAGGACAGCGGCTTGACGTCGTGGAGCCGGTCGACGAATTCTCGGTAGCCCTTCTCCGTGGGCACGCGTCCGGAGCTGGTGTGCGGCTGCGTGATGTAGCCCTCGGCCTCGAGCACCGCCATGTCGTTGCGGACGGTCGCGGACGAGACGCCCAAGTTATGACGCTCCACCAGACTCTTGGAACCGATCGGCTCCTTGGTGGCAACGAAATCGGCGACGATGGCACGCAGCACCTCGAAGCGACGATCGTCGGCACTTCCCACTCGTTGTCACCTCCCTGAGCCGCGCTGACCCGGGTCCATTTTACGGGTCGCAAGCCGTGCTAACCGTTACGGCGGCCAGTTGCCGGGGCCCGGGCGGCGGGCCCCGTGCGGCGGCCGTCGGAATTGCGGTGGCGTCGAGGCTGGCGACACGTCCTCCGGTTAGCCTGTCCAGCATGAACCGGTCGCGGCATAGGGCGTCGGGAGAGATCCGGCGATGATCTTCAAGGGCGTACGCGAAGGCAAGCCGTATCCCGAGCACGGGCTGTCCTACCGCGACTGGGCCCAGATTCCGCCGCAGCAGATCCGCCTCGACGAACTGGTCACCACGACCACGGTGCTCGCGCTGGACCGCCTGCTGTCGGAGGACTCGACCTTCTACGGCGACCTCTTCCCGCACGCGGTGCGGTGGAAGGGCGTCACCTATCTCGAGGACGGCCTGCACCGCGCGGTCCGCGCGGCGCTGCGCAACCGCACCGTGCTGCACGCGCGGGTGTTCGACATGGACCGGGCGCCGGGGCCGCCCGGCTAGGCCGGTCACATTTGCGCCGCGCCGGGTGTCGACTCAGTGAGGACGTTTGGTTCACACCACAACTTGCTAGGAGGATCGCCATGTCCCGGTTGCCAGGGGTCTCAGACCGCGATGCCGGCCTGGGCGCCAAGATCGCCTTCTTCTTCACCAAGCGCAAGCTGGCGCAGATGACCGGCCTGGAGACGGCCGGGATGCTGGAACCGCTGCGGATGTACGCGCACATCCCCCGGTTGCTCAACGCCTACGGCAAGCTCGAGCAGGCCGAGTCGAAGCTGGACATCCTCAGCCCCCGCCACCGCGCGCTCGCGGAGCTCAAGTCGGCGACGACGGTGCGCTGCGAGTACTGCATCGACCTCGGTTCACAGATCGCCCGCCAGTGGGGCATCACCGACGAGGAACTGCTCGCCCTGGCGGACTATCGCAACGCCTCGTGCTTTTCCGACGTCGACAAGCTGATCCTCGAGTATGCGACCGCGATCAGCCGTACGCCCGTAGAGGTGAGCGATGAGCTTTTCGACGCGCTGCGCCGGCATTTCGACACCGCCCAACTGGTCGGGCTCACCCACGTCATCACGCTGGGCAACCTGCGCGCCCGCTTCAACCTGGCGCTCGGAATCGGCTCGTCCGGCTTCTCCGGAAACCGGGTCTGCGCCCTGCCCGAGGGCCGTGCGTGACCGTGGATGCGTCGGTGACGGCGCGTTTCGAAGCGGCGAGGCCCCAGCTGGGCGCCATCGCCTACCGCATGCTGGGCTCGATCGACGACGCCCAGGACGCCGTGCAGGAGGCGTGGCTCCGGCTGACCGGCACCGCCCGTGACGGCATCGCCAACCTGGACGCCTGGCTCACCACGGTGGTGGCCCGCATCTGTTTGAACATGCTCCGCGACCGCCGGACGCGCGACCTGAGCGTGGCGCTGCCGGACCCGATCGTGGAGGCCGAAGGCGAATTCGACCCCGAACACCGCGCGATGCTGGCCGACGCGGTCGGGCTGGCGTTGTTCGTGGTGTTGGACACCCTGCCGCCGGAGCAGCGCCTGGCGTTCGTGCTGCACGACGCCTTCGCCGTGCCGTTCGACCAGATCGCACCCATCGTCGGCCGGACGCCGGAGGCCACCCGCAAGCTGGCCAGCCGGGCGCGCCGACGCATCGCAGAGGCCGATCCGGACCCCGACGGCGATGCGGCCGCCCAGCGGGAGGCCGTCGACGCCTTCTTCGCGGCGGGCCGCAGCGGCGACTTCGACCGGCTGTTAGCCGTGCTGCATCCGAATGTGGTGCTGCGCGGCGACTTCGGCCACGGCACCCCCGGTTTCCGCGCCGAGGGTGCCGCCGCCGTGGCAAGGCTGGCCCGCGGCTACGCGGGCCCGGACCGCGAAGTGCGCCCGGCGACCGTCAACGGCGCCGCCGGCGCGGTCATCTTCGTCGCCGGGCGGGCAACGGCCATCATGGGATTCGTGGTGCGTGGTGGCCTGGTCGCCTCGATAGATGTGCTGGCCGACCCCGCACGCGTCGCCAACTGCGCGCGGGGCGCAGATCACTGACCGGCGGCCTGCAGCAACTCCATCGCCGACGAGCGCGACAGCACCCAGCCGCCCTGGTTGACGAACGTGATGTTCTGGGTAACCGGCGACGCCAGCTTTGGACCGGAGACCGCGACGTCAGCGGTGGCCGAACCGGCCGCGGCCGGCTGGATGTTCGTGACGTTGAACGACAGGGGCAGGTCGCCGTTCTTGGCCGCCTTCTGCAGCTTCTTGTCGGCGACGTGCGCCTCGATGCCGCTGATGCCGCCTTGCACCAGGTTGCTCTTGCTGGAGAAGGAGACGCTCGGGTCGGCCAGGCTGTTCAGCACGCCGGTCAGCTGGTCGGCCGTCGGGACGTCGGCGGCGGCCGGGGCCGGCGCCGGATCCTGCGGAAGCGGCGCGCCCACCGCGGCCAGCCGCACCTGATCCACTGGCGCCGCGACCGAGGCCAGGCCTGCGGCCGCACCCCCGATGGCGGCGAAGGCTGCCACGCTGGTGGCGAGCAACTTAACGGTTTTCATGGTTCCCCCTTCGACGGGCACGAACTTTGACGGATCCACACATCTGGCGTGGTGTCAGCGCGCCTGCTACTCCTGTTGTTTCGCGACTCGGCACGGCTACGTTACGACCAGGCCATATGAAGAAAACATGCACAACCTGTGCGCAGGCTGTGTGGCCGCCCAGAATTCTAACCGCCTAGTTCGTCGCCGTCGCCGCCTGGATCAGCGCGATGGCGGCGTCGTGTTGCAGGATCCAGTTCCCGCCCTGATTGATGAAAACCAGGTGCTTTTCCACCGGCCCGGCGAACTTCGGACCCGTGATGGCCACGTCGGCCTGGGCCATGTTCGGACCGGCGGGCGCAATGTTGGTCACCGCGAACGTCTCAGGGAAGTTCCCGTTGCGGTAGGCCTTGCGCAGATCGTGATCGGCGACGTGCCCCTCGTTGGGGGCGATACCGTTTTCGACCAGGTTGTTCTTGGTCGTGTACGAAACGCCCGGATCGGTCGCCTGGGTGCACAGGTTCGACAACTGGTCGGCGGTCGGCAGGGCTCCCGGCGCCGGCGGCGGCGGGGGCGGATCCTGCGGAAGCGGCGCGCCGACGGCTGCCAGCTGCACCTGATCCATCGGTGCTGCGACGAAAGCGCCACCGGCGGCTCCCCCTACGACGGCGAACGCCGCCACGCCGGTGGCAAGAGTGGTCATGGTTTTCACGATCTTCACGGTTCCCCCTTCGATACGCACGAACCGTGGCGGGATCTCAGCGATCTTGTCCCCAGCAGGTTCCGCGTCACCACGGTTTGGTTGGTGTAAGTGTGCCTTGTGTGACCGGCGATTGTGTCTCGGGCCGGTCACGTTACGGCGACGCTACGGCGGCGGCGCCTCCGCGTGTTATGAACGACGCTCGATCGATTCCTGCAGACTCTTGGGCCGGATGTCGGACCAGTTTTGTTCGACATACTCCAGGCACTCCGCGCGGCTTGCTTCGCCGAACACCACACGCCAGCCCGCCGGGGTGTCGGCGAAGCTCGGCCACAGGCTGTGCTGGTCCTCGCCATTGACGAGCACGAAGAATGTCCCGTTGTCGTCATCGAAGGGGTTGATGCTCATCGCGTCTCCTAGTCGTGTGCTTGGGCGGGCCCACTAAGCCCCCACTAGTTCCCAATACCCGGTCAGACAACAATCCCAGGCAGCTCAGGTTCGGAAATCCGGGGCCCTGCGTCAACCCGGACAGATTGGGCAGGACCAGCTTCGGCGTGACGTCCGCGACGGCCAGGTCATAGCCGATCGCTTCCTGCAGGCTGTCGGCGGTCAGCGGTCCGCCCAGGCCAAGCTCCAGCAAGTCCAGCACGTCCTGGCCGAACAACGACGTGAACCACAGCGGGTCGGCGCCGGAGCCGTCGATGACCAGGTCGAATCCGTGCACCGTCTCGAGGTTCTCGCTGCCCCGGTTGGTGGACAGGGTCAGCCGGATCTGACCATCCCGGCCCACCGCATGGGCCACCCGCCCACGCAAGTGGCGGATTCGGTCGTCGGCCAGCAGCGCCTCCTGCACGTTCGCCGAGAACACCCCGCGGTCGGTGCGGGCCAGCGCGTCGCGGCGCTCGGCCAGCGTCAGAGCGCTCCAGTCGGTCGGGTCGGAGAACAGCGAGTTCTCGAAGAAGCTCTCCCCGCGGGTGAACAGCGTCACTTGCGGCGAGATGACGGTGATGGTCGAAACCCGGTGCCGGAACAGTTCGTTGAGCATCGACGCGGCCGTCTCGCCACCGCCGATCACCGCCACCCGCGCGGCGCTGATCCGATCGTGGCCCGCGGCGCGATCCCAGAACTGGGCGATCGACAGCATGCGCGGATTGCCGGGCAGCAGTGATTTCTCGGCCTGCCCCGGCCCCGTGATCATCAAAGCGTCGGCGTGCACGGTGGCCTCGTGGGTGTGCAGCGTCCACTGGTCGCCACTAACGGCCAGCCGTTCCACCTCACCGTGCACCACGTTGAGGCCGGTCTGCTCGGCCACCCAACCCAGGTATTGGCTCCACTTGCGATGAGTCGGCGCCGGTCGGCCGCGGTCGACCCATTCGGCGAAGGACGCCGTGGCGATCAGATAGGACTGCCAGCTGTAGCGGGTCATCCGTTCGTCGAGTTCGGCGTTGCGGCGGGGCACCAGCGCGGAGCGGTACGGGAACCCCACGTCCTTCTCCGGGCTGGTGCCCAGCCGGTGCGCCCCGTCGGTCCAACCGCCGCTGGCTTGCCAGTTGGCCGCGACGCCGATGCGTTCGACCGCGATCACCTCGGGGGCATCGACACCCATCTCGCGCAGCACGGACGCCTTGGCCCCGACCGCAACCGCCTTGGCTCCCGCGCCCACGATCGCAAGCGTGCTCATGCCACCACCTCCCGCAGCGATTCGATCCAAAGACGTTGCAGCTCGGCCACGTCGGTGTCAGCCAGAATGTCCGGCAGCGTGCGCCACTGCGCGACCAGCACGCGCTGTCCGTCGAACGTGAGCATGGCGGCCACAATGGTGAGCTCGTGGCGCACCGCCAGCTCCGGCTCCGGCTGCGGCGAAACCCCGGCGAGGAGCTCACGCTCGAGCGTCAGCAGCCGGGTCCCGCCGGCGGCGTGGGCGGCACCGAGGTAGTTCAGCAACAATTGCGGGCCGGGCAACGGGGCGAGGCGTTCGGCGGTGTCGGCACGCAGATAACGCAGCAAGCCGTAATCCAGCCCGTCGCCGGGGATCGCCGCCAGCAGCTCCCCCACGTCTCGCGGATCGGCCGATGCCACCCGCACCGGGTAGATCGAGCTCAGCAGTCCGACGGTGTCGCCGGTGTCGATGGTGTGCGCGCCCGGCCCGTCGACGAGACCGTCTGCGCGGCCATGTGTTTCGAGCGCCAGCAGCGGCGGCGGCGTGGCCTGATTGCGCGACCGCCGCCACCGCGTTACCGTCGCCGCGGTGGCGGCGACCAGCAGGTGCGGCAACGGCACGCCCGAGTCCAGCAGTCGGCGCGTGGTATCCGCGTCGGCCGCGATCATGCGGACGTCCAGATCGCGGGCCCGGTCGCGACGCGGATCGACCCGTCGGGCGCCGAGTTCGGGATCGTCGCCGTCGGACTGGGCCGCCCAGAATTGCACGGTGTCCAGCCGGTGGGGGCGCGGGCCTCGCCCCCCCCCCCCCCCCCGGGTACGTGTTTTATACCCCGCCCCCGCCCGCGGCGGACACCGGCG
>NZ_LZIE01000066.1:0-253135 GCF_001667155.1 Mycobacterium sp. 852002-53434_SCH5985345
ATCTACGAGCAGGCCAACGCCCACGGGCAGAAGGTGCAGAGCGCCGGCAGCAACATGGCCAGCACCGACAGCGCCGTTGGGTCCAGCTGGGCCTAACCCCAACTTCAGGCGCGGCAGCACACCACAGGTCGGTGTGCTGCCGCGTCCTGCGGTTACCGTGCACTTTGAACCCTTGAGGTATTGATGGATCAGCAGACCGCCCGCACCGACATCACCGTTAACGTCGACGGTTTCTGGATGCTCCAGGCTCTCCTGGACATCCGGCACGTCGCCCCGGAATTGCGGTGCCGGCCATTTGTTTCTACCGACTCGAGCGACTGGCTCAACGAGCATCCCGGCATGGCGGTGATGCGCGAGCAGGGCATCGTCGAAAACGACCAGGTGAACGAACATGTGGCCGCTCGAATGAGGGTGCTGGCCGCGCCGGACCTCGAGGTCATCGCCCTGCTGTCGCGGGGCAAGCTGCTCTACGGCGTGGTCGACGACGAGAATCAGCCACCCGGGTCGCGCGACATCCCAGACAACGAGTTCCGGGTGGTGCTGGCCCGTCGCGGCCAGCACTGGGTGTCCGCGGTGCGTGTTGGCGGCGACATCACCGTCGATGACGTGGCGATCGCGGACAGCGCCTCGATCGCGTCCCTGGTGCTGGACGCGCTGGAGTCGATACACCACGCCGAGCCCGCGGCGATCAATGCGGTCAACGTGCCGCTGGAAGAGATGCTGGAAGCCACCAAGTCGTGGCAGGAGTCCGGCTTCAACGTGTTTTCCGGCGGCGACCTGCGGCGGATGGGCATCAGTGCCGCCACCGTGGCCGCGCTGGGACAGGCCCTTTCCGATCCCGCGGCCGAGGTCGCGGTGTACGCGCGTCAGTACCGGGACGACGCGAAGGGCCCCAGCGCTTCGGTGCTGTCGCTCAAGGACGGTTCCGGCGGCCGCATCGCGCTGTACCAGCAGGCGCGGACGGCCGGGTCGGGGGAGGCCTGGCTGGCCATCTGCCCGGCGACCCCCCAATTGGTGCAGGTGGGCGTCAAGACGGTGCTGGACACCCTTCCCTACGGCGAGTGGAAAACCCACAGCAGGGTCTGACATTCGACGAAACATAAAGTTCACCAATGTCTTTGCACTCAACATGCGGTTGAGAAGCCAACACGGCATACTTCTCTAAGAGATTCAGCAAATCTCAAACCACTGTCACCAAGGTTTTAATCGCGAGGCGGGGTAGATGGAATTCGGATTAGTCGAGCTGCGCTTTCCCGGGGGCCTCGGCGCCCCGGAAAGCCGGCCGGCGCAGACTCCCGCCCGGCTGGCGGCACGGGGTTACACATTCACGACGGTAAGGGGTTCAGGGCGATGACTGCGGTAGTTGAAGCGCTTCAGCCTGACGTTGAGGGAATTTCGCAACCTCGGGCGGTCGTGGTCGGCGTTATGGCCGGGGCGGGCGTACAGATCGGCGTCCTGCTGGACGCCAACGCCCCCGTCTCGGTGATGACCGAGCCGCTGCTGAAGGTGGTGAACAGCCGACTCAGGGAGCTCGGAGAAACCCCGCTGGAGGCCACGGGCCGCGGCAGGTGGGCGCTCTGCCTGGTGGACGGCAGCCCGTTGCGGGCCACCCAGTCCCTGACCGAACAGGACGTTTACGACGGCGACCGGCTGTGGATCCGGTTCATCCAGGACACCGAGCATCGCTCGCAGGTCATCGAGCACATCTCCACCGCGGTCGCGGCAAACCTGAGCAAGCGGTTCGCCGCGATCGATCCGGTGGTTGCGGTGCAGGTCGGTGCGTCGATGGTGGCGGCCGGGGTTACGGCTGCGTCCGGCTTGCTGCTCTGGTACCGCTGGCACCACAACTCCTGGCTGCCGACGGCGTACTCCGCGGTGATCGCCGCGGTGGTGCTGGGCGTCTCCCTGATGCTGCTGATGCGGGCCCGCACCCAGCAGGACCGCCGCATCGCCGACATCATGCTGCTGAGCGGCCTGGCGCCACTCACCGTCGCCGCCGCGGCGGCGCCGCCCGGTGGAGTGGGATCCCCGCACGCGGTGTTGGCCTTCGGCGTGCTCACCATCGCCGCGATGCTCGCCCTGCGTTTCACCGGCCGCCGGTTGGGCCTGTACACCGCGCTCATCACCATCAGCCTGGTCACGGCGATCGCGGCCCTAGCGCGAATGGTTGCGATGACCAGCGCGGTGACGCTGCTGACCAGCGTCGTCCTGGTGTGCGTGCTGATCTATCACACCGCGCCCGCGCTTTCGCGCCGACTGGCCGGCATTCGTCTGCCGGTCTTCCCGTCGGCGACCAGCCGGTGGGTGTTCGAGGCCCGGCCGGACCTGCCGACCACCGTGGTCCGCTCCGACGGTGGCCCCCCGGTCCTCGAGGGACCCGCATCCGTCCGCGACGTCTTGGTGCAGGCCGAACGCGCCCGCTCCTTCCTGACCGGCCTGTTGGTCGGGCTGGGCGTCCTGATGATCGTCTCGCTGGCGGCCTTGTCGGACCCGCACACCGGCCAACGCTGGCTACCGCTGTTGCTCGCCGGCTTCAGCGCCGGGTTCCTGATGCTGCGCGGACGCTCCTACGTCGACCGCTGGCAGGCGATCACCCTGGCGGTGACGGCCGTCCTCATCGTGGGCGCCGTGGTGGCGCGGTACGCGCTCGTGTTGCAGTCGCCCTTGGCCGTGTCGATCAGCGCGGCGATCCTGGTCCTGCTGCCGGCGGCCGGCCTCACGTCCGCGGCCGTGGTGCCCAACACCATCTACAGCCCGCTGTTCCGCAAGTTCGTGGAATGGATCGAATACCTCTGCCTGATGCCGATTTTCCCGCTGGCATTGTGGTTGATGAATGTCTATGCAGCAATCCGCTACCGGTAGTAGCAAGGTGTGGCGAGGGCGCGCTTCCGCGGCGGCCCTCGCCGCAATCTTGCTCGCCTCAGGAGCATTGGCCGGGTTACCGCCCGCTTATGCGATTTCGCCGCCGACGATCGATCCCGGCGCGGTGCCGCCCGACGGTCCGCCCGGCCCGTCGGCGCCGATGAAGCAGAATTCATACTGCACCGAGGTAGGCGTGCTGCCCGGCACAGATTTCCGGTTGCAACCCAAGTACATGGACATGCTGAACCTGCAGGAGGCATGGCAGTTCGGCCGCGGCGCCGGCATCAAGGTGGCCGTCATCGACACCGGTGTGAGCCCCCACCCTCGGTTTCCGCGCCTGATCCCCGGCGGTGACTACGTCATGGGCGGCGACGGGCTGTCGGACTGCGACGCCCACGGCACGATCGTGGCCTCGATGATCGGCGCCGCGCCGGCCAACGGCGCTGGAGTGCCACCGGCCGCGCCGCGACGGCCGGTCACCATCCCCACCACCGAACCGCCACCGAAAGCGCCGCCGCCGCAGACGGTGACGTTGTCGCCCTTGCCGCAGACCGTGACGATGGTTCCGCCTTCGCCGACGGAGCAACAGCCGGCTCCGGGACCGTTCGGGCTGCCACCGCCCGCGCCCGCGCCCGCGCCTGCAGGTCCACCGCCGGGACCGCCGCAGGGCGGGCAGGCCCCGGCCGGCAACCACGGCGGCGGCACGGTGACCATACCGAGCTATTCCGGTGGGAGCCGCGTTGTCGGAGTCGACAACTCACGCGGCCCGCGCCCGCTGGATCCGCCGCCCAGCCCGCCACCTCCGCCTCCGGCACCGCCCTCGGCTGGTCCTGACGCGTTCAGCGGTGTCGCCCCGGATGTGGACATCATCGGGATCCGCCAGTCGAGCCAGGCCTTCGGCCTCAAGGACGCCTACACCGGCGACGAAGATCCGCAGACTCGCGCGAAGATCGACGGCGTCCAGACGATGGCCCGGGCAATCGTGCACGCCGCCAACATGGGCGCGCAGATCATCAACATCTCCGATGTGACGTGCATGAGCGCGCGCAACATCGTCGACCAGCGCGCGCTGGGCGCCGCGGTGCGTTATGCGGCGGTCGACAAGAACGCCGTGATCGTGGCCGCGGCCGGCGACACTAGCAAGAAGGACTGCAAGCAGAACCCGGCGCATGATCCGTTGCAGCCCAACGATCCTCGCAACTGGAGCTCCGTCACCACCGTCGTGACGCCGTCCTGGTTCAGCGACTATGTCCTGACGGTGGGCGCTGTCGACGAGGATGGCCGGCCGATGACCCAGGGCAACCAGGGTCAGGCATCGACGAGCGTGGCCGGTCCCTGGGTGGGCATCGCCGCGCCCGGCACCGACGTCATCGGGCTATCCCCCCGGGACGACGGCGTCATCAACGCGATTGACGGGCCGGACAACTCGTTGCTGGTTCCGTCCGGCACCAGCTTCTCGGCCGCGATCGTGTCCGGCGTCGCCGCGCTGGTTCGCGCGAAGTTCCCTCAGCTGTCGGCGTATCAGGTCATCAACCGGCTGACCCGAACCGCCCGCGCGCCGGCGCGCGGCGTGGATAACCAGATTGGGCACGGCATCGTCGACCCGGTGGCGGCACTGACGTGGGACGTACCCGAAGGACCGTTGAAGCCGCCGCAGCAACTTTCGGCGCCGCTGAACATACCGAAGCCCGCCCCACCCCGGGATATGGTGCCAGTGTGGGTGGCCGCCGGGGGCCTGCTCGGGGCGTTACTGATCGGTGGGGGCGTTTTTGGAACGGCGATGCTGATGAAGCGATCGCGGAAGCAGCAATAAGGGCGGAGCAGCAACAGTCATGAAAGCTCAGCGCAGGTTCGGTTTGTCATTGTCGTGGCCGCGGGTCACCGCGGTGCTCCTGGTAGACGTCGCGATCTTGGTGGTGGCCAGCCACTGCCCGGAGTCCTGGCAGGGCACCTACCGCATCGCGTTCTGGGTGGGGGTCGGGCTGGCGGCGTTGATCGCCCTGTTCTCGCTGATCACCTACCACGGCGTGACGGTGACATCGGCATTGGCCACCTGGCTGTGGGATTGGTCGGCCGATCCCGGCACCGCGCTGGGCGCCGGCTGCACGCCGGTGCTCGATTACCAGCGTCGGTTCGGACGCGACAAGGTCGGCGTGCGCGAATACGAGGGCCAGCTGGTCTCGGTCATCGCGGTGAACGGGGGCGACGACGACGCTTCGTCGCGTCACCGGCACCGGACGTCGCCGCCCACCCTGCTGGTGCAAGCAGTGGCAGATGGGTTGCGGCAGTTCGACATTCACCTCGATAACATCGACATCGTGTCGGTGAAGGTGCGCCGCGGTGGCAACGCCGCCGAGTTGTCGAAGCTCGACGACTGGGGCCCCGAGGAGTGGGAGGTGGCGAACGGCGAGCCCTCCTCCTACGTTCGCCGCACCTGGCTGGTGTTGCGGATGAACCCGCAACGCAACATCGCCGCTGTGGCGGTCCGCGATTCGCTGGCTTCGACTTTGGTCGCGGCCACCGAGCGGCTGGCTCAAGATCTCGATGGAATGACCTGTGCCGCAAGGCCGTTGACCGCCGAGGAGATCACCGAGGTCGACCGCGCGGTGCTGGCCGACCTGGAGCCCACCTGGAGCCGGCCCGGCTGGCGCCACCTCAAGCACTTCAACGGCTTCACCACCAGCTTCTGGGTGACGCCCGCCGACATCACCACCGACACGCTCGACGAGCTGTGGCAGGCGGACACCGTCGCCACCGTGCTGACGGTCCGGCTCACCGCTCGCGCGGGCCGGCCGCAGGTGTCGGCCTGGGTGCGCTACCACACCGAGAAGCGGCTGCCCCGGAACGTTTCGTCCGGCCTCAATCGCCTCACCGGGCGTCAGCTGGCCGCGGTCCGCGCCAGCCTCCCAGCCCCCGCGACACATGCCTCGCTGGTCGTGCCGTGCCGTGCCGTGCGTGGCGACGACGAGCTCACGCTGTCGGTCGGTCAGCTGCGAGAGAGCCCGGCGGGCGTGCCTGTGGCGCAATGACGCGGCCCCAATCGACCGCTGAGGGCGCCCGCAATGCGATGGTCGCCGGCTTGCTGGCATCGGGGATATCGGTCAACGGGCTCCAACCCAGTCACAACCCGCAGGTGGCGTCGCAGATGTTCACCACGGCCAGCAACCTGGACCCTGGGATGTGCGACGCGTGGCTGGCGCGGTTGCTCGCGGGGGAGCGGAGCATCGAGGTGCTCGCCGGTGCGTGGGCGTCGATTCGCACGTTCGGATGGGAGACCCGCCGGCTCGGGGTCACCGACTTGCACTTCCGTCCCCAGGTCTCCGACGGCATGTTCCTGCAGCTGGCTGTCACCAGCGTCGAGTCACTGGCGTGCGCTTACGCGGCCGTGCTCGCCGAGGCCAAACGCTACGAGGAGGCGGCGGAACTGCTCGACGGGGTCGAGCCCCGCCAACCATTTGAGCAGGAGCTGGTCGACTACGCGCGGGGCATCCTGTATTTCCGCACCGGGCGGTGGCCGGATGTGCTCAACCAATTCCCGGAGGGCAAGGTCTGGCGTCAGCCCGAACTGAAGGCCGCCGGTGCGGCGATGGCGACGACGGCGCTGGCATCACTCGGCGTCTTCGAGGAGGCGATCCGGCGGGGCCAGGACGCGATTGAAGGAGACCGCGTTCCGGGAGCGGCCAACATCGCCCTCTACACCCAAGGGATGTGCCTGCGGCACCTGGGCCGCGAGGAAGAGGCCGTCGAGCTGTTGCGCCGGGTGTATTCGCGGGATCCGAAGTTCAGCCCGGCGCGCGAAGCGCTGGATAACCCGAACTATCGACTGGTCCTGACCGACCCGGAAACCATTGAGGCGCGCACGGATCCGTGGGACGCGGACAGCGCGCCAACCCGGGAGGAGACGGAGGCCGCTCGCCACGCCGAGGAGGCCGCACGGTACCTGGCCGAGGGTGACGCCGAGCTCAACGCGATGCTGGGCATGGAACGCGCCAAGCGGGAAATCAAGCTCATCAAGGCGACGACGAAGGTGAACCTGGCCCGCGCCAAGATGGGCCTTCCCGTGCCGGTGACCTCACGCCACACACTGCTGCTGGGTCCGCCCGGGACCGGCAAAACCTCGGTGGCGCGGGCCTTCAGCAAACAGTTGTGCGGCTTGACGGTGCTGCGCAAGCCGGTGGTGGTCGAAACCAGCCGCACCAAGCTGCTGGGCCGGTACATGGCCGACGCGGAGAAGAACACCGAGGAGATGCTCGAGGAGGCTCTCGGCGGAGCGGTCTTCTTCGACGAGATGCACACGTTGCACGAGAAGGGCTACCAGCAGGGTGACCCGTACGGCAACGCGATCATCAATACGTTGCTGTTGTACATGGAGAACCATCGCGATGAGCTCGTCGTCTTCGGTGCCGGTTACGCGAAGGCGATGGAGAAGATGCTGGACGTGAATCAGGGTCTGCGGCGGCGGTTTTCGACCGTGATCGAGTTCTTCAGCTATACGCCGGACGAGCTGGTCGCGTTGACCCGATTGATGGGCCAGGAGAACGAGGACGTCATCACCGAGGAAGCGGCGCATTCCCTATTGCCTTCGTACACAAGGTTTTATCTCGACGAGAGTTACTCCGAAGACGGGGACCTGATCCGCGGCATCGATACGCTCGGAAATGCCGGTTTCGTGCGCAACGTGGTCGAGAAGGCCCGCGATCACCGCAGTTTCCGTCTGGACGACGAGGACCTGGATGCGGTGCTGGCCAGCGACGTTACCGAGTTCAGCGAGCGGCAGCTTCTGCGGTTCAAGGAGCTGACCCAAGACGACCTGGCCGAGGGCCTCAGCGCGGCGGTCGCCGAGAACAAGACGACGTAGGTCGCGCCGCGAGTTCGCCTCATCTGGTTCCTGCCGGGCGCCGCGGCTTGGCGTCGAATCAGCCCTCCGCAGGGTCTGCGGCGGTGTCAGGTATTCCGCGGTGAGCAACCGATGCGGCAGCGGTCCGCGATACGAAGTCCATCCGCCGACCCGGCCGGCATGACGATGGCCCTAAGGGCTTCTACAAACTAGTTTTTGAGGATGAGGGCACGTTCAGCAACGTCACAGGCGTCGCAGCGGAGTCTTCAAGACTGGCCGAAACCCGCGGTGACCAGCCAAGCAGGGCCTCCCAGGAAACTGTCAGCAGCTAATCAGCGGCGCGGCAGACTAGTTCATCTACCCTGCGTGTGGGTGAACAGCAGGGGAACGCTATGGCAATTGGTTATCAGTTCGGCGACGTAGACAGGCGGGGAGCCATCGTGCGCGTCCGGGCGGCGTCGGTGGTGACCGAGCGTCGGCCTCGTTCGCCACGTACCGGCGGCGCGCGACTGCCGCAACCGCGCGCACTTGTGGGCCCGCCGGGAGTTGGGTCGCAGCTTCCGGGTGATCCAGCAACGGCCGACGCTCCGCGGGCAAACGTTCTAGACCGCCGGCAGCAACATGGCCAGCACCGACAACGCCGTCGGGTCCGGTTGGGTGTAATTGCGTCCCGGCCGGGTTGACACGCTTGCTCTGAACTTGCGGGTTTAATCCACGGCTTACATTGCGCATATGCTCCATATGCGTTCTTCTGGCGTCGTGCCATATGGCGATAGGAGGGATTCAGCGCTTCCAATCCGTCCTGCATTTGACCGGAAAACAATTTAGCGCGATCGATAATAACGTCGATCCGTAGGGATTTTATTGCCAAAAATGGCGGTTTGCGCGTCGCGCTAAACCGCGGCCTAGCTGCGCCGACACCGTCAGTTACCTCGATGTATGCAAAATCACACGCGGATAGCCGTGCGCCTGAAGTTCTCACAAGAGCCGATGGCGGTGTGACATTTGCTTTTTACAGTTTGTTACGTGGAGGGAACGCGGGCTGAAATGCGTTACCGTCACAATCCCCTTATATTCATGGGCGGATGGCGGGTCAAGTCGCGCATTCTTCGTGAGGACTTCAGTTCGGGGAGGGAATGGCCTGTTGTTTGAAGTATGTGGAATGAGCTCGTGGCGTCAAAAACGGATCTGATGGATTTCATTAGAACCTTGCCGCGGTTGCGGCAGAGGCAGCAAAGCCGCGCCTACCCTGGCGGCCACTTGAGGGACGGGAGGTAGTCGATGTTGGACTTCGGGGCGCTTCCGCCGGAGATCAACTCGGGGCGGATGTACGTCGGTGCTGGGTCGGGTCCGCTGCTGTCCGCTGCGGCGGCGTGGGACGAATTGGCCGCGGAGCTGCAGGCCACAAGCGCCTCGTACGGCTCGACCATCGAGACGCTGGCGACGGGGCCGTGGACGGGTCCGTCGTCGATAGCAATGGCCGCAGCCGCCGCGCCCTACGTGGCGTGGATGAATGCCACCGGTGCCCAGGCGGAGGAGGCCGGCGCCCAGGCCAAGCTGGCCGCCGGCGCCTACGAGGCGGCGTTCGCGGCCACGGTGCCGCCACCGGTGATCGCGGCCAATCGCGCGCTGCTGGCAACGCTCATCGCCACCAACATCCTCGGCCAGAACACCCCGGCGATCGCCGCCACCGAAGCCCAATACATGGAGATGTGGGCCCAGGACGCCGCCGCAATGTACGGCTACGCGGCGTCATCGGCGACCGCATCCCAACTGACGCCGTTCGCCGAGCCGCCGCGGACCACCAACGAGTCGCCCGGCCCGATGCAGGCGGCCGCGGTCACGCAGTCGGGTGCGCAGTCGAGCTCCAACACCGCCTCTCAGCTGAGCTCGTTGCAACCCCTGCTGAACGCCGGCAACGTGGCGGCAACGAACCCTACGACGGGGACTGGGCTCACCACCGGAATCGGGCAAAACCTCGACTACTGGAACAACATCTGGTCGGTGCTGACGGGCCCGTACTCCCCCCAGTCATGGAGCAGCGTCCCGGGTGGCCCGTTCCTGTCCTTCGGTCAGGCGTACGCCTGGGGCCAGAACGGTCAGAGCGCCGCGGCGTATTTGTCCGGCCCGAAGGCGATCTCCGGGGCACTGGCGCCGCTGACCAGCGGACCCAGCGCTGTGCGGCCCATGCTGAGCTCCGCCGTCGGACCGGTTTCGGGGTCCATGGGCAAAGCGTCCCTGGTCGGCAGCATGTCGGTACCGCAGGGCTGGACGGAGGCGGCGCCGACGATCCGCACTGTCGCCCAGGTGATGCCCACCAACCTGGCCGCCGCCCCGGCCGCTGCGCTGGCCGGCGAAGAGGGCGTCTTCAGCCAAATGGGTCTGTCCAGCCTGCTGGGGCGGGCCGTCGCCGCCAGCGCGACCCACCCCATGAGCGGGAGTGCCGCCGCGGCGGCCAGCTCGCTGGGCGGTGCCGTTGCCGAGGCCGACCCGGCCGCCGCCACCATCATCGTGATCCCGTGCATCGAGGAGTGACCGCCATGAACGCACCGCACGCCAACCCAGCACCGTCCACTCAACCGCCAGCCACCAGGTAAGGGATCACAGATGTTTTACGGAGCCTTTCCGCCGGAGTTCAATTCGGGCCGGATGTATGCCGGTCCGGGACCGGAGTCGTTGGTGGCGGCCGCGACCGCATGGGAGAACCTGGCCGCGGAGTTGCAGTCTGCGGCGTCGGCCTATTCGTCGGTGGTTTCGAGTCTGGCCACCGGGCCATGGGTGGGCCCCTCATCAGTTGCCATGGCCTCGGCAGCCGCGCCCTATGTGACCTGGATGCAGGAGACCGCGATTCAGGCCCAGGAAGCCGCCACTCAGGCCAGCGCGGCGGTAGCCGCGTACGAGGCGGCGTTCGCTGCGCATGTGCCGCCCCCGGTGATCGCGGAGAACCGTGCCCTGTTGGCGCAGCTGATGGCGACCAACCTGTTCGGGCAGAACACAGCCGCAATCGCGGCCACCGAGACCCAGTACAGCGAGATGTGGGCCCAGGACGCAGTGGCGATGGACAGCTACGCCACCTCGTCGGAGGCGGCCTCGAGGTTTACGCCGTTCGCGGAGCCGCCCGCGACCACGAACACTGCCGGCACAACCATGCAGGCGGCCGCACTAAGCCAAAGTGCCGGCACCTCCGCCGGCAATGCGGGGTCAACGGTCAGCGCGGCAGCCAGCTCGCTGACCACGACCGCGACGGCGGGTAACCCGATACTGGCATGGCTCTCGCAGCTCGCGACCCAATACAACACCACCATCACCACCTTCTTGAAAGGCTTCGGCACCACTCCTGGCGGCACCCCGCTGATCACGGCCATGTACAACGCGGTCAAGGTGCCGTTGGGGCTGACCACACAGTTCAACGACGTCGGATTGCTGATCAACTTCCCCGTGTCGCAGTGGCTCAAGTTTGCCCCGCCCGCCGCCTACGGCGCGTTACCGAAGGACGCGCTCGGCGCCGGGCTGGGGGCATTGGGCTTCGGCCGGGGCACGCTCTACGACGCGATCAGCCCGACGGCGGGCTTCGCGCGCGGCACATTGGTCGGCCAGTTGAGCGTTCCGCCCAGCTGGGCCTCGGCCACCCCGGCCATCCGAACCGTTGCCGCCGCCCTGTCGGCGGCGGGGCCCGAGGCGGTGCCCGCGGCGGCGCTGGGCGAGGGCAGCCTGTTCAGTTCGATGGGGATGGCGGGGATGCTGGGCAGCGCCCTCGGTTCCGGGGGGCCCACCGTGGTCGGTGCCGGCGTCCGCAACCGGATGAAGCCCATCAAAGATCTCAAAGACAAGCAATCGCCGGAACAGCTGAAGCGTCTGGTCGCGCAGATTTCGGAGAAACCCGAAACCGTGCAGCACCACAACGTCGACCAGGAGGGCCTCGACGCCCTGCTCGAGCAGCTGGCGAAGAAACCCGGCATTCACGCCGTGCACCTGAAAAAGGGCGACAAGTCCAAAGTCCTGCCCGCCGATGCCCAATTAGGTTAACGGGCAACATGATTCAAGCTCCTGCAGCTATGCGCAAGGAAGGCGAGCAATGAAGCGGTTACTGGTTCTACTGGGCGTCCCGGTGATGATCGGCCTGGCCGCACCGGCATATGCCGACCCTCCACCCGTGCCGGACGGCGACGACGGGGCGTTCCTCGCCGCCCTGCATCAGGCCGGCTTCGGCTTCGCAAGTCCGGATGCGGCCGTCGGGGCGGGCCGGGCGGTGTGTTCGTGCCTGAACAACGGGGAATCGGGCTTGGAACTGGTCCATGACGTCAAGATGCACAATCCGGGCATGGACATGGAGATGGCTTCCAACTTCGCCATGATCTCCGCGAAATACTACTGCCCGCACCAGCTCAGCAAGGCCTGATCGGGGCTTGCCAAGGTCGTATTACACTGACCCACAAGCCATTTCGCTAAGCTGAGCCAGTGCTGCAGTCGGTGTCGCGCCATGAGACAATCACCGGTTATGAGGCTGCTGCTGGCGCTGATCGCCGTTCCGGCCGCGATCCTGCTGGCCGCGCCCGCGCAGAGCGAGCCGGATGCGGGCGGCGTCGACGAGGCGGGCTTTCTCGCGTCGCTGCGAAGCGCGGGTATCACCTACAAGACGCCGGAGGCAGCCGTCCAATTCGCCCAAGCGGTGTGCACTGCGATGGGCAATGGCGAGTACGGCCCCCAGATGGTCAACGATTTGAAGGGCCAAAATCCCGGGCTCACTACGGAACACGCCACGTCGTTCCTGGCGATCGCCGCGAAATTCTACTGTCCCCAGCAACTCAACAAGAGCTAGCCTGGCGTCGGCCATAACGGGGAACCGTTTGGCGGCGGACGGGTTTCGCACGCATGGCCGCAACGCATCCGGTTCGACTCGGGGCCACCTGCCGTTCACCTGAGAATGATTAGCTCCGCCGGTGCTGACCCGGGGGAAGGACTGCTGATGGAGACCACGCTGAGCGTCGCCGATTTCGCGCTCCGGCTCGCCGTCGGCGTGGGATGTGGCGCGCTCATCGGCCTGGAGCGGCAATGGCGGGCGCGCCGGGCCGGCCTGCGGACCAACGCGCTGGTCGCCGGCGGCGCGACGTTGTTCGTGCTCTATGCCGCCGCCACCGCGGACACCAGCCCAACCAGGGTCGCGTCGTACGTGGTGTCCGGCATCGGATTCCTCGGCGGTGGCGTGATCCTGCGCGAGGGCGTCAACGTCCGGGGCCTCAACACCGCGGCCACGCTGTGGTGTTCTGCGGCGATCGGCGTCCTGGCGGCGTCGGGGCACCTGGTGTTCGCGCTGATCGGCACCGGGACCGTCATCGGCATTCACGTGTTCGGGCGCCCGCTTGGCCGGCTGATCGACCGCGACAACACCGGAGACGAAGACGAGAGTCTGCGGCCCTACCTGGTGCAGGTGGTCTCCCGTCCGAAACACGAGCAGTACACGCGCGCTCAGATCGTGCAGCACGCGAGCGGCAACGACATCACGCTGCGCGGCATCCATACCGGGCGGTCCGGCGACGACGAGGTCACGTTGACCGCGCACCTGCTCATGGACGGCGACGCCCCGTCCCGGCTGGAGCGGTTGGTGGCGGAGCTGTCGCTGCAGCCGGGAGTTCGCGCCGTGCAGTGGTACGCCGGCGACGAAGCGCAATCGGACCGCTAGGGGCGGGACTGCAGCTCCGGCGCGGCCGCGGCCAGGAGGTCGGCAGGGTTCCCGGTCAGCGGCGGGTAGATGCGCCGAGTGTTGATCGTCCGCTTGGTCGCCTTGGCCCGTTCGCCACTTGACACCAGCAGCCGATCCCACCCTTCGGTGTAAACCGCGCCGGCCGGTCCGAGGTCGAGAACCGTTACATACCAAGGGATTCGGAGAGCCAGCAGCGGCTCGCCGAACAGGTCGCTGATTACGTTGTAGCCGGCGTAGCGTCCCATCGGGCGGCCGTGTTGACACGACATCACCGACAGGTGGTCCCCGTCCATCCGGGCGGCGGCGACGTCGCCCGCGGCAAAAATTGCGGGGACGCCGACTACCCGCAGAAAGTCATCGACGGGCACCCGCCCCAGGCGGTCGCGCGCCACCGGCAAGTGCTCGGTCAGCGAGCTGGCCCGCATGCCGGCACACCACACCACCGTGGCCGCCGCCAGGTGTTCGCCCGAGGTCAGCGACACCCCGCGTTCGCTGATCGCGGCGACGCCCACGCCCGCCCGGGTCTCGACGCCGTTGGCCTCCAGCGCGGCTTCGATGACCGGACGCGCCGAGCTGCCCATGTCGGAGCCGATGCGGCTGCGATCCAGCAGCACCACCCGGGGAGTGACGTCGCTCCCAGCGAACAGCCGGCGCAACCTGTCCGGTAGCTCGCACGCCACTTCGATGCCGGTCAGTCCCGCCCCGACCACGACAACCGTGCCCGCCGCCGCCGTTGGGGAACCGTCGGCGAGCCGAAGCAGGTGGTTCTGCAGCGCAAGGGCACCGTCATAGGTGTCGACGTCGAAGCCGAACTCCCGCAGACCCGGCACGGCGGGTTTTTGGACGTGGCTGCCCGAGGCCAGCACCAACCGGTCGTAGTCATACGTCACGCCACCCGATGTGGCGACGGTGCGGGCGTCGGTGTCGATCGCGGTCACCTCGGTGGCGACGTGTGCCACACCCACGGGGTCGAGCAGGCCGGCGAGCGGAACGCGGCATGGGCGCAGGTCAGCCTCGTAATTGCGCACCCGGATGTCGTGAAAGGGCTGGGTGGCCAACACGGTGATGTCGACAACGCCCGTCGGGATGGCCAGCTCGTCGAGCCGGCGGGCTGCACCGAGCGCCGCCCATAATCCGGCAAAGCCCGAGCCGATCACCACCACAGCGGTCAACTGTCCAAGCCCTCCGATCCGTCAGCACAGTGTGGACCGCATGCCGGACCAAGGCGACCCGACTGTCCCGCGGTTCGTCGTAGTCTTATCCCTGTGAGTGCGCCCTCAGATTTCGTGTCCGCGCTGCCCCCGCAGATGCGGGATCCCGTGCTGCTCGCCATTCCCTTCTTCTTGTTGCTGTTGACGCTGGAATGGGCGGCGGCCCGAAAGCTGGAGAGCATCGTCGAAAACGCGCGGCCGGTCTCCGGCGCATACCTCACGCGTGACTCGCTGGCCAGCATCTCGATGGGGCTGGTCTCGGTGGGCACCACCGCCGCCTGGAAGACTCTGGCGCTGTTCGGCTACGCCGCGATCTATGCCTATGTGGCGCCGTGGCACCTCTCGGCCGCCCATTGGTACACCTGGGTCATCGCCATTCTCGGGGTTGACCTGCTGTATTACGCCTATCACCGGATCGCGCACCGGGTGCGGCTGATCTGGGCGACGCACCAGGCCCACCACTCCAGCGAATACTTCAACTTCGCGACCGCGCTGCGCCAGAAGTGGAACAACAGCGGCGAAATCCTGATGTGGGTGCCCCTGCCGCTGCTGGGGATCCCGCCCTGGATGGTGTTCTTCAGTTTCTCGATCAGCCTGATCTACCAGTTCTGGGTGCACACCGAGCGGATCGACAAGCTGCCGCGGGTCTTCGAATTCGTCTTCAACACCCCGTCACATCACCGGGTGCACCACGGGATGGATCAGATCTACCTCGACAAGAACTACGGCGGAATCCTCATCCTCTGGGACCGGCTGTTCGGCAGCTTCCAGGCCGAGTTGTTCCGCCCCCACTACGGCCTGACCAAGCGGGTCGACACGTTCAACATCTGGAAGCTGCAGACCCGGGAATACGTCGCGATCGCCCACGACTGGCGCACCGCGACCCGGCTGCGCGACCGGCTGGGCTATGTCTTCGGCCCGCCGGGCTGGGCCCCACGCACCGCGGACCGCACCGAGGCCGCCGTTTCCCTGGCGACATCTCCGTAACACCGGCGGCGGACGGCGCGAAGACTTCTGCGTAACGGAAAGTCACGCCGTAATCTCAAATCGGTCGAGATTTGGCCCGGACGGATCGGAGTTGATGGTGCGTCGCCTGGCAATGCGAGCGTTCACCGCATCGATCACCGTGGCCGCGTTCGCGCAATGGATGCCGCCCGCCCCGGCCAAGGCCGACCCCGTCATGGTCTATCCGGGCATGGAGATCCGCCAGGACAATCGCGTCTGCACGCTGGGCTACGTCGACCCCAACCTCAAGATCGCGTTCACCGCGGGGCACTGCCGCGGCGGCGCGGGCGTCGTCACGGACCGGGGCGGGGCCGTGATCGGCCGCCTGGCCGCCTTCCGGGACAACACCCCCAGCGGCACGACGGTGGCCACCGACCAGCTGATCACCGACTACGAGGCGATCGTGCTGGACAACGGCGTGATGGCGAACAACGTCCTGCCCGGCGGGCGTCCACTGATCTCGAATCCGGCGGCGGCGCTCGCCCCCGGACAGGCGATCTGCCACTTCGGGGTCAGCACCGGCGAAACCTGCGGGACGGTGGAGAGCGTGAACAACGGCTGGTTCACCATGTCGCACGGGGTGCAGAGCCACAACGGCGATTCGGGCGGCCCGGTGTACCTGCCTTCCAGCGCAGGTCCGGGGCTGCTCGTGGGGATCTTCAACAGCGTGTGGGGGGATTTCCCGGCGGCGGTGTCATGGCGGGCCACCTCAGAGGAAGTCCGTGAGGACCTCGGTGTGACGCGCGGGGGCGCCCGCTAGGCGATTCAGCGGGCCTCGTCCGCCTCCGCGAGGGCGAACACCGGGATCGTGGGTGCGACGGCGCGGAACTCCTCGTCGGTGCTGTCCGGGGTCAGTCCGGCGACGTAGTCCTTGACCTGCCAGTACCAGCGCTCCAGATATCGCCGCAGCAGTTCCGTTTTGGCCGCGTCGGCCACCTCGCTGACCCTGGCGCGACGCCGGCGCCAGCGCGGGCCGGTCTCGACGACGCCCGCGGCCCGAACGTTGCGGGCCCACTGGGTGTTGCCGCGCGGTGAGACCAGGTAGTCGACCCCGTCAACGGTCAGCAGATTGATGACGACCGCCCGCGTCTTCCCACTTTTGCGCCCGCGCACCCGCAGCGCATGGGTGCCGGCGATGCTGACTCCCATCTCGGCAAGCCAGCGGATCACCGCGTTGGCGGCTCGCACGACCCCGCTCGGTTCTTCGTATCGGGTGGACATGTCGCATCCTCTCTCGCCAACCTACCGAGAGCACTGCTCTCTAAGGCGGGGACATTGCCACACTCCTGACCAGAAAGCAAGAGCGGTGATCTCGGTTATGCCAGACTGACCGCGTGGGCAAACGCCAGGAGACCCGGCAGCAGATCGAGGCGCGCATCATCCAGCTCGGTCGCCAGCAGCTGGTCGACCGCGGTGCGGCCGGGTTGTCCGTGCGTGCGATCGCACGGGACCTCGGCATGGTGTCGTCGGCCGTGTACCGCTACGTGTCCAGCCGCGACGAGCTGCTGACTTTGCTGCTGGTCGACGCCTACTCCGACCTGGCCGACGCCGTCGATCGCGCCCGCGAGGCGGTCGGGGACCTTTGGAGCGACGATGTCATCGCCATTTCCCGGGCAACACGGGCGTGGGCCGTCGCGCACCCGGCCCGCTGGGCCCTGCTGTACGGCAGCCCGGTGCCCGGCTATCACGCACCGCCGGAGCGCACCGTGGCCGTGGGAACCCGGGTGGTGGCGGCCTTCTTCGACGCCGTCGCGTCCGGCATCGCCACCGGCGACATCAGGCTGACCGATACCGTTGCGCCCCAACCGATGTCGTCGGACTTTGAGCGGATTCGCCAGGAGTTCGGGTTTCCCGGCGACGATCAGGTGGTCGCCAAGTGCTTCCTGCTGTGGGCGGGGGTGCTGGGGGCGATCAGTCTCGAGGTGTTCGGGCAATACGGCGCCGATACCCTGACCGACCCCGAGGCGGTGTTCGACGCGCAGCTTCGGCTGCTGGTGGATGTGTTGAGCCAACATTGACGGCCGGGGCCGGGCCACCCGCGGAATTAGAACACGTTCACCCACCATGCGGGGCAATGCAGCCGCTCGCCATGGCAAAGTTTTCGCGGCCCTTTCTGGCTGCCGAGCCACTGGACTATTCTGCAGGACGATGACCCTTCCCGTTCAATCGCCGACGCAGATCGCGTGGGTTACCACCGACCTGGACGCCACGGAAACCGCCCTCACCGGCTTGTTAGGTGTGCGCAAATGGGTCCGGATACCCGACGTGCACTTTGCTCCGGACTCCTGCAGCTACCTTGGCAAGCCAGCCGATTTCGTCGCCAGCATCTCGCTGAGCTACCTCGGCGACATGCAGCTGGAACTGATCCAACCCGTCCGTGGGGAGAACATCTATAGTGACTTTCTGCGCGAATCGGGGCCCGGCCTGCACCACATTTGCGTGGAGGCGGAGAGCCCCGGGCAGTTCGACGCGGTGTTGGCCGAGGCGGTGGAATTCGGCGCCGCGGTCGTGCAGCAGGGCGTGATGCCCGGCGGGATTCAGTTCGCCTATGTGTCAGCGCCGCAGGCGGCGGTGCCGTTTGTCGAGATCGCGTACATCGCGCCCGAGATGAGGGCGTTTTACGACTACATCAAACAGGAGCAGCGCCAATGAGCACCGAGATACCGGCGACGGTCAGCGCGGAAGACGTGACGTCGTGGTCAGATGACGTCGACGTGGTGGTGGTCGGCTTCGGCATCGCCGGCGGCTGCGCCGCTGTCAGCGCGGCGGCCGCCGGGGCGAAGGTGCTGGTGCTGGAGCGCGCCGCGGCGGCGGGCGGCACGACGTCGCTGGCCGGCGGGCACTTCTATTTGGGTGGAGGAACGGCGGTTCAGGAGGCGACGGGCCATGCCGACTCGCCCGAGGAGATGTACAAGTACCTGGTCGCCGTGTCCCGGCAGCCGGATCACGAGAAGATCCGGGCCTACTGCGAGGGCAGCGTCGAGCACTTCAATTGGCTGGAAGACTTGGGTTTTCAATTCGAGCGCAGCTACTTTCCGGGCAAGGCGGTCATCCAGCCCAACACCGAGGGTCTGATGTTCACCGGCAACGAGAAGGTGTGGCCCTTCTTGGAGCAGGCGGTGCCGGCGCCGCGCGGCCACAAGGTGCCCGTGCCCGGCGACACCGGGGGCGCCAGCATGGTGATCGATCTGCTGCTGAAGCGCGCCGCGAACCTGGGCGTGCAGATCCGGTACGAGACAGGCGCGACCGAACTCATCGTGGACGGTTCGGGCGCGGTGAGCGGCGTCATGTGGAAGCAGTTCTCCGAAACCGGTGCGATCAAAGCAAAGTCGGTGATCGTCGCTGCCGGGGGATTCGTGATGAATCCGGAGATGGTTGCCAAGTACACCCCCAAGCTGGCCGAGAAACCGTTCGTGCTGGGCAACACCTACGACGACGGCCTGGGCATCCGGTTGGGCGTCTCGGCCGGCGGCGCAACCGAGCACATGGACCAGATTTTCATCACGGCTCCGCCCTACCCGCCGTCGATCCTGTTGACGGGCATCATCGTGAACAAGCTGGGACAGCGCTTCGTCGCCGAGGATTCCTACCACTCCAGGACTTCCGGGTTCATCATGGATCAGCCGGACAGCGCGGCGTTCCTCATCGTCGACGAGGCGCACCTGGAGCACCCCAAGATGCCGCTGGTCCCGCTGATCGACGGCTGGGAGACGGTCCCGGAAATGGAAGCCGCACTTGGCATTCCGGAGGGCAACCTGGTCGCGACGCTGGACCGTTACAACGCCAACGCCGCCCGCGGCGAGGACCCCGAATTTCACAAGCAGCCCGAATTCCTTGCGGCACAAGATCACGGGCCATGGGGGGCGTTCGACATGTCATTGGGTAAGGCGATGTACGCCGGTTTCACCATCGGCGGGCTCGCCACGTCCGTGGACGGCGAGGTGCTGCGCGAGGACGGCACCGTCGTGCCGGGCCTGTACGCCGCCGGGGCGTGCGCGTCCAACATCGCCCAGGACGGTAAGGGCTACGCCAGCGGCACGCAGCTGGGGGAGGGCTCGTTCTTCGGCCGCCGCGCCGGAACGCACGCGGCCCGAGGGGCCGGGGGAGCGAAGGCGCGCTAAGACCCAGCGCCGGAACGCACGCGGCCCGAGAACGCTAGACGCGCGCGGGTTCCTTCTTTTCCTCCACGGGTCCCAGCCGCCACGGCCCGCCGCCGAGCAATTGCAGCTCTTGTTCGTGGTGCTGCTCAACGGTCGGCCGATGGCTGACGCTGACCACCACGCAGTCCGGCAGCTCGGTCCGCATCAGCTGGTACAACGCGAATTCCAGGCCCTCGTCCAGCGCGGAGGTGGCCTCGTCCAGGAAGACGGCTTTGGGTTTGGTGAGCAGGATCCGCGCGAAGGCGACACGCTGCTGCTCGCCCGGGGACAGCACCTTGGCCCAGTCCCGCTCTTCGTCGAGCCGGTCCACCAGTGGCGCCAGCGCGACTTTGGTGAGCACCTCGCCCAGTTCGGCATCGGAGACGTCGTCCGGCGAGTTCGGGTAGCACACCACGGTGCGCAGGCTGCCCAGCGGCACGTACGGCAACTGCGACAGGAACATCGTCGCGTTGTCACCCTGCGGACGGCAGAGGGTTCCGGACGCGTACGGCCACAACTCGGCCAGACTGCGCAGCAGCGTGGTCTTGCCGGCACCGGAGCGCCCGGTGATCACCAGCGAATCGCCCTCGGCAAGTTGAACATCGAGCGGGTCGATCAGCCGATCACCGGCCGGCGTGCGCACCTCGATGTCGCGAAGCTCGACGGGCGCCTCTTCGCTCGGCTTGACCAGGATGGTCGGCAGCGCGCGGCCCTTGTCGTTGGCGTCGACCAGCCCGTGCAACCGGATGATCGACGCGCGGAAGGCCGCGAACGCGTCGTAGTTGTTGCGGAAGAACGACAGCGAATCCTGGATGTTGCCGAAGGCGGTCGCGCTCTGCCCGACGTCGCCGAAGTCGATCCGGCCGGCGAACAGGCGCGGCGCCTGAATCACCCACGGCAGCGGAACGATTGCCTGCGACACCGACCAGTTCCAGCCGTTGAAGATGATGGTCCGGCGGACGAACTTGCGGTAGTTGTCGATGATCGGGGTGAAGCGCCGCCACAATTGCGCCCGTTCCACTCGCTCGCCCCGGTAGAAGCCCACGGCCTCCGCGGCATCCCGCAATCGGACCAGGGCATAACGGAATGCGGCGTTCAACTTCTCGTTGTTGAAGCTGAGCCAGATCAGCGGATGGCCGAGCCAGATCGCCACCAGCGTGGCCACCAGCACGTAGATCAGGACGGTCCAGAACATCGCGCGCGGGAACTCGACGCCGAACACGGTCAGGCTGCCGGACAGGTTCCACAGGATCGCGGCGAAGGAGATCACCGAGGCCACCGCGTTCACGGCCCCGAACAGCAGGGTGCTGCCGGTCCCGTTCGAGGGGATGTTCGGGGTGCCACCCGCATTCGCGGTGAAGATGTCGATGTCCTGCTGGATGCGCTGGTCGGGGTTGTCGATGGTGTGGTCGATGAACAGGTCCCGGTAGTAAGCCCGGCCGGCGAGCCAGTCGTCGGTGAGATTGGCCGTCAGCCACATCCGCCAGGCGATGATGAACCGCTGCGTCAGATAGATGTCCACCATGAACCGGATGACGTACAAGACCGCCAGCACGCTGAAGATCGCGATCGACATCCAAAAGCCGTGTATCCCGGACTGTTTGACGTTTTCGTCGTCGGCGGCGAGGCCCTGCACCGCTTTTTGTACCGCGGTGTACAGGTCGTTGCCCTGGTAGCTGAGCAACACCATCAGCCGCACGGACAGGAGTACGGACAGCAACAGCACGCCCAGCATCACCCACACCCGCACGCTGTGCGCTCCGACAAAATAACCGCGCGTGATCCGCCAGAACTGTTGGCCCCAGGGCGTGAGGTACCTGAAGGCGATTAGCGCAATGAACAGCACTACCGCGCTGATCACCCACGCGATCGCTACCCACCGCAGGGAATCCACGGCGGCCGTGGACCAGTCGATCGACGGCTTGAACGGCTTCGGGCCCATGGTCGCTATCTCCTCGGGGTCGAGCTGGTGGACTCTGCCGGAACTTCAAATCCTCCGGCGAAGGTACCCGAAGGATCTAGATAGGCTGCGGTTATGAGCACCGACGCCATCTCCACACAAACATTGCACGCCGGCCGGCTGATCGCGCGGCGCCTGCGCGCCAGCGGTGTCGACACCGTCTTCACGTTGTCGGGTGGCCACCTGTTTTCCGTTTATGACGGCTGCCGCGAGGAAGGGATTCGGCTGATCGATACCCGTCACGAGCAGACCGCGACCTTCGCCGCCGAAGGGTGGTCGAAAGTGACGAGGGTGCCCGGCGTCGCCGCGCTCACCGCGGGGCCGGGCGTCACCAACGGCATGAGCGCGATGGCGGCGGCCCAGCAGAACCAGTCGTCCCTGGTCGTTTTGGGCGGCCGGGCGCCCGCGCAGCGGTGGGGCATGGGCTCGCTGCAGGAGATCGATCACGTGCCGTTCGTGGCACCGCTGGCCCGCTTCGCCGCCACGGCGCAATCTGCCGGGGACGCCGGCCGGCTCGTCGACGAGGCGTTGCTGGCGGCGGTCGGCGCCCCGTCGGGCGTCGGGTTCGTGGACTTCCCCATGGACCACGTGTTTTCCATGTCCGAGGATCACGGCCGCCCCGGCGCCCTCACCAACCTGCCGCCGGGGCCCACTCCCGACGGCGGTGCGCTGGGTCGCGCCGCCGGCCTGCTTTCGGCGACGCGGCGGCCGGTGATCATGGCGGGCACCAACGTCTGGTGGGGACACGGGGAGGCGGCGCTGCTGCGCCTCGCCGAGGAACTGCAAATCCCTGTGCTGATGAACGGGATGGCGCGCGGCGCGGTGCCCGCCGATCACCCGTTGGCCTTCTCCCGGGTGCGTGGAAAAGCGTTGGGGGAGGCCGACGTTGCGCTGATCGTCGGCGTCCCCATGGACTTCCGGCTCGGCTTCGGTGCGGTGTTCGGGCCACAAACCAAGCTCATCGTGGTGGATCGGGCCGAACCCGAGCGCAACCATCCCCGCCCGGTTGAGGCCGAGCTCTACGGGGACCTGCTGTCGACATTCGCGGCGCTGGCGGCCGGCGGCGGGACCGATCATCGAGAGTGGATCGACGACCTGCGGGCGGCCGAAACCGAGGCGCGCGGCAAGGAGAAGGCCGAGCTCGCCGACGACCGCGTCCCGTTGCACCCCATGCGGGTGTATGCGGAGCTGGCGCCGATGCTGGACCGCGACGCGATCGTCGTCATCGACGCCGGTGATTTCGGGTCCTACGCGGGGCGGGTGATCGACAGCTACCAAGCGGGCTGCTGGCTGGACAGCGGCCCCTTCGGCTGCCTCGGCTCGGGCCCCGGTTACGCCCTGGCCGCCAAGCTCGCGCGGCCGGACCGTCAGGTCGTCCTCCTGCAGGGCGACGGCGCCTTCGGCTTCAGCGGCATGGAATGGGACACCCTGGTTCGGCACAACGTGCCCGTCGTCTCGGTGATCGGCAACAACGGAATCTGGGGGCTGGAAAAGCACCCCATGGAGGCGTTGTACGGCTATTCGGTGGTGGCGGAACTGCGTCCGGGCACCCGCTATGACGAGGTGGTGCGTGCCCTGGGTGGCCACGGCGAGCTGGTCTCCGCGCCGGCCGAGCTGCGGCCCGCGCTGGAACGCGCCTTCGCCAGCGGCCTGCCCGCCGTCGTCAACGTCCTCACCGATCCCAACGTCGCCTACCCACGCCGCTCGAACCTGGCCTGATGAGTCGCCTTGCCCCCTCGCCGCTGCGCAGCCGGGGACGTACCCCCACCTCACGCCGCGACGCGGCGTGCATCGTCGCCGACTGGCCTGAGCTCACGCGGCGGCCCACCGCGTACCGTTGACCTGTGCCAAAGACCTCCCGCGCGCAGCCCGGCGGCCTGAGCAGCCGATTTTGGCGACTGCTCGGCGCCAGCACCGAAAAGAACCGCAACCGATCCCTTTCCCAGGTCACCGACTCGTCGGAGTATGACGAGGAAGCCGCCGGCCTTACCGACGAGCAGCTCCGCAAGGCCGCCGGTCTGCTCAAGCTGGACGATCTCGCGGAGTCCGAGGACATCCCGCAATTCCTCGCGGTCGCCAGGGAGGCGGCCGAACGGGCGACCACGCTGCGCCCGTTCGACGTGCAGCTGCTGGGTGCGTTGCGCATGCTCGCCGGCGACGTCATCGAAATGGCCACGGGTGAAGGCAAAACGCTCTCCGGAGCGATCGCGGCTGCGGGCTACGCCCTGGCCGGGCGGCACGTGCACGTGGTGACCATCAACGATTACCTGGCCCGCCGTGACGCGGAGTGGATGGGCCCGCTCATCGAGGCGATGGGGTTGACGGTCGGCTGGATCACCGCCGAGTCGACCAGCGAGGAGCGCCGCGCCGCCTATGGCTGCGACGTCACCTATGCCTCGGTCAACGAGATCGGTTTCGACGTGCTGCGCGATCAGCTCGTGGTCGACGTCGACGACCTGGTGTCACCCAACCCCGACGTGGCCCTGATCGACGAGGCCGACTCGGTGCTCGTCGACGAGGCGTTGGTGCCGCTGGTGCTCGCGGGTACCACGCACCGGGAGACGCCGCGGCTGGAGATCATCAAGCTGGTCGGCCAGCTGAAACCGGACACCGACTTCGAGACCGACGCCGACAGCCGCAACGTCCATTTGACCGACGTCGGGGCACGCAAGGTCGAGAAGGCGCTCGGTGGCATCGACCTCTACTCCGAGGAGCACGTCGGCACGACCCTGACCGAGGTCAACGTCGCGCTGCACGCGCACGTGCTGTTGCAGCGCGACGTGCACTACATCGTCCGGGACGACGCGGTGCACCTGATCAACGCCGCCCGCGGCCGCATCGCCCAACTGCAGCGCTGGCCGGACGGCCTCCAGGCCGCGGTGGAGGCGAAGGAGGGGATCGAGACCACCGAAACCGGGGAAGTGCTCGACACGATCACGGTGCAGGCACTGATCAATCGCTACGAAACCGTGTGCGGCATGACCGGCACGGCGCTGGCCGCCGGTGAGCAGCTGCGCCAGTTCTACAAGCTGGGCGTGTCCCCAATTCCGCCGAATGAGCCCAACATTCGCGAGGACGAGTCCGACCGCGTCTACATCACGGCCGCGGCCAAGAACGACGGGGTCGTCGCGCACATCGCCGAGGTGCATGAGACCGGGCAACCGGTGCTGGTCGGCACGCGGGACGTGGCCGAATCCGAGGAGCTGCACGAGCGGCTGCTGCGCCGGGGCGTACCCGCGGTGGTGCTAAACGCGAAGAACGACGCCGAGGAAGCCGAGGTCATCGCCGAGGCCGGGAAGTACGGGGCGGTCACCGTGTCGACGCAAATGGCGGGGCGCGGCACCGACATTCGGCTCGGCGGCTCCGACGAAGCCGACCATGACAGGGTCGCCGAACTCGGCGGGCTGCACGTGGTCGGCACCGGACGGCATCACACCGAGCGGCTGGACAACCAGCTGCGCGGCCGCGCCGGACGCCAGGGCGACCCCGGCTCGTCCGTGTTTTTCTCGAGTTGGGAAGACGACGTGGTGGCGGCCAACCTCGACCACAACAAGCTTCCGATGGAAACCGACGAAGACGGCCGGATCGTCAGCCCCAAGGCGGCCGGGCTGCTCGACCACGCCCAGCGCGTAGCCGAGGGCCGGATGCTCGACGTGCACGCTAATACCTGGCGCTACAACCACCTGATCGCCCAGCAGCGCGCCATCATCGTCGATCGGCGAAACACGTTGCTGCGCACCGCAAGCGCGCGCGAGGAGCTCGCCGAGCTGGCGCCCAAGCGGTACAAGGAGTTGTCGAAGGACATTCCCGAGGATCGCCTCGAGAAGATCTGCCGGCAGATCATGCTCTATCACCTCGACCGCGGCTGGGCCGATCATCTGGCGTACCTCGCCGACATCCGCGAAAGCATCCACCTGCGGGCGCTGGGCCGGCAGAATCCGCTGGACGAGTTCCACCGGCTGGCGGTCGACGCGTTCGCGTCGCTGGCCGCGGATGCGATCGAGGCCGCGCAGCAGACGTTCGAGACGGCGAACGTCCTCGAGGAGGAACAGGGCCTGGATCTGTCCAAGCTGGCCCGGCCCACCTCGACGTGGACCTACATGGTCAACGACAACCCGCTGTCCGACGACACGCTATCCACGCTGAGCCTGCCCGGCGTTTTCCGCTAGGTCGTCGACGGCGGGCGCCGAATGTGCGTCCAGCCGCACACCGGGGACCGAGTGTGCGTCCAGCCGCGCACTCGGCGTTCGACTAAGGTCACGGCTTATGGAGCCGGCGCTTCCGCCCAATCGGGTGCTGACGGTCCCCAACGCGCTGAGCGCGATCCGCCTGGTGCTCATCGGAGTGTTCGTCTACGCCCTGCTGGTCGCGCACGCCAACGGCTGGGCGGTCGGAATTTTGATGTTCAGCGGGGCGTCCGACTGGGCCGACGGCAAGATCGCCCGGCTGCTCGATCAGTCGTCGCGGCTCGGCGTTCTGCTCGACCCGGCGGTCGACCGCCTCTACATGGTCTGCGTTCCCGTCGTGATGGCGCTGAGCGGGATCGTGCCGTGGTGGTTTGTCGCCATCCTGCTGGCGCGCGACGGGCTGCTGGCCGCGACGCTGCCGCTGCTGTGGAGCCGCGGGCTGTCCGCGCTGCCCGTCACCTACATCGGAAAGGCCGCCACGTTCGCACTGATGTCCGGTTTTCCGCTGGTGCTGCTCGGGACGTGGGACGCCCTGTGGAGCAGGGTCGTCGGGGCCTGCGGCTGGGCGTTCCTGATCTGGGGCATGTACGGCTACCTCTGGGCGTTCACGCAGTACGTGGTGCAGATGACGTTGGTGCTGCGCCGGATGCCCCGGGTCAAACACGGCGGACGCCCGCCCGCCGCACCGAAGGCGGTCGAACATGGCTGACCCGGACCGCCTGCTCGGCGGCTACGACCCCAACGCCGGGCGCAGCGCCCACGTGGCGGCGCGCCCGCAGCTGATCCCGGTGCCGTCCCTGCTGCGTGCCCTGCTCTCCGAGCACCTGGACCCCGGCTACGCCGCGGCGGCGGCCAAACGCAGCGACGCCGCGGGGCACGGGCACGGGCACGGGCGCGACCGCGCCTTCGGCTGGCTGTGGCAGGCGTTGGCGGCGCTGCTGATCGCCACGGTCTTCGCCGCCGCCGTCGCGCAGGCCCGCTCGGTGGCGCCCGGTGTGCGCTCGGCGCAGCAACTGCTGCTGGGCAATGTGCGTTCCACCGAGAACACCGCGGCCAAACTCGCCCAGCGGCGCACCGAACTGTCCGCCCGGGTGGATGGCGTGCAGCGCCGCGCACTGGCCGACGACGCCGAAGGGCAGCGGCTGCTGGCCCGCCTCGATGCGCTCGGCCTGGCGGCGGCCAGCACGGCGGTCATCGGCCCCGGGCTGAAGGTCACCGTGACCGACCCGGGCGCCAGCCCGAACCTTTCCGACGTTTCCAAGCAGCGGCTCGGCGGCAGCAGGCAGATCATTTTGGACCGGGATCTGCAGCTGGTCGTCAACTCGTTGTGGGCCAGCGGCGCCGAGGCGATTTCGGTCGGCGGGGTCCGCATCGGGCCCAACGTGACCATCCGGCAAGCCGGCGGCGCGATCCTGGTTGACAACAATCCCACCAGCAGCCCGTACACGATCCTGGCGGTGGGGCCGCCCCGCGCGATGCGAGACGTCTTCGACCAGAGCTCCGGCCGACAGCGTCTTAAGCTGCTTGAGGTCTCCTACGGTGTCGTCGTCACCGTCGACGCCGCCGACGGGCTGACGCTGCCCGCGGGATCGATCCGGGATATCAAGTTCGCCAAACAGATTGGGCCACAGTGAGAACAGCCCTCGACAGGCATCTACGGCTTTGCGAGTCGCGGACGGGAACTCAAGCATGATCGGCATCGCGGCGCTGGCGATCGGCATCGTGCTCGGCCTGGTCTTCCACCCCGCCGTGCCCGAGGTCGTCCAGCCGTACCTGCCCATCGCGGTGGTCGCGGCGCTGGACGCGGTGTTCGGCGGGTTGCGCGCCTATCTGGAACGCATCTTCGATCCGAAAGTCTTCGTGATCTCCTTCGTGTTCAACGTTTTCGTGGCCGCACTGATCGTGTACGTCGGCGACCAGCTGGGCGTCGGTACCCAGTTGTCCACGGCGATCATCGTGGTGTTGGGAATCCGCATCTTCGGCAACGCCGCCGCCCTGCGGCGCCGGCTGTTCGGGGCGTGACGGAGCGATGTGCAGGAGCGGCGCGATGACCGGGAGGAGGCCAGCGTGAGCCAGGACCCGGCGGACGGCGCCGCCGAAAGTGGTGACGCAGCAAGCCCTACGCAGCACGGCCGCCACGAACTTCCCGCGAAACGCCCCCGCCCGGAGATCGGGCCGGTGCGCCGCACGGGACTGTCCGCGCTGGTCCGCGGCGGTCGTTCCCGGCTGGCTTTCGGGATGTTGGCGGCCCTGTTGTGTCTGCTGTTGGGCGTCGCCATCGTCACGCAGGTCCGCCAGAACGAATCGGGCGATTCGCTGGAAACGGCGCGCCCCGCGGACTTGTTGGTCTTGTTGGACTCGCTACGTCAGCGCGAGGCCACCCTCAACGCCGAAGTGAATGAACTGCAGAACACGCTGAATTCGCTGCAGGCGTCCGGTAATAACGACCAGGCCGCCATCCAGGCCGCGCAGGCCAAGCTGGCCGCGCTGTCCATCTTGGCCGGCGCGGTCGGCGCCACCGGGCCGGGCGTCACCGTCACGATCGACGACCCCGGGCCGGGGGTTTCGCCGGAGGTGATACTCGACGTGATCAACGAACTGCGTGCCGCCGGTGCCGAGGCGATCGAAATCAACGACGCGCACCAATCCGTCCGAGTCGGTGTCGATACCTGGGTAGTGGGTATGCCTGGCTCGCTGACGGTCGACGCCAAGACGCTGTCGCCCCCGTATTCGATTCTGGCGATTGGCGATCCGCCCACCCTGGCCGCGGCGATGAACATTCCGGGCGGCGCCGAGGACAGCATCAAGCGCGTCGGTGCGCGGATGTCCGTCCGGCAGGCCGACCGGGTGGACGTGACCACCTTGCGACAACCAAAACCGCACCAATACGCTCAGCCCGTCAAGTGAGCAATTCTCCCAACCGAACAGGACGACTTGTGAGCGATATCCCGCCCGATCTGCACTACACCGCCGAACACGAGTGGGTTCGCCGCAGCGGTGAGGACACCGTGCGCGTCGGTATCACCGACTTTGCGCAGTCGGCCCTGGGCGATGTCGTCTTTGTTCAGCTGCCCGAGGTGGGCACCGAACTGACCGCGGGTGAATCGTTCGGCGAGGTCGAGTCGACGAAATCGGTCTCGGATCTGTACGCCCCGGTGTCGGGCACGGTGTCCGCGGTCAACGGCGATCTGGAAGGCAGCCCGCAGCTGGTCAACTCCGAGCCCTACGGGGGCGGGTGGCTGCTGGACGTGCAGGTGCCGGACGTCGCCGCGCTGGAGTCGGCCATTTCGTCGCTGCTTGACGCCGAGGCCTACCGCGGAACACTGACCGAATGACGATTGCTAATGTGCCTGCCAGCCCCGCGCGGCGACGCGAGCGGTGCGGCGGGCCGGCGGGGGGAAGGCGGGCAATCGGTCTTCCGATCGTCGGGTGGGGGGCACATTGCAGGCCTATGCGCGGTACCGTCGACACATCGACACTTGAACGCACGAGTCTTGTAATCGGCAGTACCGGGCGAGAAAACCCAGTGAGCAGCCGGCCGAGCGGCCCGGTCAGACAACGCCACAGCGGCCAGTGAGGAGCAGCGCGTGACGGATATGGACTCCGGAAGTCCCCAAGACCAGACCTCTGACGAAGTCACGGTGGAGACGACTTCCGTCTTTCGTGCCGACTTCCTCAATGAACTGGACGCTCCCGCGCAGGCGGGCACCGAGAGCGCGGTCTCCGGGGTGGAAGGCCTCCCGGCAGGCTCCGCGCTGCTGGTCGTCAAACGGGGGCCTAACGCGGGGTCGCGCTTCTTGCTCGACCAGCCCATCACCTCCGCCGGCCGGCATCCCGACAGCGACATCTTTCTGGACGACGTCACCGTCAGTCGCCGCCACGCCGAATTCAGGTTGGAAAACAACGAATTCAGCGTGGTCGATGTCGGTAGCCTGAATGGCACGTACGTCAACCGGGAGCCCGTCGACTCGGCGGTGCTCGCCAACGGCGACGAGGTACAGATCGGCAAGTTCCGCTTGGTGTTTTTGACCGGGCCCAAGCAGGGTGAGGACGGAGGATCCGGAGGCTAGTGAGCGCACCCGATAGCCCGGCACTGGCCGGGATGTCGATTGGGGCGGTCCTGGAACTGTTGAGGCCGGACTTTCCCGATGTCACGATCTCCAAGATTCGCTTCCTGGAGGCCGAAGGACTGGTGACGCCGCAGCGCGCCGCGTCGGGTTATCGGAGATTTACCGCATACGACTGTGCCCGGTTGAGGTTCATCCTGACCGCGCAGCGCGACCACTACCTACCGCTCAAGGTCATCCGGTCGCAATTGGACGCGCAGCCCGACGGCGAACTGCCGCCCTTCGGCTCGCCCTACGCCGGGCCACGTCTGGTGTCGGTGGCGGGAGTTGGGGAGGCCAGTGCCGAGCCGGGCTCCGGGGCCGGTTCCGACGCGGCGGCGGTGGCGCCGTCGAGCATCCGGCTGAGTCGTGAAGATCTGCTGGAGCGCTCCGGGGTGGGCGACGACCTGTTGACGGCACTGCTCAAGGCGGGCGTGATCACCACCGGCCCGGGCGGCTTCTTCGACGAACACGCCGTGGTCATCCTGCAATGCGCGCGAGCGTTGTCGGAATACGGTGTGGAGCCGCGGCATCTGCGTGCTTTCCGCTCGGCAGCGGACCGGCAATCCGACCTGATCGCCCAAATCGCCGGGCCGCTAGTCAAAGCCGACAAGGCCGGCGCCCGCGATCGCGCCGACGACCTGGCGCGTGAGGTGGCGGCCCTCGCCATCACCTTGCACACGTCGCTGATCAAATCCGCCGTTCGCGACGTACTGCATCGCTGAGGACTAGACTTCGTCGATAGCTTGGTTTTCAGCGGCATAGCGACGATCCGGCGTCGTCGTTGCGCCAAGAACCGACACGGCAGCATATGCGGAGGGCAGACACAAATGGGTGAAGTTCGTGTTGTCGGCATTCGCGTTGAGCAGCCGCAGAACCAGCCGGTCCTGTTACTGCGCGAGACCGACGGCGACCGATACCTGCCGATCTGGATCGGTCAATCGGAGGCTGCCGCCATCGCGCTCGAGCAGCAAGGCGTCGAGCCGCCCCGCCCCCTGACACACGATCTGATCAGGGATGTCATTGCCGCGCTTGGTCATTCGCTGAAAGAGGTGCGGATCGTCGATCTGCAAGAGGGCACCTTCTACGCCGATCTGGTCTTCGACCGCAACATCACCGTGTCGGCTCGGCCGTCGGATTCGGTGGCAATAGCGCTGCGCGTCGGTGTTCCGATCTACGTCGAGGAGGCCGTGCTGGCCCAGGCCGGCCTGCTCATCCCCGACGAGACCGACGAAGAGGGGGGCACCGCCGTCCGCGAGGACGAGGTGGAGAAGTTCAAGGAGTTTCTCGACAGCGTGTCTCCGGACGACTTCAAGGCCACTTAGCCGGGTTTCGGGAGCGTCCGAGCGGCTTGGCGCGGCGCGGCAGTCGGGTACTACCCTGGACACCGACATCACGGGTGGATCTCGGGATGTCGACACGCCTGGCGGATAGCGCCCTCACTTGGCCCGACGGCAGCCATACTTTGATCACGACTTAAGGGCGCGGTAGCTATCGAACAGCGTAAGCTCTCTAGCACTCGGGCCTGAGCAAACGTGGCTGCGACGCAGCCAGTGACGCAGCTGGAAACGAAAGCGCGATCGGCGAGAGGAAGCACCGTGAGCGAGCAGCCACGCCAAGAACAGCTGGACCTAGCTGACCATCCGACCGCCGCACCGGAAGTGCCCGTGCAGCCCGGACTATTTCCCGACGACTCCGTACCGGACGAGCTGGTCGGGTACCGCGGTCCCAGCGCCTGCCAGATCGCCGGAATCACCTACCGCCAGCTGGACTACTGGGCGCGCACGTCGTTGGTGGTGCCGTCGATCCGCAGCGCGGCGGGCTCGGGCAGCCAGCGGCTCTACTCGTTCAAGGACATCCTGGTTCTCAAGATCGTCAAGCGGCTGCTCGACACCGGGATCTCGCTGCACAACATCCGGGTTGCCGTCGATCACCTGCGCCAGCGCGGCGTGCAGGATCTGGCCAACATCACCTTGTTCTCCGACGGCACCACGGTTTACGAATGCACCTCCGCCGAAGAGGTGGTCGACCTACTGCAGGGCGGGCAGGGCGTGTTCGGTATCGCCGTGTCGGGCGCAATGCGCGAGCTGACCGGCGTGATCGCCGACTTCCCCGGTGAGCGCGCCGACGGCGGCGAATCGATCGCCGCCCCGGAAGACGAGCTGGCGTCCCGGCGCAAGACCCGTGACCGCAAGATCGGTTAAGCGCACTCGCTCGACCGGGTAAACTGGGCTCCGCATCGCACTCGTGCGGGAGAGTTCCGTGACGGCCAGCCACGGACGCCGAAGGAGCAACACCTCTCCGCTAACCTCTCAGGCACCCGGACCGCCCGAGTTAACGATGCCTCTGGAAAGCGGTGCCGACCCTAGCGGTCGGCACCCGCCGATGGGGAAAGGCGCTCAGACATCAGCGGGCGCCGAATCTCTCAGGCGCCCGGCGCACGGGTGAAGACAGAGGGAGAGGACCGCTAGTCCTCTCCCTTGCACGCTTCGTCTCTGCCACCAGGAGTTTCGCCAGTGCCCGAGCAAACAACCTTCGCCGCCCGCCACATCGGTCCGGACGCCCAGGCCGTCGCGGCCATGCTGGCCGTCATCGGAGTCGACTCGCTCGACGAGCTGGCCGCCAAGGCCGTCCCGGCGGGCATCCTCGACAAGCTCACCGGCAGCGGTGCGGCACCGGGGCTGGATGAATTGCCGCCGGCCGTCACCGAGGCCGAGGCCCTGGCCGAGCTGCGGGCGCTCGCCGAGGCCAACACCGTGGCCGTGTCCATGATCGGGCAGGGCTATTACGACACGCTCACCCCGCCGGTGCTGCTGCGCAACGTGCTGGAGAACCCGGCCTGGTACACCGCCTACACGCCGTATCAGCCCGAGATCAGCCAGGGCAGGCTGGAAGCGCTGCTGAATTTCCAGACGATGGTTGCCGACCTGACCGGACTGGAAGTCGCCAACGCCTCGATGCTCGATGAGGGCACCGCGGCCGGCGAGGCCATGACGCTGATGCACCGCGCGACCCGCGGCACGTCGAACCGGCTGGTCGTCGACGCCGACCTGTTCGCTCAGACCGCGGCCGTGTTGGTGACGCGCGCCCAGCCGTTGGGCATCGAGATCGTCACCGCCGATCTACGCGAGGGTCTGCCCGAGGGCGACTTCTTCGGCGTCATCACCCAGCTGCCCGGCGCCAGCGGCCGCGTCACCGACTGGGCGGCCCTGGTGGAGCAGGCCCACGAACGTGGCGCGCTGGTTGCCGTCGGGGCCGACCTGCTGGCGTGCACGCTGATCACCCCACCCGGCGACATCGGTGCCGACGTTGCGTTCGGAACGACCCAACGATTCGGTGTGCCAATGGGATTCGGCGGCCCGCACGCCGGATACCTGTCGGTGCATTCCAAGCACGCCCGCCAGCTGCCGGGCCGGCTGGTCGGTGTGTCGCTGGACGCCGACGGGTCGCCGGCCTACCGGCTGGCGCTGCAGACGCGCGAGCAGCACATCCGCCGGGACAAGGCGACCAGCAACATCTGCACGGCGCAGGTGCTGCTGGCGGTGATGGCCGCGATGTACGCCAGCTACCACGGGGCCGACGGTCTGGTGCAGATCGCCCGCCGCGTGCACGCCCACGCCGAGGCCATTGCCGCCGCCCTGGGCTCGGCGGCCAACACAGCCTTGGTGCACGACGCGTTCTTCGACACCGTGCTGGCGCGGGTGCCGGGGCGCGCCGACGAGGTGGTGGCCGCGGCCAAGGCGAACGGCGTCAACGTGTGGCGCGTCGACGACGACCACGTGTCGGTCGCCTGCGACGAGGCCACCACGGACGCGCACGTGGCGGCGGTTCTGCAAGCCTTCGCCGGGTCGGCGGCCGAGCCCGTCGCCGTCGACATCGCGACCCGCACCTCGGAGTTCCTCACCCATCCGGCGTTCACGCAGTACCGCACCGAAACCGCGATGATGCGCTACCTGCGCACGCTGGCGGATAAAGATATCGCCTTGGACCGCAGCATGATTCCGCTCGGCTCGTGCACGATGAAGCTCAACGCCGCCGCGGAGATGGAACCGATCACCTGGCCGGAATTCGCGCGTCAGCATCCGTTCGCCCCGCCGTCGGACACCCCTGGCCTGCGCCGGCTGATCAGCGACCTGGAGAGCTGGCTGGTGCAGATCACCGGTTACGACGCCGTCTCGCTGCAGCCCAACGCCGGTTCGCAGGGCGAGTACGCCGGGCTGCTGGCCATCCACGACTACCACGCCAGCCGGGGCGAACCCCACCGCAACATCTGCCTGATCCCGTCCAGCGCGCACGGCACCAACGCGGCGTCGGCGGCGTTGGCCGGCATGCGGGTGGTGGTGGTGGCCTGCCACGACAACGGGGACGTCGATCTCGACGACCTGCGCGCCAAGGTCGCCGAGCACGGCGACGCGTTGTCGACGCTGATGATCACCTATCCGTCCACCCACGGTGTCTACGAACACGACATCGCCGAGATCTGCGCGGCCGTCCACGACGCCGGCGGCCAGGTGTATGTCGATGGCGCCAACCTCAACGCGCTCGTCGGCCTGGCTCGGCCGGGGAAGTTCGGCGGCGACGTCAGCCACTTGAACCTGCACAAGACGTTCTGCATCCCGCACGGGGGCGGGGGACCGGGGGTCGGTCCCGTGGCGGTGCGCGCGCACCTGGCCCCGTTCCTGCCCGGGCACCCGCATGCGCCCGAGTTGCCCGAAGGTCATCCGGTGTCGTCGGCGCCTTACGGGTCCGCCTCGATCCTGCCGATCAGCTGGGCCTACATCAGGATGATGGGCGCCGACGGCCTGCGGGCGGCGTCGCTGACCGCGATCGCGTCGGCCAACTACATCGCCCGCCGGCTCGACGAGTACTTCCCGGTGCTCTACACCGGCGAGAACGGCATGGTCGCCCACGAGTGCATCCTGGATCTGCGCCCGATCACCAAGTCGACCGGGGTCACCGTCGACGATGTCGCAAAGCGCTTGGCCGACTACGGCTTTCACGCGCCGACGATGAGCTTCCCGGTGGCCGGCACGCTCATGGTGGAGCCCACCGAGAGCGAGAGCCTGACCGAGGTCGACGCCTTCTGCGAAGCCATGATCGCCATCCGCGGGGAGATCGACCGGGTGGGTGCGGGGGAGTGGCCCGTTGACGACAATCCGCTGCGCGGCGCGCCGCACACCGCCGAATGCCTGTTGATCGCCGACTGGCAGCACCCGTACACGCGGGAAGAGGCCGCCTATCCGCTCGGGAAGAACTTCCGGCCGAAGGTGTGGCCGCCGGTACGGCGCATCGACGGCGCCTACGGCGACCGCCACCTCGTTTGCTCGTGCCCGCCGGTGGAGGCGTTCGCCTAAGTCGCGCAGGGTTGGTCAGCCGAAGCGGTCGATGATCGCCGCGGCGATCTGATCCGGTGCATCCTCCTGGATGAAGTGCTTGGCATTGGGCAGTTCGACGACGACGTGGTCGGGAAAGGTCGCGCGCATGCGCGGCAGGGTGGGGCCGGGCCGGAACGCGAAATCCTTCATGCCCCAAACGAACAGGGCGGGTTTGGCGCCCAGCTTGGCCGGCACTTCCCGGGCGAGCCGCGCCAGCAGGGGTCCGGCGGCCAGGATCTGCTTGGGCATCTCGGCGACGCCTTTGCGGGCCTCGGGGCCGGGTTGCACCGCCCGGTAGTGCTGCATCACCGCATCACTCGGCCGGTGCTCGGTTCCGGCGGGGATCAGACGCTCGACGAAGAAATTGCGGTGCAGGATCGCGTATTGCAGCGGCGGACTCGACATCACCCGGCTGAACATCTTCGTCGTGAATTCGTCGGTCGGCCAGAACCAGGTGTTGCCCAGGATGACGCCGCGCACCCGCTCGGCGCGCTCCACCGCGACCGCCATGCTGATGGGCCCACCCCAGTCCTGGCCCATCGTCAGGAAGCTCTCGAGGCCGAGGTGGTCGACCAACTCGCCGACCACCCGGGCGTGCTCCTCGATGGTGTATCCGAACGCCGCGGGCCGGTCCGAGAGCCCGAACCCGAGGTAATCCGGTGCGATGCAGCGGAATCTGTCGCGCAGCGCGATGACGATGTTGCGATAGAGGAAGCTCCAGGTCGGGTTGCCGTGGCACAGCAGGATCGGCGGCCCTTCGAAACCGGCGGGGCCCTCGTCGATGTAGTGCATGCGCCCCTGCGAGCTGTCGAACCAGCGCGACTCGAACGGGTAGAGCTGGGGGTCCGGGCTGAAGTCGATGCTCATGGCGCTCCTTCGGTAGCGCTCATGATGCTAGGCCCGGAGTGTGACAGGCACCCGCTCGCAGGCCCGCTCAGCTCAAGAAGGCGTTCATGGCCGCGGCGAGGTCCGGGGACGCCGATGTGGCGAGGTTCTGGTAGCCACCACCGCTGAGCTGGGCGACCGCTTCCCACGTCGCGCGGTCCGGGTCGCCGCCGAAGTCGATGACGTTCACCGCGATGGGCTTGGCCGGGTCCGCACTCTTGCGGATGAAATCCTGCAACCCGGGGCCGTCCAGGCTCTGGTCGGTGTGGGGACCCGCCGTGATGACCAATATCGAGTTGGTCTGGCCCGGGTGGTAATTGGCCTGCAGCTCTTGGTAGATCATGCGCAGCGTGGTGAACGACACGGCGCCGCCCGGCGACGAGTACTGCTTGTCCAACGCTGCGGTCAGCGCCGCCGAACGCGGCTGGCCGTTCACGGGGTCGCCCAGGGGCCCGCCGGCCACCTCCGAACGTCCCTCGTGGCCGTCGAACGTCCACAGCCCCACCACCGAGGTGGGTGGCAGCGCCCTGATCTTGTCCTGCAGTGCGGCGATGACGTTCGCCAGGCGCGACTTCCCGCCCTCCTGGCCGGGCATCGACTGGTCGAGCATGATGGTCGCGGCCAGCCCGCTCGACGGGCTGGCCATCGCCTCGGCCAGCGTCGCGCGCATCGCGTCGTCACCCACCGACACCGTCGCCGGTAGCGCCGGGAATGTGGTGACCGGGCTGCTCGGCGGCTTGACGCCGTTGACCCGGAAGCCGGCCTTTGCCAGCTTGGCGAGTTGGTCGGGCTTGTGCATGAAGCGGGCGAACTCGCTGGCCGCCGAGGTCTGGTCCCGCGTCAGCCACGAGCCGCTGAGCAGCACCGTGGGGTAGTCGGCGACCGGCGCCGGCCCGGACGGTAGCCAGGAGGCCAACATGCCCTTCGCGTCGGGCAACGATTGGCCGCGCTGGAACAGCTGCTGCTCGGTCGTGATCACCGCATGCACCGGGGCGGTTGCCGCGTCAGGGGGTCCGAACAGCGCGTCCATCGCCTCGGTCAGCGAGTTGTTCGCCAGCTTCGGTTGCGCGCTCAGCAAGGCGCGCACCGCGCCGGTGCCCTGGGTTGCCGGGGCGCCGGGAGGTGCCGATGCGGCCGCCACCGCTTCCCCGGCCAGGAACGCCGCGTCACCATTGCCAGTCATCGGCAGGGCCAGCCGCAGCGCCCCCCAGGCCGGCAGGTTCACGCCGGCCAAGCCGTTCGGGTTGGTCTGCAGCCCCGGGAGCGCCCCCCAATTCTGGTTGCCGAGCGCCCGCTGGAGTTCCGGGCGGACGGCGAGCACCACGGGCGACGTCACCAGCGAGCGGCTGTCGGTGATCGTCTTCTGCGCCGTGGCCCCGGCCAGCCGCGCGGCGGAGACCGAGCTGCCCGGAATCCACAACGCCGGCTGCCCGCCCAGCTCGGCGGGCCACTTGCCGATGAAGCCGTTCAGTACCGCGTCGGAGCCGGCCGGTTTGACGCTGACCTCCACGCAGTGGTCGCCGATGGGGCCGGCCGAGGAGTTGTAGGTCTCCGCGAACTGCTGCACCGAGTCGGCGATCGACGGGTCGGCGACGACGGCGACCGTCTCCTTACCGCCCACGCAACGCCCGGCGGCCTGGTGCGAGCGGTTGGATAACGCATCACCGAAGAAGCTCCACAGGATCACACTGCCCACCACCACGACGACGGCGACCAGGGCCACGATCACGCCGATGCTGACTCCGCGGCGGCCGCCCTCGCTGCGATGGCCGCCCCGCCAATCGCCGAGGCCGCGGTGGCCGCGGCCGAACAGTGACGGCGACGAGGCGGGCGGCTCCGCGCTCGGCGGCCCGGGCTGCCGCGCCGGGAACTCCGGGTAATCGTCGGCGGTGCCGGCCTCGAACGCGTCCTCGGCGGCGTAGGGGTCATCCTCGGCGTCGAAGTCGTCCTCGACCGGATAGTCACCCTCGTCGGCGTAGTCCTCGCCGACGGCGTCCCGGCGACGGTCGTCGGTGTCGCCACTTTCGTATGGCTCGTCGACGGAGTCCCCAGGGTCGGGCAAACTGTGCCTACCCATAGCGGTGTCCGTCGCCTTTCCGTCGATCCATCCGACTTGTTGTGAACCCGCCGCTGATCTTAGTCGTCAGCGGCACCGATGCTCCGCGAGCCCGATTAAGGCACGAGCTCAATTTGATTGCGTCGCGCGGGCCTTAACTTCGCGCCGGCGGCGATGCAGGATCGGCTCGGTGTAGCCGTTGGGCTGCTGCGTCCCGGTCAGGATCAAGTCCTGGGCGGCCAGGAACGCAATGCTGTCATCGAAGTTGGGCGCCATCGGCAGGTAGGCCGCGTCCTTGGCGTTCTGCGCGTCCACCAGCGGCGCCATCCGCTCCAGGCTGGCCCGCACGTCCTCCTCGGTGATCACCCCGTGGCGTAGCCAGTTGGCCAGCAGCTGACTCGAAATCCGCAGCGTGGCACGGTCTTCCATGAGCGCCACGTCGTGAATGTCGGGCACCTTCGAGCAGCCGACCCCCTGGGCGACCCAGCGCACCACGTAGCCGAGGATGGACTGGCAGTTGTTGTCGACCTCCTCGCGGATCTCCTCGGGGGCCCAAGCCAGTTCCTTGGCCAGCGGGACGGTCAACAACTCGTCGATGTTGGTGCGCTTCTGGCCCGCCAGCTCCTCCTGCACGGCGCCCACATCGACGTAGTGGTAGTGCATCGCGTGCAGGGTGGCGGCCGTCGGCGAGGGCACCCACGCGGTGGTGGCGCCCGCCTTGGGTTGGCCGATCTTCTGCTCGACCATGTCGGCCATCAGCTCGGTCATCGCCCACATGCCCTTGCCGATCTGCGCCTTGCCCTTGAAGCCGGCCGCCAGGCCGATGTCGACGTTGGCGTCCTCGTAGGCCTTGATCCAGGTGGTGTTCTTCATCGCACCCTTGCGGATCATCGGACCGGCCTCCATCGACGTGTGGATCTCGTCGCCGGTGCGGTCCAGGAAGCCGGTGTTGATGAACACCACCCGGTCGGCCGCGGCCTTGATGCACGCCTTGAGGTTGACGGTGGTCCGCCGCTCCTCGTCCATGATGCCGACCTTGAGGGTGGCCTGCGGCAGGCCCAGGACGTCCTCGACGCGGCTGAACAGCTCGCAGGTGAATGCGACCTCGTCGGGCCCGTGCATCTTCGGCTTGACGATGTAGATGGACCCGGTGCGGCTGTTGGCCAGCGGGCCGTTCGCGTCCCCGGTCTTGAGCCCGTGGATCGCCGTCAGGCCGGTGAACAGCGCGTCCATGATGCCCTCGAACACCTCGTTACCGTCGGCGTCGACGATGGCGTCGTTGGTCATCAGGTGGCCGACGTTGCGGACGAACAACAGGCTGCGGCCCGGCAGCGTCAGCTCGCCCTCGCCGTCGGGCGTGGTGTAGGTGCGGTCCTGGTTCAGCACCCGGGTGAAGGTCTCGCCGCCCTTGGCGACCTCCTCGGACAGATCGCCCTTGTTCAGCCCCAGCCAGTTGCGGTAACCCAGCACCTTGTCGTCGGCATCGACGGCGGCGACCGAGTCCTCGAAGTCCATGATCGTGGTGACGGCCGATTCCAGGATCACGTCCTTGATGCCGGCGCGGTCGGTCTTGCCGATCGACGACTCGGGGTCGACAAGGATCTCGATGTGCAGACCGTGGTTCACCAGGAGCACCGACCAGTCGGGGGAGCCGAGCTCGCCGGTGTAGCCGGCGAACTTCTCCGGGCTGGCCAGGCCAACGGATCCGTCGGCGGTCGCGACCTTCAGCTGGCCGTCCTCGACGGCCAGTCCCGTCGCGTCGGCCCAGGACCCGGATTCCAGCGGCACCGCCTGGTCGAGGAAGTTGCGCGCATAGGCGATGACCTTGTCGCCGCGAATCTTGTTGTAGCTGGTGCCCTTTTCGGCACCGTCGCTCTCGGGGATGACGTCGGTGCCGTACAGGGCGTCGTAGAGCGAGCCCCAGCGCGCGTTCGCGGCGTTGAGCGCGAACCGGGCGTTGAGCACCGGCACCACCAGCTGCGGTCCCGCGGTCGTGGTGATCTCGTCATCGACGCCGGACGTCGTGATCGTGAAATCCTCGGGTTCGGGCAGCAGGTAACCGATTTCGGTAATGAACTGGCGGTACGCCTCGACGTCGAACGGCTCGATCACGCGTTGGCGGTGCCACTTGTCGATCTGGGCCTGCAGCTCATCGCGGCGGTTCAACAGGTCCCGGTTCTTCGGCGTGAGGTCGGTGACGACTTTGTCGACTCCGGCCCAGAAGCTGTCCGGGTCGATGTCGGTGCCGGGCAGGGCCTCGTTGTTCACGAAGTCGTAGAGCACTCGGGCGACGCGCAGGTTCCCCGCCGACACGCGATCAGTCATGTTTCTCCTCCGTAATGAAGCCTCACCAAGCCGCCATTAGCTCAGAGTGGCAATGTCTTCAGCGTACCGAGCAGCAGCCTGGTGAGCGTATCCGCCCAAACCTGCCACACCAGGTCAAGCCGCGCTGACAGCTCTAACCATGCCGCTGCGGCGAGCCCGGGGATCGAATTCCAGCAACGCACCTGTGCGCCTGGGATCCTGCGCCGTCCAGCACTTTCTTGACTGGTAGCCGTTGAAATCATACGGGCTCGCTGCGGTCCCGCTTCGCGACCTGTACCCCTATGCGTCGCGCATCGTGCCGACGAGGTCTTCAACCAGGTCTTCCATGGCCACCATCGCGACCACGTCGCCGCTCGCGCCGGTCACCAGCGCGAGATGGCTGTTGCTGCGGCGCATCCGCGACAAAGCGTCGGCCAGCGGCAGTGACTTGGGCAGCCGCGGCAGCGGCCGCACCATCGCCAGGTCGATCACCGTCCGTGGGTCGTCACCGAGCGTGAGCATGTCCTTGATGTGCAGGTAGCCGATGAAGTCGCCGTTGACGTTGGCCACCGGGAACCGTGAGTAGCCGGTCTGGGCCAGGGCCTCTTCGACGGCGCCGACCGTCGGGCCGGTGCCCGCCGCGGCCACCCGCACCGCGTGGACATCGGCGAGCGGGACCGCCACGTCGCCAACGACGCGGGTGCCGATTTGCAGCGCCCGGGTCAGCCTGGTGTGCTCCTCGCGGTCCAGCAGCCCTTCGGATCGCGATTCGGCGATCATCTCGCTCAATTCGACGGGGGAGACGCTGATTTCGAGCTCTTCCTTGGGTTCCACGCCCAGTGCTCGCACCACCACGCTGGCGCATTTGTTGTAGAACACGATGAACGGCCGCGCGGCTCGCACATAGGCCAGGTAGGGCGGCACCAGCAGCATCGCCGTGCGCTCGGGACCGGCCAGCGCGATGTTCTTGGGCACCATCTCGCCCAGCAGCACATGCAGCGTCACCACGATCGCCAACGCGATCGCGAACGACAGCGTGTGCAGCAGCGTCGGGTGAATGGTGGTCAGGCCCAGTGCCGTGCGCAGCAGGTCGGCGACCGCCGACTCGCCGATCCGCCCGAGCAGCAGCGAGGCGGCGGTGACTCCGAGCTGCGCCCCCGCCAGCATGGCCGGCAGCTGCTCTCCGGCGCGCATCACCGTGACCGCGCGGGCCTTGCCCTGTTCGGCGAGCGCTTCGAGGCGGTCGCGCCGGGCCGAGATCAACGAGAATTCCGCCCCGACGAAGAAGGCGTTGACGCCGATCAGCAGCATCGCCAGGAACACGCCCATGGTGTTGTTCATCGGGAGCCCCCGGCCGCCGGGCTGTCGCCGCGCAGCTCGATCAACTCGAGCAGGTCGATGCGGCGCCCCTCCATCCGGATGACGGTCGCTTGCCAGCTCAGCGACGTGTCCAGCAACCCGTCGGCGTCCAGGGCCGGCAACTTGACCGTTTCACCGGCCACCGGGATGTGGCCGAATTCACGCAACGCCAGTCCGCCGATGGTCTCGTAGGGTCCCTCGGGCGCGCGGAAGCCGGTCGCGGCGGCGACCTCGTCGATGCGCAGCAACCCCGAGACGCGCCAACCGGTTCCGGCCGCCACCACATCCGGGGTGGCGTCGTCGTGTTCGTCGCGGACATCGCCGACGATCTCTTCGATCAGGTCCTCGACCGTCACCATGCCCGCCGTGCCGCCGTATTCGTCGACGACCATCGCGGTCTGCAGGCTGTTGGCGCGGATCTCGCCCATGACGGCGTCGCCGTCCAGCGTCGACGGCACCACGGGAACGGGCTGCGCCACCGTGATCAGGGGCGTGCCCGCCCGCTCGGCCGCCGGGATGGCCAGCACCTGTTTGACGTGCACGATGCCGACGGTTTCGTCGAGGTCGCCATCGACGATCGGGAAGCGCGAGTACCCCGACTCCGCTGCCGCGGCCACCAGGTCGGCGACCGTGTCGTCGGTCTGCAGCGCCACGATCTTCGACCTGGGCGTCATCAATTCTTCGGCGGTCCGGGCGCCGAATTGCAGGGAGCGCCGCACCAGCGATGCGGTGGCCGCATCCAGTGAGCCGCTGCGCGCCGAAGAACGCACCAGCGACAGCAGCTCCTGCGGCGACCGCGCCGAGCGCAGCTCCTCGGCCGGCTCGATACCCAGCTGGCGCACGATCCAGTTCGCCGCGCCGTTCGTCAGCCGGATCGCCGGGGTGAAAAACAAGGAGAACAGCAGCTGGACGCCCACGACGGCCCGCGCGGTGGACAGCGGTCGGGCGACGGCCAGGTACTTCGGGACCAGCTCGCCGAACACCATCGATACCGAGGTGACGATGACCAACGCCAGGAACGCCATGATCGCGTCGGCCACCCGGTCGGATATCCCGATCGCGTCAAACCACGGATGCGGCAGGTCGGCCAGCATGGGATCGGTCAGATAGCCGGCCGCCAATGTGGTGGCGGAGATGCCCAATTGAGCGCCGGATAGCTGGAACGACAACTTGTGGTGGGCGCGTCGGATCGCCCGGTCACGGCGTCCGCCGCCGCGGGCGTTCGCCTCCACGGCGCTGCGGTCCAGCGTGGTGAGCGAGAACTCGGCGGCGACGAAGATCGCGTTGCCGAAGATGAGCACCGCGATGGCCACGACGCTGAGCACGGTGACGGTGACGTTCATGGGTCAAGCCGCCCGTTGGCCGATTGCCTGCTGAGATCCGACGGGGGAGGCTCCGCATCGGGCGGCTCGTCCGACGGCTGCCGCACCCGAAATCCCATGGCCTGCACGGGTGCCTGCGGCACGTCGATCCCTTCGCTGCCTGAATCCGGTGCGGACGCGGTCGCCTCCGTCTTTGCTGACTTATGGTAGCCCGGTCCGTCCCGCGCGCGGCCGACCACCGGTTTCGTCGGCGCCACCCCGCCACCCCCCACCCGACTATGGGTTGCCTAACCTTACTCGGTAGGCTGTGCGCACTATGGCGCCCGAAGCCCCTCCCGAAACCCCATCCGCGCAAGCACTTCCGCGCGAGCGCTTCGACATCGCCGACGAGATCGCGCGCATAGGCCCGCCGCCGGTACCCGCCCTGGAGCCGCCGTTCGCGCTGCGGGTCGCTCGACGCGGGGATGCCGGCATGGTGTCGGAGTGGATGAACCGCCCGCACTTGGCGGCGGCCTGGGAATACGACTGGCCGACGTCGCGGTGGGAGCGGCATCTGGGCGCACAGCTTGACGGGACGTATTCGCGACCACTGCTCGGAAGCATCCGCGGAAAGGATTGCGCGTATCTCGAGTTATATTGGGGCGCAAAGGATTTGATTTCACATTACTATGAGGCCGAGGCTTATGACCTGGGGTTGCACGCCGCCATCGCCGACTCGGCCCTGGTGAACCGGGGGCTGGGCCCGATGCTGTTGCCGCGCATCGTGGCCAGCGCGTTTTCCATGGAGCCCCGTTGCCGGCGCATCATGTTCGACCCCGATCACCGCAACACCGCGGCGCGTCGGTTGTGCGAGAACGCCGGATGCACGTTCCTCGGGGAGCACGACGCCAGCAACCGGCGGATGTCGCTTTACGCGCTGGAACGTCCGAACACCGACGCATAGCCCTCGCCATTCCGGGTCGAACGGGTCACCAACCCAGTGGCAGCGGATGGCCTTCGGCGAAGCCCGCGGTCGACTGCACCCCGACGACGGCGCGCTCATGCAGCTCCGTGAGGTTGGCGGCGCCGACGTACGTGCACGTGCTGCGCACGCCCGAGGTGATGTGGTCGATCAAGTCCTCGACGCCGCCGCGGTCGGGGTCCAATCCCATCCGCGACGTCGAAATGCCTTCTTCGAAAAGCGCTTTGCGCGCGCGCTCGAACGCGGTGTCGGCGGCGCTGCGGGCGACCACCGCCCGCTTGGACGCCATGCCGTAGCTCTCCTTGTAGGGCTGGTCCTCGCGATCGCGCATCAGGTCCCCGGGCGATTCGTAGGTGCCGGCGAACCACGATCCGATCATCACGTTGGACGCCCCGGCCACCAGCGCCAGCGCCACGTCCCGCGGATGGCGGACGCCGCCGTCGGCCCACACATGCCCTCCCAATTGCCTTGCCGTCGAAGCGCATTCGACCACAGCCGAGAATTGCGGGCGGCCCACGGCGGTCATCATCCGGGTGGTGCACATCGCCCCCGGCCCGACGCCGACCTTGACGATGTCGGCCCCGGCGCCGAGCAGGTCGCGGGTGCCTTCCGCCGAGACGACGTTGCCCGCCACCAGCGGGACGCCCAGTTCGAGCGAGGACACCGTGCGGATCGCATCGAGTGTCTTCACCTGATGCCCGTGCGCGGTATCGATGACGAGCACGTCGACGCCCGCCTCGGCCAGGGAGCGCGCCCTGGCCCCCGCATCGCCGTTGATGCCGACGGCCGCGCCGATCCGCAGCCGCCCGCGCGCGTCGACCGCCGGGGCGTACAGGCCGGTCCGGACGGCCCCGGTGCGGGTCAGCACGCCGGCCAGCGTGCCGTCCGCGTTGGTCACCACGGCAACCCCGATCGGGGCGTGCTCGAGCAGGTCGAAGATCTTGCGCGGCTCGGTGCCGACCGGGGCGGTGACGAAGTCGGTGATCGCTACGTCACGCACCCTGGTGAACCGGTCAACGCCGAGGCAGCACGATTCGCTGACCAGGCCCATCGGGCGGCCCTCGAAGACGACGACGGCGACCCCGTGCGCACGCTTGTGGATCAGCGCGGTCGCATCCGACACCGAATCGTCGGCCGCCAGGACCACCGGGGTGTCGAGAACGAGGTCACGGCTCTTGACGAAATCCAACGTCTGCTGCACGGCGGTGATCGGGAGATCCTGCGGCAGGATGACCAGGCCGCCGCGGCGCGCGACCGTCTCGGCCATCCTGCGCCCGGCCACCGCGGTCATGTTGGCCACCACCACGGGGATGGTGGTGCCCGAGCCGTCGTTGGTGGACAGGTCGACGTCGAAGCGCGACTCGACCTCTGACCGGCCCGGCATGACGAAGACGTCGTTGTACGTCAGGTCGTAGCCGGGCCCATGCCCGTCCAGGAATCTCATCGTCGTCGCCGTGCCCCCTCGTGTCCTCCAGTAGTACCCCGCTAGGCGGGCACTTCGCTGCGGTCCCCGCTCCAGAGCGTGTGGAACCGCTTGTCCGGGTCGTCGTCGATCCGGCCGTAGGTGTGCGCGCCGAAGAAGTCCCGCAAGCCCTGGGTCAGCGCCGCGGGCAGCCGCTCGGTGCGCAGGGCGTCGTAGTAGGACAGCGCCGAGGAGAAGCCCGGGATCGGGATGCCCAGCTGCGTGGCGGTCACCACGACGCGGCGCCAGCCGTCGATCGCGGCCTCGATCGCGCTGCGGAAGTAGGGCGCGACGATCAGCGTGGGCAGGTCGGGGTCTTCGTCGAACGCGTCTTTGATGCGGTTGAGGAACTTCGCCCGGATGATGCAGCCGCCGCGCCAGATGGTGGCCAGATCGCCCGGGGTGACGCCCCAGTCGTATTCGGCGCTGCCGGCCTGAATCTGGTTGAAGCCCTGCGCATAAGCGATGATCTTGGACGCGTACAGGGCCTGACGGACGTCCTCGACGAACTGCTGCGCATCTCCCGGCTTGGCTCCCAGCTCGCCCGAGGCCAGCCCGGTGGTGGCCTTGCGCTGCGTCACCGAACCCGACAGCGCGCGGGCGAATACGGCCTCGGCGATGCCGGTCACCGGCACGCCGAGGTCCAAAGCCGACTTCACCGTCCAGCGGCCGGTGCCCTTCTGCTCGGCCTCGTCGAGGATGACGTCGACGAGCGGCTTGCCGGTCTTGGCGTCCTTCTGCCGCAGCACCTGCGCGGTGATTTCGACCAGGAAGCTATCCAGGTCGCCTTTGTTCCACTCGTCGAACACATCCGCGATCTCGTCGGCGGTCTTGCCGAGCCCGTCGCGCAGCAGCTGGTAGGCCTCGCCGATCAGCTGCATGTCGGAGTACTCGATGCCGTTGTGCACCATCTTGACGAAGTGACCGGCGCCGTCCGGGCCGATGTGGGTGCAGCACGGGACGCCGTCGACGTGCGCGGAGATCTCCTCGAGCAGCGGGCCCAGCGACTTGTACGACTCGGCGGGGCCGCCCGGCATGATCGACGGGCCGTTGAGCGCGCCTTCCTCCCCGCCCGAGATTCCGGCGCCGACGAAGTGCAGGCCCCGTTCGCGCATCGCCTTCTCGCGGCGAATGGTGTCGGTGTAGAGGGCGTTGCCGCCGTCGATGATGATGTCGCCTTCTTCCATGGCGTCGGCGAGCTGGTTGATGACGGCGTCGGTGGGGTCACCGGCCTTGACCATGATGAGCACCCGCCGCGGCTTCTCCAAGGCGTCCAGAAACTCCGCAATGGTCTCCGACCGCACGAACTTGCCCTCGTCACCATGCTCTTTGAGCAGCGCGTCGGTCTTGGCGACCGACCGGTTGTGCAGCGCCACCGTGTAACCGTGCCGCGCGAAATTGCGAGCGATGTTCGAACCCATTACCGCCAGGCCGGTGACGCCGATTTGCGCGGTCGCGGTCTGTGCATCCGACGAACCCATGTCTTCGCCTCGTCTCTCAGTCGGAGAACCTTGCCCAAAAGCTTTCCGTCACACTGTGGCACAGCGGACATGCGCCCGCCCGGGGTGATGGCTCCGGCGTCGCCTCAGAGGTTGAACAGGCGCCGCAATTCCGTGAGCCACGGGACCGCCAATGCGACGGTGGGCACCACGAACACGGCCGCCGCCGCGAGGTATGCGGCCGCCGACAGCGCCAGGCTGTTGCCATCGCCGCACAGCCGGCGCACGCGGACCACCGTGCTGGGGCCGCCCGCGGCCAACGCGCCCGACGGCGCCCGCCCGGACGCGCAGGCAACCAGGGCCCGCGCCAGGGGAGCGCGCCCCGCCGCGCGCACGGCGGCGTCGTCGGCGAGTAGCTCGACGAGCAGTTGAACCGCGCCGAGAGCGTTCGCGCTGCGCACCAGCCGCGGGAACGCGGCGTGCACCGCGGTGAATGCCTCGAGAACCAGGTCGTGCCGGGCTCGCAGATGAGCCCGCTCGTGGGTGAGGATCGCCGCGACTTCCGCATCGGCGAGCGTGCTCAGCGCCCCCTCGCTGACCACCACCCGGCTGCGCACGCCGGGCAGGCAGTAGGCCAGCGGCTGCGCAACATCCAGGACGCGAAGGTCGCGCGTGTGGGCGCAGGGCTGGGGGAGCGCGGCGTCGTGGCCGACGCCGACCAGATCGACCACCATGCGGTGGTGGGCGCGCCGTCGCCGGTTGGCGATGGCCACCCGCATCACCGCGACCACCAATCGGGCGCCGACCAGCACGGTCAGCGCAAAAACGCCGACGTATGCCGCCCACAGCGGCCATCCGAGCCGGCCGGCATCGCCGACGATGCTGGTGGTGGGCCGGCCGTCGGGACCGGGCATGAGCAGCCGAGTGGCGATCGCGATGCCGGCGCTGAATGCGGAGAGGACCGCGGCCAGCGCGATGGCCTGCCACAACACCATCGCGGCGCGGGGAGCGCGCAGCGGCCAGCTCGCGCGTGCCAACAAGGCCGGCACCGGACCGACCAGCAGCACCGCGAGGATGGTGAAGGCCAGCGCGGACACGCTGTCAGTCTCCCTCAGTCCTCCGTCAACGCGCCAGCGGATGGCGAGTTGTTGCGTTGATTGGCTTCCAGTTCGGCGAGCGCTCGCCGCAGGGCGTCCGCTTCATCGGCGCCCACCCGCTCGACGAAGTGGACCAGGGCGGCCTGCCGGCCGCCGGAATCCTCGGCCTGGGCCAGCGCGTCGACCATGAGGCCGGCGACGAGCTCGTCGCGGCCGTGCACGGGTGCGTATCGGTGCGCGCGGTCGTCCCGGATCTGGGAGACCAGATTCTTCTTGGCCAGCCGTTGCAGGACGGTCATGATCGTCGTGTAGGCAAGGTCGCGTCGCGCGGATAACGCGTCGTGGACCTGCCGGACCGTTTGCGGTTCCGGCGCGGACCACAAGTGGTCCATCACGGCGCGTTCCAGATCCCCGAGCCGGGTCAGTTTCGCCATAGTGCGTTCTCTCCTGAGCGTCGAGCAACATCCTACTCCGGGTTACTACCGACGGTCGTACCCAAAGCTTCCCACGGCCGGCCGAATTGGTGCTTGCGAAATTAGGACAGCCTTGCCTATGCTAACCGAGTCGAGCGAACGACGACCGCGGCGAGTCCTGAGGGCTGCAGTGACCCCCGGTCGCCTCGATCGGCGAGCCCCGTGTCCCAGCGGCACGGGGCTCAGCCGTTTCTTGGGCGCCCGTCCCGCCGCGAGCGCCGACATCGACCGATGGTGTAGACACAGAACGTGCCTCAGCCTCCGGAAACGACCTTGCCGCCGGATTTCACCGCGCCCTTCGATCAGGAGATCGGGCTGCAATTCACCGAACTCAGCCCCGACGGCGCCCGCGCCCAGCTCGAGGTCACCCCCAAACTGCTGCAGCCGATGGGCCTCGTGCACGGCGGTGTCTACTGCTCGATCATCGAAAGCATGGCCAGCGTCGCGGCCTACACCTGGCTCGCCACCCGCGGCGGCGGGAATGTCGTGGGAGTCAACAACAACACGGACTTTCTGCGTTCCATCGGATCGGGGATGGTGTACGGCGCCGCCGAGCCGATCCACCGCGGCCGGCGCCAACAGTTGTGGCTGGTCACCATCACCGACGCCGACGACCGGGTGGTCGCCCGCGGCCAGGTGCGGCTGCAGAACCTCGAGGCGTAGCGAACCGGTATTCACCAATTGCGCTATCCTGCAATGGCTTTCGCGAATACCGCGATTCGACGCCAGTACGTGGTGGGCCGACCGGTTAGCTAGCCCGCCTGGCGGCCGCAGGGCGCTTCGCCTCCGCGGCGAGCACCGCCAGCTGTTCGATGCGGGTGCGGGCGAAGGCCTGTTGCTCGGTGATGGTCAGCTGGCCGCGCCGCGTGCTCAGGAACGTCACCGTCCACGACAGCAGCGTGCTGACCTTGGTCTTGAACCCGACCAGGTAAACCAGGTGCAGCACCAGCCACATCAGCCAGGCGATGAAGCCGCTGAACTCCAGCGGGCCGACCTTGGCCACCGCGGAAAACCGCGAAACGGTGGCCATGGAGCCCTTGTCGAAGTACTGGAACGGTTCGCGCTCTGCCGGATTGGCGCCGCCCAGTTCGGCTTTGATCATGCCGGCGACGTACTTGGCGCCCTGAATCGCGCCCTGAGCCACGCCCGGAACGCCTTCGACGGCGGCCATGTCACCGATCACGAACACGTTCGGGTGGCCCGGGACCGACAGGTCGGGCAGCACCTTGACCCGCCCGGCGCGGTCGAGTTCCACCGACGACTGCTCGGCAAGGTCTCGGCCCAGCCCGCTGGCCTGCACGCCCGCGGACCACACCTTGCAGGCGGACTCGATGCGCCGGATGGTGCCGTCGGAGTCTTTGACCGTGATGCCGTTGCGGTCGACATCGGTGACCATCGCGCCCAACTGGATCTCGACACCCATCTTCTCCAGCCGGGCGCGCGCCCGCGCGCCCAGTTTGTCGCCGAAGGGCGGCAATACGGCGGGGGCCGCGTCGAGCAGGATTACTCGCGCCTTGGTGGAGTCGATGCCGCGGAACGAGCCCTTCAGCGTGTGGGCCGCCAATTCCGCGATCTGCCCGGCCATTTCGACGCCGGTGGGTCCGGCGCCGATGACGGTGAACGTCAGCAGCTTGGCGCGTCGTTCCGGATCACGCGACCGTTCGGCTTGTTCGAACGCGCTGAGGATCCGGCCGCGCACCTCCAGTGCGTCGTCGATCGACTTCATGCCGGGCGCGAATTCGGCGAAGTGGTCGTTGCCGAAGTACGACTGTCCGGCGCCCGCGGCGATAATCAGGCTGTCGTAAGGGGTTTCGTAGGTGTGGCCGAGCAAATCGGATACGACGTACTTGCCGGCAAGATCGACGTGCGTGACGTCACCGAGCAGCACCTGAACGTTGCGCTGCCGGCGCAGGACGACCCGGGTGGGCGGGGCGATGTCGCCTTCGGAGACGATGCCCGTCGCCACCTGGTACAGCAACGGCTGGAACAGGTGGTGCGTGGTGCGCGCGATCAGTTTGATGTCGACATCGGCGTGCTTGAGTTTCTTTGCCGCGTTCAGCCCACCGAATCCCGAACCGATGATGACGACCTGGTGGCGACGTTCGGTTCCAGCTGTGGTTTCCGGTGGGGGGATCATGTTTCCGCTGCTCCTGACGGGGGCTTTTGGACACGCGACTGCAGTTAGCCACAACGCTAGTCAGGCGGATACCCGGAAACCTAGTTGATACCCATGTGTTGTTTGCAACACTAACGGTGTGCGGGCCGAAGTGCCTGGTGGGCATCGGGCACTGTGGCGCAGTTATCAGCTATTGCACGAAGCCGGCATCACTGGCTGGAGCCCTCGCCCGCACAGTGGTCGTGGCCTGCCTGGATCGTTCCGCCGGGGGCACGCTCGAGCGCCTGGGCTTCGGCTTCTTCGCGGGTCGGACCCCAGCCGCCGAAGTATCGGGATTTGGCCGCATTCAAGACGAGTGCCACGCACCCGCCCTGCCCGCTGGCCAGCAGCCGGCAGTCGCTGATGCTCTTGCGGCACGACTCCATCACCGCCTTCTCGGCCGCGCCCTGGCTGGCCGCTCCGTCGGCGATGTTGATGTGGCCGGTGGAGTCCGAGATCGCCATGGCGATCCAGTTGTTGTCCGCATGGGCGATCGGCGGCGCGGCGAACGCTACGCCGGCCGCGACCGCCGCCAGGGCTCGTTTCTTCATGGCCGTCCCGGCCCCTTACTTCTGCGCTGCGCCGTTGTGGCACAGGTAAACGCTGCTACATGGAGTATTACCGCGGCGGCACCAATCCGCGACCCCACATGAGCGGCGTCGGCGGCTACAGGCCGACGACCGGGCGCAGCGCTTCTCCCACCGCGCTGATCACGCCGGGGGTGTAGAAGGGCAGGTTGATGATCACGCCGTCGATGCCGGCGTCCACCACTTTGGTCTTGATCTGGTCGGCGACCGAGTCCGGGCCGCCGACCACCATGCGCTGCGTCATCTCGGCGGGAACCTGGTCGGCCTTCGCGTTCTCGTCGATCAGCACGGTGGTCAGGGTGCTGGTTTCCAGCGTCGCCGGGTCCCGGCCGATCTCCTCGCACCGCCGCCGCACAACCTCCAATTTGCCTGGCAGCTCGTCGAATCCGGCGATCACGTTGAGGTGATCGAAGTGGCGCGCGGCCAGCGGGATCGTCTTCTTCTCGCCGCTACCGCCGATCATCAGCGGAATGTGTTCGCGGAAGCGCGGATTCGCCATGGCCTCGCGGACCTGGTACCAGTTGCCCGAGAAGGTTGGCCGCTCGCCCTTGATCATCGGCAGGATGATCTGCAGCGCTTCCTCGAGCCGGTTGAACCTGTCGGTGAAGGTGCCGAATTCGAAGCCCAGCTGGTCGTGTTCGAGTTCGAACCACCCGGTACCGATGCCCAGGATCGCGCGGCCCTGGCTCACCACGTCGAGGGTGGTGATGATCTTCGCCAGTAGCGAGGGGCTGCGGTAGGTGTTGCCGGTTACCAAGGTGCCCAACCGAACTCGTTCGGTGGCGGTGGCCAGCGCCCCCAGGGCGGTGTAGGCCTCCAGCATCGGCTGGTCGGGATCGCCCAGCATGGGGAGTTGGTAGAAGTGGTCCATTACGAAAACCGAGTCGAAACCAGCCGATTCGGCCTCGCGGGCCTGAGCCAGAACAGTGGGGAAGAGTTGCTCCACCCCGGTGCCGTAGGAGAAGTTGGGTATCTGCAGACCGAGTCGAATAGCCACGCGATCTACCGTAGTGCGGCGCCGGGCGCGACGATACCGCTCGGCGGGGGATTACGCCCTCAGCCGAATTGGGTGAGCGCGCCGTGGCTGACGTGCAGCGTCTGGCCGGTGATGTGGCGGGCCGCCGGGGTGGTCAGGAACAGCGCCAATCGGGCCACCTCGCCGGCGACCGACGGCGGCGTGCGGGAGAGACCGTCGTAGCCGGGCTGGGCGCTGCGCCCGCTGGCCACGGCGTTGACCGTGATCCCTCGGGTGCCGAAGATGCCCGCCTGGCCCGCGACCCAATTCGACAGGGTCGCTTTGATGGCGGCGTCAACGCTTCCGGCCGGCGGGTTCTCGGGCACCACGCTGATGATGGAGCCACCCGAGCGCAGATGATCACCGACGGTCTGCACCGTCAATACCGCCGAGAGCACAGTTGCGTCCAACGCATTCCGCCATGCAGTGGCCGTGTCGGCGATCGAGTAGGTGCGCGGGTCGCCGGCTTCCCAGGAGGGCGCCGGTACGTTGACGATGGTGTCCAGATGATGGGGGAACGAGGCGCGGGCCTCGGTCAGGCTTGCCGGGTCGGTGGTGTCGCAGACGATCGCGTCCACGTCCAATTCCTTGGCGGCGACCTCCAGGTCGCTGCGCCGCGCACCCACGAGGGTCACCTTGTGACCGGCATCGCGGAAGCCTTCGGCCACTGTGCGCCCCAGTTCGGTGTCTCCACCGGTGACCAGCACCTCCACTGCCATGACCTCCTCGTGTTCAACGTTGAACCCAGACCCGGGCAGTTCCGTGTGGCCATCCACAGGACGCCGGGGGATTTGCCTGGGATCTCAGCGCGTTATGGCATCGATCTGCCTAGATGTTACTGGACAGTAGCTAGTCGGCGAAATTGTTGACGCTGCGACGCGCGGATCATTTGCATAACTACTCGGCGGACACTTTTTTGCGACGTTAGCCCCGCAAGCGGGCCGCATCCTCGGCGGGTTAGGGTGCACGCATGCGGCGGATCGGGATTGTGGCCGGCGTGGTGTCGATGGTCCTGGCGGCGGGCCTGGCCGGGTGCGGTTCGAAACCGTCCCCGCAGGGGTCGGGAAGGCTGGTGGTGTTCGCCGCCGCCTCGCTCAAGCCCGCGTTCACTCAGATCAGCGCGCAGTTCAAGACCCAAAACGCGGGCAGCAACGTCGAATTCGACTTCGCGGGATCCTCCGAACTGGCCACCCAGTTGACGCAGGGCGCGACCGCCGACGTCTTCGCGTCGGCGGACACCGCACAGATGGACACCGTCGCCAAGGCCGGACTGGTGTCGGGTGAGCCGAAAAACTTCGCCTCGAACACGCTGGTGATCGTCACCGCGCCCGGCAACCCCAAGAAGGTCGGCTCATTCGCCGACCTCGCGCGGCCGGGGCTGGGCGTGGTGATCTGCCAGAAGCCGGTCCCGTGCGGATCGGCGACCCAGCGGGTCGAAGACCGCACCGGCGTCCACCTCAACCCGGTGAGCGAGGAACCGAGCGTGACGGACGTCCTCAACAAGGTCACCACAGGCCAGGCGGATGCCGGGCTGGTGTACGTGACCGATGCGCACAGCGCCGGGGACAAGGTGACCCCCGTCAACTTTCCCGAGGCCGCCGGCGCGGTGAACGTCTATCCGATCGCCGTCCTGAAGAACGCCCCGCAACCGGTGTTGGCCCAACGGTTCCTGGCCATAGTGACCGGCGGCACCGGTCAGAACATCCTGGCCCAGTACGGCTTTGTCAAGCCCTGACGCGTGCACCCGGCGGAACTGCCGCACGCTGGCCGTTTCCCAACACGCCCAGCGCTAGGTTGAGCCGGGGTAGATCTCCGGCCAGGTTTAAGGAGGCACGTATTAGAGAGCCTCGCACGCACCTGCCTCGGTGGGTGTACCTCCCCGCCGCGGTGGGGACCGCGTTCGTGGTGCTGCCGTTGCTGGCCATCGCGATCAAAGTCGACTGGCCGAACTTCTGGTCGTTGATCACGAGCCCGTCGTCACGGACGGCCCTGCTGCTCAGCCTCAAGACCGCCGCGGCCAGCACCCTGCTGTGCGTGCTGGTCGGCGTGCCGATGGCGTTGGTGCTGGCCCGCAGCACGGCGCGGCCGGTCCGGCTGATGCGGCCGTTGATCCTGCTGCCGTTGGTGCTGCCGCCGGTGGTGGGTGGGATCGCGCTGCTCTACGCGTTCGGGCGGCTCGGATTGCTCGGCCGGTACCTCGAAGCCGCCGGCATCAGCATCGCGTTCAGCACCACCGCGGTGGTGTTGGCGCAGACGTTCGTCTCGCTGCCGTTCCTGGTGATTTCCCTGGAGGGCGCGGCGCGCACCGCCGGCGCCGACTTCGAGGTCGTGGCGGCGACCCTTGGGGCGCGTCCCAGCACCGTCTGGTGGCGAGTCACCCTCCCGCTGCTGCTGCCGGGCCTGATGTCGGGGACGGTGCTGGCGTTCGCCCGCTCGCTGGGGGAGTTCGGCGCGACTCTGACGTTCGCCGGGTCGCGCCAAGGAGTCACCCGCACGCTGCCGCTGGAGATCTACCTGCAGCGGGTGACCGACGCCGACTCGGCGGTGGCGTTGTCGATCCTGTTGGTCGCCGTGGCGGCGGTAGTGGTGCTGGGGTTGGGCGCGCGCCGTCTGACCGGCGCCGAAGCGAGGCAACCGTGAGTGACCTGCAGCTGCGCGCCGTCGTGGCGGATCGCCCGCTGGACGTCGAGTTCTCCGTCTCGGCGGGCGAAGTGCTGGCGGTCCTCGGACCGAACGGCGCGGGCAAGTCGACCGCGCTGCACGTCATCGCGGGGCTGATTCGCCCGGATCGCGGGTGGGTCCGGTTGGGGGACCGGGTGCTGACCGACACCGAGGCCGGGGTGGACGTGACAACCCACGACCGCCGCGTCGGCCTGCTGTTGCAGGACCCGCTGTTGTTCCCGCACATGAGCGTTGCCGCCAACGTGGCGTTCGGGCCGCGCAGCCGTCGTGGCCGGCTGCGCCCAGCCCGGGCAGCGGAGAAGGCGACGGCGCTGCGCTGGCTGCGCGAGGTGGACGCCGAGCCGCTGGCCGACCGGAAGGCGCGCCAGCTGTCCGGCGGTCAGGCCCAGCGGGTGGCGATCGCGCGCGCGCTGGCCGCCGAGCCCGACGTGTTACTGCTCGACGAGCCGCTGACGGGTCTCGACGTCGCCGCGGCCGCGGGGATCCGCGCGGTGTTGCGCGGCGTGGTCGGCCGCACCGGCTGCGCGGTCGTGCTGATCACGCACGACCTGCTCGACGTGTTCACCCTGGCCGACCGGGTGCTGGTGCTGGAAGCCGGCAAAATCTCCGAGATCGGCCCGGTCTCCGACGTGCTGACGGCGCCGCGCAGCCACTTCGGGGCGCGCATCGCCGGCATCAACCTGGTCAACGGGACGGTCGGCCCGGACGGCTCGCTGCACGCGCGCTCGGGCACCCGCTGGCACGCGGTCCCCAGCCTCGAGGGCGGCGACGAGCTTGCTGAGGGACGGAACGCGATCGCGGTCTTCCCGCCCGCGGCGGTGGCGGTTTATCGGGAGCGGCCACACGGTAGCCCGCGCAACACGGTCGAGGTGACGGTGGCGGAGATGGACATTCGCGGGTCGGCGGTGCTGGTGCGCGGCGGGCAGCAACCCGATGGTGCCCCCGGGCTGGCCGCGGAGATCACCGTCGACGCCGCCTCCGAGCTGCGGCTGGCACCCGGGGAGCAGGTGTGGTTCTCCGTCAAAGCCCATGAGGTGGCGTTGTATCCGGCGCGCGGTGAAGCGGGCAATTGAGCGCCTGGCCGCGCTGCGGGTTGCACATCGGCAACATCGGCAAAACGGCATCGCAATTGTCCGCAAGGCTCCTTGCGTCACAGCGGTAACACGGTAGGTTCGTCGCCATGGACCAGGTGGAACCCAACTCGACGCGTCGCAAAGGTCTGTGGGCGACGCTGGCGATAGCCACGGTGACCAGTGCCAGCGCCGTCACGCTCGCTTTGCCGGCGACCTCGTACGCCGATCCGGAAGTCCCGACTCCGGTCCCGCCGGCGACGACGACCGCCCCACCTCCGGCGGCCGCCCCGGCCGCTCCCGCAACCACTCCGCCGCCGGCCGCTGCGGCGCCCGGCGCTCCTCCGGCGCCGGTCGATCCCAACGCGCCCGTGCCGCCGCCACCGCCGCCCGTCGATCCGAACGCGCCGCCACCTCCGCCGGCTGACCCCAACGCCGGGCGGATCGCCAACGCCGTGGGTGGCTTCAGCTACGTCCTTCCCCCCGGCTGGGTGGAGTCGGACGCGTCTCACCTCGACTATGGCTCGGCGCTGCTGAGCAAGACGACGGGGCAGCCGCCGCTGCCCGACCAGCCGCCGCCGGTGGCCAACGACACCCGCATCGTGATGGGCCGCCTGGACCAAAAGCTTTACGCCAGTGCCGAAGCCAACAACTCCAAGGCCGCGGTGCGGCTGGGCTCGGACATGGGTGAGTTCTTCCTGCCGTATCCGGGCACCCGAATCAACCAGGAAAGCACCCCGCTCACCGGGGCCAATGGCGTCACCGGCAGCGCGTCGTACTACGAGGTCAAGTTCAGCGACGCCTCCAAGCCCAATGGCCAGATTTGGACCGGCGTCGTCGGGCTGCCCGCAGCGAACACGCCGAACGGCGGACCGCCGCAACGCTGGTTCGTGGTGTGGCTCGGCACGGCAAACGACCCGGTCGACAAGGGCGCGGCCAAGGCGCTGGCCGAGTCCATCCAGCCCTGGGCGGGCCCGCCCGCGCCGGCCGCTGGTGCCCAGCCGGCCCCGGGCGCCCAACCCGCGCCCGCGGCGCCGGCGGCCCCGGCACCCGCTCCGGCTCCAGGAGCACCGGCGCCCTCACCGGCTCCGGCGCCGGCGGCGGCGGGAGAGGTCAGCCCCGCCCCAGCGCCGGCGCCACAGCGGACGCAATCGACCTGACGTGCGATCGGCGCGTCAGGATGATGCGCCAACCGTCTCCGAAACGGAACCTATTCCGTTACGCAAAGCGGGTATACCGAGATGATGGCCCAGCAACTCGCTGGGCTTTGCCAGCGATTGCAAGGAGACCCGCATGGACGTCATGGCAGCTACCGAATATCTGGCCCGCTCAACAACGTTCACCAGCGTCGGCATCATTGGATACATCATCATCGGTGGTCTGGCGGGTGCGCTCGCCAGCAGGATCATCAGGGGCAGTGGCGCCGGCATCCTGATGGACATCGTGATCGGCATCATCGGCGCCTTGATCGGCGGCTTCATCCTGAGCTTCTTCGTCAACACCGCGGGTGGTGGCCTGATCTTCACCTTCCTCACCGCGCTGCTCGGGTCGCTGATCCTGCTCTGGATCGTCGGCATGGTGCGGCGGACCTGATCAGTTAGCACGTTGCGGCCGTGGTGGTTAGCGGCATGATGGACGAATGGTTCCACAGCTAACCACCACGACCATGCGCGCGTGGCGGGTGCGCCGGCCCGGTCCGATGGATACCGGCCCGCTGGAGCAAATCACCGCCGACGTGCCGAGCCCCGGGCCGGCGGAGTTGCTGGTCGCCGTGCGGGCCTGCGGGGTGTGCCGCACCGACCTGCACGTCACCGAGGGCGACCTGCCCGTACACCGCGACCACGTCACGCCCGGCCACGAGGTGGTGGGCGAAGTCGTCGAGGTCGGCCCGGAGGCGGGCGACGAATTTCGGGTGGGAGACCGGGTGGGGATCGCCTGGCTGCGCCACACCTGCGGCGTGTGCAAGTACTGCCGCCGCGGCGACGAGAACCTCTGCCCTGAATCTCGCTACACCGGCTGGGACGCCGACGGCGGCTACGCCGAATTCGCCACTGTTCCAGCCGCTTTCGCGCACCGACTGCCGGGCGGTTACAGCGACAGCGAGTTGGCGCCGTTGCTGTGCGCCGGCATCATCGGCTATCGCTCCCTGCTGCGCGCCGATCTGCCACCGGGCGGACGGCTGGGTCTGTATGGGTTCGGCGGCAGCGCCCACATCACCGCGCAGGTCGCGTTGGCGCAGGGCGCCGAGGTGCACGTGATGACGCGGGGAGCCGAGGCGCGCGAACTGGCGATGCAGCTCGGCGCGGCGTCGGCGCAGGGCGCGGCCGACCCGCCACCGGTGCCGCTGGATGCGGCGATCCTGTTCGCACCGGTCGGTGACCTGGTGCTGCCCGCGCTGGAAGCGTTGGACCGCGGCGGCACGTTGGCGATCGCCGGCATCCACCTGTCCGATATCCCGCCGCTCAACTACCAGCGTCATCTGTTCCAGGAACGCCAGGTTCGCTCGGTCACGTCCAACACGCGGGCCGACGCGCGGGCGTTCCTCGACTTCGCGGGCGAACACCATATCGAGGTGACCACGCCGGAGTATCCGCTGAGCCAGGCGGATCGCGCGCTGGGCGATCTCAGCGCGGGCCGGATCGCGGGCGCGGCGGTGCTGCTGGTGTGACCGGCCTCAGGCAGTCAGGTGCCAGACCAGGGCGGCGGCCAGTGCCCCGAGTCCGTTCAGCGACCAGTGCAGCGCGATCGGCGCGATCAGGCTGCCGCTGCGACGACGTAGCCAGCTGAAGACGAATCCCGCCGCTCCGGTGGCCAGCACGGCGCCGGTCACCCCGGCCACCATCCCGACGACGCCGCCGCCGAGAATGCGGGTGAAGCCGACGTTGCTGCTGGTAAGCCCGAGCGACGTCGCGACGTGCCACAGCCCGAAAAGCAACGATCCCGCCAGCGCGACGCCGCGGAACCCCCACGCCCGATGCAGCGTGCCGTGCAGCACGCCGCGGAACGCCAGCTCCTCCGGGATCACGGTCTGCAGCGGGATGATGACCATCGAGGCGATCAGGGCGCCGGAGACCGTCGCGTAGCGGTGGTTCAGGAACATCGGCCGGGTCATGGGGAGCAGCACCCCCACGGCGATCACCGCGGCCACAACCAGCACCGCGGCCACCGCATAGCCCAGCCCCGACTTCCAGTGTTCGCGTCCCAAGCCCAGATCGGACCAGTCCAGACCGTTGGCGCGCATCAGGAACACCAGGCCGACGGCGGCGGCGGGGACGACGGCGATGCCGGCCCACGGGGTGGTGAAGTGCGCGACCAGGTTGGTCAGCACCAAGACGGCGACGACGACGGCGATGTCGAGGTGGATGCGAACCCGGTGCAGCGCCGAGAGCTGCGAGATCACCGGATGGTGAATGTCGGGCGTCTCGGCGGCGTCAAGCATTCATCCAGCTTACCGATGGCCCCCGCCGGGACGGCCCAACGAGATTGCCGTCACGGTCGCGGTGGCGCCCCAAGCGCAGCCGCGGCGGCAATCTCGGCGTCAGGACTGCCCGCCTGATCGGTCGTCTCGCTCCCAGGTCCAGCCGGCGATCCGCGGGTCATCCTCGCCGTGCTCACGGGTGTAGATGCGCGCGGCGAGCCGGGCGTCGACCATCCGCTGGCGCAGCTCGGCCGCCCGGCTGGCCAGCCCGTCGACCCGGTCGATGACGTCCATCACCAAATGGAAGCGGTCCAGATCGTTCAACATCACCATGTCGAACGGCGTCGTGGTGGTGCCCCGCTCCTTGAACCCGCGCACGTGGATGTGCGGGTGGTTGGTGCGGCGGTAGGTGAGCCGGTGAATCAGCCAGGGGTAGCCGTGGTAGGCGAAGATGACCGGCTTGTCGCGGGTGAACAGCGCGTCGAACTCCTTGTCCGGCAGGCCGTGCGGGTGCTCGGAATCCGGCTGCAGCCGCATCAGGTCGACCACGTTGACCACCCGGACCGCCAACTCCGGCAGTTCGCGGCGCAGGATGTCGGCGGCGGCCAGCGTCTCCAGCGTCGGGATGTCCCCGGCGCAGGCCAGCACCACGTCGGGTTCACCGCTGGCGGTGCTCGCCCACGGCCAGATGCCCACGCCGCGCGCGCAGTGCGCGATGGCCTGATCCATGTCCAGGTAGGCCAGCGCCGGCTGCTTGCCGGCGACGATGACGTTGATGTAGTCGCGGCTGCGCAGGCAGTGGTCCGCCACCGACAGCAGCGTGTTGCCGTCCGGTGGCAGGTACACCCGGGTCAGTTCGGCCCGCTTGTTGGCCACCAGGTCGATGAAGCCGGGGTCTTGGTGTGACGCGCCGTTGTGGTCCTGGCGCCACACGTGCGAGGACAGCAGGTAGTTCAGCGACGCGATCGGCCGCCGCCACGGCAGCTCGAGGCTGGTGGCGAGCCACTTGGCGTGCTGGTTGAGCATCGAGTCGACGATGTGGACGAACGCCTCGTAGCAGTTGAACAGGCCGTGCCGACCGGTCAGCAGGTAGCCCTCCAGCCAGCCCTGGCACAGGTGCTCGGAGAGCACCTCCATCACCCGCCCGTCGGCGGCGAGGTTCTCGTCGTCGGGCCCGAGCTCGGAGAGCCAGACCTTGGCCGTCGCCCCGTAGACGGCGTCCAGCCGGTTGGAGGCCGTTTCGTCCGGGCCCATCAGGCGGAACCGGTCGGAGTTGCGGGCGATCACGTCCCGCAGGAACGTGCCCAGCACCCGGGTCGCCTCGTGCGTCACCACCGCCGGCCGCGACACCGTGACCGCGTAGTCGCGGAAGTCCGGCAGGTCCAGGTCGTGCAGCAGCAGGCCGCCGTTGGCGTGTGGGTTGGCGCTCATCCGGCGGTCGCCGAGGGGCGCCAGCGCTCGCAGCTCGGCGCGCAGCTTGCCGTCGGCGTCGAAAAGCTCCTCAGGCCGGTAGCTGCGCAGCCACTCCTCGAGCTCCGCGCGGTGCTGGGGATTGTCGTGCGTCTCGGCCAGCGGGACCTGATGGGCTCGCCAGGTGCCCTCGACCTTCTTGCCGTCCACCACCTTCGGACCGGTCCAGCCCTTGGGCGTGCGCAGCACGATCATCGGCCAGACGGGCCGCTGCATCGCGTTGCCGTTGCGGGCGGCGCTTTGGATGGCCGCGATGTCGTCGAAGGCGTCGTCGAACGCGGCCGCCAGCTGCTGGTGCACGTTGGCCGGGTCGTCACCGGCGACCGTGATGGGCCGGTAACCGTAGCCGCGCAGCAGTGCCTCGAGTTCGGCGTGGGGGATGCGCGCGAGCACGGTCGGGTTGGCGATCTTGTAGCCGTTGAGCTGCAGGATGGGCAGGACCGCGCCGTCGGTGACCGGGTTGAGGAATTTGTTGGAGTGCCAGCTGGCGGCCAGCGGCCCGGTCTCGGCCTCGCCGTCGCCGATCACACAGGCCACAACCAGATCGGGGTTGTCGAAGGCCGCGCCGTAGGCGTGCACCAGCGCATAGCCGAGTTCACCGCCCTCGTGGATGGAGCCGGGCGTCTGGGCGGCGACGTGGCTGGGGATGCCGCCGGGAAAAGAGAACTGCCGGAACAGCTTTCGCAGTCCTTCGGCGTCCTCCTCGATGGCGGTGTACACCTCGCTGTAGGTGCCTTCGAGATACGCGTTGGCGACCAGCGCGGGGCCGCCGTGCCCGGGCCCGGTGACGTAGATGACGCTGGAGTCGCGGTCGCGGATGATTCGGTTCAGGTGCGCATAGATCAGGTTCAGCGCCGGGGTGGTGCCCCAGTGGCCCAGCAGCCGCGGTTTGACGTGCTCGGGCGACAGCGGTTCGCTCAGCAGCGGGTTGTCCAGCAGATAGATCTGTCCGACCGACAGATAGTTGGCGGCGCGCCAGTATGCGTTGATCAGGTCGAGTTCGTCGTCGGCAAGGGGAGCGGTTGTCTGGGTTTCTAGGCTCACCCCGCCGATTGTCCGCGCCCGCGGTGAACGGCGCCCGATGCGGTGCTCCGTCCTGCTGGCGGCGACCCGCTTCGCCCGGCTCCGCCGCGCTCGCGATCGCCGACTACTCCTGATGGCGGCGACCCGCTTCGCCCGGCTCCGCCGCGCTCGCGATCGCCGACTACTCTTCGCCGCGAGCGCGCGACTCGTAGGCCTTGCGCTTCTCCGCGTCGACGTGGTCGGTGAAGACGTGCTCGCCGCCGAGCGCGCGGTTCAGCCCCTCCGACAGCGCGCGCGGCATGAACTTCTGCGACGCGATGATGGCGCCGGCCGCCTTCGTCACCCGCACCCGCGGGCGGGGATGCGCCACCAATTTGACGATCGCCTCCGCGATGTCGGCCGGTTCGGCGTTCTTGATCCCCTTGGCCCCCGAGGTGCCGGCGATCAACTCGGTGTTCACGAACGTCGGCATGACGACCGAGAACTTCACGCCCGCCGTTCGGCATTCGAGCCGGGCGGTATCGGTGAAGCCGATCACCGCGTGCTTGCTGGCGCAGTAGGTGGCCGCCCCGGCGATGTAGGTTTCCCCGGCGAGCGACGCGACGTTGATGACGTGTCCGGATCGGCGGGGGATCATGCGCTGGGCGGCCAGCTTGCTGCCCAGGATGACGCCGTAGACATTGATGTCGAGGACGCGCCGGGTGACGGCGTCCGGCTCGTCGACCATCCGGCCGAGCGGCATGATGCCGGCGTTGTTGACCAGCACGTCGATCGGGCCGAGTTGGCGCTCGACCTCGTCCAGGAAGTCCGCGAACGAGTGCGGGTCGGTGACGTCGAGCTTGCCGTACACGTCCAGGCCCAGCGCGGCCCCGGATTCCTTCACCCGCACTTCGTCGATGTCACCGATGGCCACTTTGGCGCCCAGATTGTGTAACGCGGTCGCGGTGGCCAACCCGATGCCCCGGGCGCCACCGGTGATCACGATTACCTTGCCGCGGACCTTCAGCCCAACGGACGCCGTGTCTGCCATTTTCGTACCCTCCGGAAGTCTTGACGGGTGTCAACTAGGCAATCTGACCCCAGATCGTCGAATACTGCAACGATGACCCCGGTGCGGGCGGCGGTCCCGGCGGACGCCTACGAAGTGGCCTGTTTGCATGTGCGCTCTTGGCGGTCGGCCTTCCCGGGGCTCATCGCTCAGGACTACCTGGACAGTCTCACCCCGGAGGCGTTGGCCGACCGCTACACCTTCGGCCGCGTGGGATTGCGGATGCCGTCCACCTTGGTCGCGGTGGAGGGGTCGGCGATCCGCGGCTTCGCCACCACGGGCCTGTGCCGCGAAAGCGACCTACCGAACTTCGGTGAGCTGATGGCGCTGTATGTCGACCCGGCGTACCTGGGTGCGGGGGTGGGGATCTCGCTCATGACGGCCGCCCGTGAGCGGCTGCGGCGTCTCGGTGTGGACGGCGCCGTGCTCTGGGCCCTGGAGGGCAACACCGAGGCTCGACGATTCTACGAGTGCGGCGGGTGGCGGCCCGACGGGGCTTGCCGCCCAGCGGTTTTCGGCAATGACACGCGGCGCTTGGTTCGTTACCGGATTGAACCGGTGTAGCGGCGCCATCACCAACCCGTCGAGCCGGGAACGCCTTTGAACGGGCCGGTCACCCAGCTGGTGATCCAGCCACCGTAGAAGCCGCCGGGTTGGGGCACGACCACCTCTCCGTTGACCGTGCAACGGTCGACGTTGGCGGCCATCACCGCGACCGCCCCGGCGATGGCTTCGAATCCGGGCGTCGGACTCAGATAGCTCCAAGCGGATTTCCGGGCGACGACCCCGCCGCCGATCAGGTCGTAATAGGTTGCCCGGCCTTTCCATTCACACCAAGAGCCGCCGGACGTCTTCCGCAGGGCCCCGTCGGCAAACGCGTCGCGTGGGAGGTAATAGGTCGGCGGATGACTGGTCTCCAGCACCCGCCAGGCGCGACGGGTTGATGCGATGACTACTCCGCCCAACTCGACGGTGATGCGACCGGTGAACGGCTCGACGCGGGGTGGGCGCGGATAGTCCCACACCGACTCCTGGCGCGGTCCGAGGCCTTCAGATGGGGAGCGGCTCATGTGCGTTGCCTCGACTCGTCGGTTACTTCGTGCCTCCGGCCAGGCTACGGGCAGCCTAGGGCCAGTAGTCGTTCATCGCCTCAGCGGATGGCGAGCCACACCAGGCTGGCGCCGCCGGCCAGGGCGCAGTAGATGGCAAACGGTGTGAGGGTGCGGGTTTGGAAGTACTGCGTCAGAAACCGCACGGCGAGGTAGGCGCATACGAAGGAGGCGATGCTCCCGGCCAGTACCTGGCCGCCTATTCCGGTCGCTTGGGGTCCGAACAACTCCGGGATCTTGTACACGCCGGCGGCCAGGATGATCGGCGTCGCCAACAAGAAGGAGAACCGGGCGGCATCCTCGTGGGACAAGCCGCGCCACAGGCCCGCCACCATGGTGATGCCCGAACGGCTGATGCCGGGGAGCAGCGCCAGGATCTGTGCGGCGCCGATCAGGATGCCGCGGCGCAGGGGCAGTTGAGCCAGGCGGTTGTCGACGGCCTCGCCGGTATGGGCAGGTTGTTCGCCGACCGGCTGCTCGTGGTCGGGCGCGGGCGCGACGCGCCGGCGAAGCACTTCGCCCGCGTAAAGCGCGATGCCGTTGAGCAGCAGGAAAATCGCCGCCGGGATGGGCTTGCCGAGTGTGGTGCGGAACGTCTTTTCCAGGACCAGCCCCGCCAGCCCGACCGGAATGGTGGCCCCCACGATGAGCCAGGCGAGCCGCTCATCGGGGGTGTTGATCCGGCGATGCCGCAAGGACGACACAAATCCGGCCACGATGCGCAGCCAGTCCCGCCAGAAGAACACCAGCAACGCGGCGGCGGTGGCCACATGCAGGCCGACGATGAACGCCAGGTAGGGCGATTCGGGGGCCGAGACGCTCAGGTCCTCGGCCCACCGGCCGCCGACCACCGCGGGCACCAACACCGCATGCCCGAGGCTGGAAACCGGGAACAGCTCGGTGACGCCCTGGAACGCGCCGACCACCACCGCCTCGATGTAGGTCAAGTGCGCGCTCATATATCAGATGCCTCCGTCGGATCGTTTCGCCCGTGGCCTCGCCGATCGGCCTGTGACGATAGCCGACCGAGAGTTCGCCCACCCAATCAGCTTGCCTGGTTGGCTTTTTGGCTGGTGAGGCGACCGTCCACACCGGCGGGTACGGTGTGCTGATGTCCGACGGGTTGCTCGACGCCGTGCGCGTCCTCGACTTGTCGAGCGGCAACGGCGACGCGGTGACGCGCCTGTTAGCCGACCTGGGCGCCGACGTGCTCAAGGTCGAACCCCCTACCGGAAGCCCCGCACGCGATGCGCGGCCTACGCTGGCCGGTGCGAGCATCCCGTTTGCCGTGCACAACGCGAACAAGCGCAGCGTCGTACTGGACCCTTTCGACGAGGACGACTGCGGCGTGTTCCTCGACCTGGCCGCCCAGGCCGACATCGTCGTCGACGACGGCTTCTATGGGGAGGCGCCCACCTTCGGCACCTCGGTGGAGGAGCTGGCCGCCCAGCACCCGCATCTGGTGGTGCTCTCGATCACCGACTTCGGCGCGACGGGGCCGCGGTCGCTGTGGCGGGCCACCGATCCGGTGTTGTACGCGATGTGCGGCTCTCTGTCACGCTCAGGCCCCACCACCGGCACCCCCGTGTTGCCCCCGGACGGTATTGCGTCGGCCACCGCCGCGGCCCAGGCGGCGTGGGCAACCCTTGTGGCGTACTACAACCGATTGCGTTCAGGCACAGGCGAATACATTGACTTCTCGCGCTTCGACGCCGTGGTCATGTCGCTCGACCCGGCATTCGGTGCTCATGGACAGGCCGCCGCCGGCATCCGCCGCACCGGGCAGTGGCGGGGGCGCCCGAAGAACCAGGACGCGTACCCGATCTACCCCTGCAAAGACGGTTACGTCCGGCTGTGCGTGATGGCGCCGCGCCAATGGCGGGGCCTGCGGCGCTGGCTGGGCGAGCCGGACGATTTCCAGGACCCGAAATACGACGTGATCGCCGCACGCTTCGCCGCGTGGCCGCAGATCAGCGAGTTGGTCCAGGCGTTGTTCGCCGGACAGTCCATGAAGGATCTGGTGGCCGCGGGGCAGGCTCACGGTGTGCCGATCGCCGCCGTGCTGACGCCGTCGTGGGCGATGAATTCCGAGCATTTTCAGTCGGTGGGCGCGATCACCGACGCCGAGCTCGTCCCGGGGGTGCGGACGAGCGTGCCGACCGGCTATTTCGTCGTCGATGGGCGGCACGCGGGTTTCCGAAGCCCGGCCCCGGCCGCCGGGCAGGACGGACCGGGCTGGCGGGGGAACCCGGCGGTCGTGCAATCGCCCTCCGGCCGCGTCGGCGACTATCCGTTTGCGGGCCTTCGCATCCTGGATCTGGGCATCATCGTCGCCGGCGGCGAGCTGAGCCGGCTCTTCGGCGACCTCGGCGCCGAGGTCATCAAAATCGAAAGCGCCGAATACCCGGACGGGTTGCGGCAGGCCCGCGTCGGTGAGGCCATGAGCGAGTCGTTCGCCTGGACGCATCGCAACAACCTGGCGATGGGCCTGGATCTGCGCAGCCCCGCGGGCAAGCAGATCTTCACCCGGCTCGTCGCCGAGTCCGACGCCGTCTTCGCCAACTTCAAGCCGGGAACGCTTACCGCGCTTGGCTTTTCCTACCACGATCTGCATGCCGTCAACCCGCGGATCGTACTCGCCGAGAGTAGCGCCTACGGCGACCAAGGCCCGTGGAGCACCCGCATGGGCTACGGGCCGCTGGTCCGCGCCGCGACCGGTGTCACCCGGTTGTGGATTGCCGACGAACCGGAGAACCGGAATCACGCTGGGCGGCATGCCTTTTACGACGCGACGACCGTCTTTCCCGACCACGTCGTCGGGCGGATCACCGCGATCGCGGCGCTGGCCGCGCTGATCCACCGCCACCGGACGGGCGGCGGGTCGCACGTGCACATCTCGCAAGCCGAAGCCGTCATCAACCAACTCGACACCTTGTACGTCACCCAGGCCGCCCTGGCCGCGGGCGTGCCGAGAATCTCCGAGGCCACCAGCCTGCACGCGGTCTATCCGTGCGCGGGCGACGACGAGTGGTGCGTCATCTCGATCGAATCCGACGACGAATGGCGTTGTGCCGCAGGTGTTTTCCATCACCCGGAATGGGGCGACGATCCGCGCTTCGCGACCGGCGAGGCGCGGCTGGCGAACCGGCAGGAGTTGGTCGAATTGGTGTCGGCCTGGACCCGCATGCGCACCCCGGTCCGGGCCGCCCAGCTGCTGCAATCCTCCGGGGTTGCCGCCGGGCCGATGAACCGGCCGCCGGACATCTTGGAAGACCCCCAGCTGGTCGAGCGGAAACTCTATGCCGAGATGCTGCACCCCCTCATCGAGCGTCCGCTGCCGGCCGAGACGGGCCCCGCGCCGTTCCAGCACATCCCGCGGGCGCCTCAGCGGCCCGCGCCGCTGCCCGGCCAGGACACCGTCGACGTCTGCCGCAGGCTGCTCGGTATGCGCCCGCAGGAGATCGACCGCCTCATCAGCGACGGCGTGCTGTTCGGTCCCCCATAACGCGCGCGGAATCCGGCCCGCGCGACCAGACGGATCGATAGCCACGCTAAATTCGTCCTATGACCGTGGACCCCAGGACACCCGTGCTGATCGGCTACGGCCAGGTCAACCACCGCGACGAGATCGACCCGGACAAGCGGTCCGTCGAGCCGGTGGACCTGATGGCGGCGGCCGCCCGACGAGCCGCCGATTCGCGGGTGATCGAGGCGGTCGATTCCATCCGCGTGGTGAACATCCTGTCGGCGCATTACCGCGACCCAGGGCTACTGCTCGGCGAGCGGATCGGTGCGACGGACTTCACCACGTTGTACAGCCCCGTCGGCGGGAACGTGCCGCAGTCGCTGGTCAATCAGGCCTGCCTGGACATCCAGCGGGGCAGCGCCCAGGTGGTGCTGCTGGCCGGCGCCGAGACGTGGCGCACCCGCCGGGGCCTGCGGGCCAAGGGCGGCAAACTCGAGTGGACCGTTCAGGACGACTCCGTCCCGATGGCCGCGGTCAGCGGCGACGACGTCCCGATGGCCGGCGACGCGGAAATCAGGATCCGGCTGGACCGGCCGGCCTTCGTCTACCCGCTGTTCGAGCAGGCCCTGCGGATCGCGAACGGCGAATCGGTTGAGCACCACCGCAAGCGCATCGGCGAACTGTGGGCCCGCTTCAACGCCGTTGCGGTCGACAATCCGCACGCATGGATCCGCAAACCGGTGACCGCCGAGGAGATCTGCGAGCCCGGCCCGCAGAACCGGATGATCAGCTGGCCGTACACCAAGCTGATGAACTCCAACAACATGGTCGATCAGGGCGCCGCGCTCGTCTTGACCTCGGTGGAGGAGGCCAGCCGCCTGCAGATCCCCGCCGATCGCTGGATCTACCCGCATGCGGGCACCGACGCGCATGACACCTCCGCCACCGCCGAGCGTGACGAGCTGCACCGCTCTCCGGCCATCCGGATCGCCGGTGGCCGCGCGCTGGAGCTGGCGGGACTGGGCATCGACGAAGTCGACTACGTCGACCTGTATTCCTGCTTTCCCTCGGCCGTTCAGGTGGCGGCGGCCGAACTGGGCCTGCCCGTCGACGATCCCGCGCGCCCGCTCACCGTCACCGGGGGTTTGACGTTCGCAGGCGGCCCGTGGAGCAACTACGTGATGCACTCGATCGCCACCATGGCGGAGTTGCTGGCGGCCAATCCGGGGCGGCGCGGCCTGATCACCGCCAACGGCGGCTTCCTTACCAAGCACAGCTTCGGCGTGTACGGCACCGAGCCGCCCGCCGAGTTCCGTTGGGAGGACGTGCAACCGGTCGTCGACCGAGAGCCCACCCGGGACGGCTTGGTGGAATGGGAAGGGGTCGGGACGGTGGAAGCGTGGACGACACCGTTCGATCGCGAGGGGCGACCGGAAAAGGCCTTCTTGGCCGTGCGCACGCCCGACGGGGCGCGGACCCTCGCCCTGATCACGGACGGCGCGGCGGCGCAGGTAACCGTGCGTGAAGACATCGGCGGCGTCAAGGTGGCCGTCGCCGCGGACGGCAGCGCCACGCTCCAATAACCCGGCGAGGCTTTCCCGCAAGCTCAGGGTGCCGTTTGCCCAGTAACGGTCGCTAGGTCATGCCGTCTTGCCTATTGTTTAGTTTGAGGTCGGGGAGGTGAGACCCAGGTGCAGATCCTGGTTACCGACGCCACCGGCGCACTCGGGCGGCTGGTCGCACGGCAGTTGATCGCTGCCGGGCACACGGTCAGCGGCATTGCTGAGAGGCCGCATCCCTGCCTAGACCGCAACGTCGACCTGGTTTGCGCATCGCTGCGCACCCCGGTCCTGCGGGAGCTCACCGAGGAAGCCGACGCGGTGATCCACCTGGCCCCCGTCGACACCACCGCACCCGGCAGCGCCGACATCGAGGGTCTGGCGCACGTAACCGATGTGGCCGCCCGCGCCGGCGCCCGGCTGCTGTTCGTGTCCCAGGCCGCGGGACGGCCGGAACTGTACAAGCCGGCCGAGGAACTGGTCTCCACCAGTTGGGGGCCCAGCCTGGTCGTCCGGAGCGCCCCGCCGGTGGGCCGGCAGCTCGACTGGATGGTGTGCCGCACGGTGGCCACGCTGCTGCGCACCAAGGTTTCGGCGGAGCCGATACGGGTGCTGCACGTCGACGATTTGGTGCGCTTCCTGGTTTCGGCGCTGAACACCGACCGCTCCGGTGTGGTGGACCTCGCCTCCCCGGACACCGTCAACGTGATCACGGCGTGGCGGATGCTGCGATCCGCCGACCCGCGTTCCCGGCTGAATCGGGTGCGCAGCTGGCCCCGGCTCATTCCGAACATGGATATCGCTGCGGTGCAAGAGGATTGGGCGTTCGAGTTCGGCTGGCAGGCGGTCGAGGCAGTGGCCGACACCGCCCGGGGCCTGGTCGGCCGTCAGATCACCGCCGTGGGTGCCACCGGCCACGGGCGCCAACTGGCGCTCCCGGTCGAGGTCGCCCCACGCCCCGATCCCTCCGGCGAGGAGCGCAGCGCCGCGCCCGAGGGCGTCGAGGGCGAATTCGACGACCGGGTCGATCCGCGCTTCCCGATTTTCAGTGCGGGCAGCCTCGGCGAGGCGCTGCCCGGGCCGCTCACCCCGATCACGCTGGATGTTCAGCTGAGCGGATTGCGCGCCGCGAACCGGGTGCTCAGTCACGTCCTGGCGCTGGGCGGCGTGGTGGGCCAGGAGTGGGGCAACCGGGCCGTCGCCGTGTTCGGGCATCGGCCCTACGTTGGGGTGTCGGTCAACATGGTCGCGGCCGCGCAGCTGCCCGGCTGGGACCAGGATGCCGTCGCACGCAACGCCCTCGTCGGCCGGCCGCACGTCGGAGACCCCCTGCCGTTCGGTGAGCCCGCGCTGGCGGGCGGTGCCCTCGGCTACGTCGCCAAAGCCGTCGTCGCGGGGCGATCGCTGGCCCTGTTGCGCCATCTCAAGTCCGACACACGGGCGTACGGCGCGGCAGCCGAAACCGAACACCTCGACGCCGCGCAGCTGGGCTCGCTGCCCGACGCCGGCCTGGAGGTCCGGATTCGCTTGCTGCGGGACCGCATTCACCAAGGCTGGATCCTCACGGCGTTGTGGCTGATCGATTCCGGCGTCACCGCGGCGGCACTGGAGCGCAGCAAGGCGGCGCGCAGCGTGCCCGGGGTGGACATGATCATGGACAGCACCGTCGTCGCGACCGAGACCGCCGAACTGGCCGCGGTGCTGCGGGCCGACCCGCCGTTGTGTGCGCTCGCCCAGGAAGGCAATCTCGCCAGCATCCGCGCGTTGTCATCCACCACCGCCGCGGCGGTCGATGCGGCCGTCGCCCGCGTCGCGCACCGTGGTCCCGGGGAGGCCGAGCTGGCCAGCCAGACTTATGCCGACGATCCGGCGATGCTGCTGCGCGCGGCCGGGGAAGTCGCGGTGGCCGACGCCGCCTCGCCCGACGCGCCGCCACCGACGCTGGCCCAACGCCTGATCACCAGCGCCCGCGACTCCCGCGAGCTGGCCCACGACACCACCCTGCGATTCACCCATGAACTCCGGATGACGTTGCGGGAATTGGGATCTCGTCGAGTCGCGGCGGACCTGATCGACGTCGTCGAGGACGTGTACTACCTGACGTGTGACGAGCTGGTCACCATGCCGGGCGACGCCCGGCTGCGGATCAAACGCCGCCGCGCCGAACGGGAAAGGTTGCAGGTGCAGCGCCCGCCCGACGTGATTGACGGGACGTGGGTGCCCGTGGAACCGTCAGCCCAATAGCTCGGCCAGCGGGACCTCCGTGTCGGCCAGCTTGTCGGGGTCGACCGAGCTCCGGGACCTGATCAGCGCTTTGACGTCGTCGAGCACATCCCAGACGTTGACGTTCATCCCGGCCAGCACCCGGTCGCCGCCGTCTAGCCAAAACGCGACGAATTCCCGTCCGGCAACGTGGCCCCGGAACACCACGCGCTCGACGCCGGGGGCGTGCCCGACATACTCCATCCCGAGGTCGTACTGGTCGGTGAAGAAATAGGGCAGCTCGGCGTATTCGCCTGGGTTGCCGAGCATCCCGGCCGCCGCCACCGCGGGTTGCTTGAGCGCATTGGCCCAGTGCTCCGTGCGGATCCGGTCGCCGAACAGGGGGTGCTCTGCGGCGGCGATGTCGCCGACCGCGTAGATGTCCGGATCGCTGGTGCGCAGTGACGCGTCGACCAGCACGCCGCCTTGAGAGCCCGAGCCCATGGCGAGCCCGGCTTGTTCGGCGAGTTCGACGTTCGGCTTAGCGCCGACGGCCACCAACACCGCATCAGCCGGCACCGTCGAGCCATCCCGCATTTTCAGCCCGGTGGCTTTGCCGCCGGTTGTCGTGATCTCCTCCACCTGCGCCTCGAGCCGTAAGTCCACCCCATGATCGCGATGAAGCCGGGCGAATACTTCACCCACCGTCTCGCCGAGCGCGGCCATCAGCGGTTGCTTGGCCGTCTCGACGACGGTCACGTCGACTCCACGCTGGCGGGCGCCGGCGGCCACCTCCAGGCCGATCCAGCCGGCTCCCACCACCGCCAGCGAAGATCCTTCGGCGAGAATCGAATCCAGCGACACAGCATCGTCGTAGGTGCGCAGATAGTGGACCGCGTGGGCATCGGACCCGGGTATCGGCGGCCGCCGAGAGGCCGACCCCATCGCCAGCAACAGCTTCTCGTACCGCATCGTGGAGCCGTCGGGAAGCGAGACGAGATGTTCGGCGGGGTTCACGGCGGACACCCGGGAACCGAGCCTCAAGTCGACATCGTGGTCGCGGTACCAGTCGGAGTTGTGCACGGTGAAATCGTTTAGCGACTTCTTCCCGGCCAGATACTCCTTGGAAAGCGGAGGTCGCTCGTAGGGCAGACGTTTCTCTTCAGCAAATAAGGTGAGATGCCCATCGAACCCGCTGTCGCGCAACGCTTCTACCGCTTTTGCTCCAGCAAGTCCGCCGCCGATGATAACGAAGGTGATCGAGCTGGCCATGATTGTCACTCCGTCCTGCAATCGACATTCCCAGCCTACTCGCGCCTGCTCACCGCAAAAGTTCTTGCAACGTCAGCGCATTGCGCACCGCGTGGCCGCCGAGGTCGTTGTTGAAATACATCCACACGTCCTTGCCGTCGTCCTGCCACCCGGCGATCCGCTCCGCCCACCGCCGCAGCTCGTCGTCCGTGTAGCAGCCCGCATAGATCGCGTCCTGATCCGGCCCGTGCATCCGGATGTACACCAGATCGGTGGTCGCCCGCGGCACGCACGCCAGCCCGGCGCCGCTCATGACCACGTAGGCGGCGCGGCGGCGGGCCAGCAAGTCGTAGACGGCCTCGTCGTTCCAGGACGGGTGGCGCAGCTCGACGGCCAAGCGGATCGACGCCGGCACGCTACCCAGGAAGGCATCCAGGCGCGAGTCGTCGCGCTGCAGCTCGGGATGCAGTTGAACCAGCAACACCCCGGCGCGATCGCCCAGCAGTTCCCAACAGCGCTCGAAGCGCTCGACCCACGGCCCGGCGGATGCCAGGCGGCGGTAGTGGGTCAGTCCTCGATGCGCCTTGACCGACATCCTGAAGCCGTCCGGCAACTGTTGACGCCATCCCGCGAAGGTCGAATCCTTCGGCCAGCGGTAGAAACTCGCGTTCAACTCGACGGTGTCGAACACCTCGATGTAGCGTGCCAGCCGGCGCGCGGTGGGCAGGCCACGCGGGTACAGCACGTCGGCCCAATGGTTGTAGGACCATCCGGAGGTACCGATCCGCACGGTCAACCGCTCACCCGCCGGCGCAGGTCGTCGTCCAGCGATGTCCTGATGAGCGCGGCGGCCAGCCGCGCGTTGCTTTGCGGCGCAAGGGCTCCGAGCTTCGCCGGTTGGGTAGGCAGACCCAACTGCTTCGCCGCGGCGGTGGCGCGGCCGTCGAAATACGGCCGCACCCAGGTCCACACGTCCTGCACCTCGCGCAGGTATATGTCGGCCCCGGTATCCCCGATTCCCTTGAACCCCTTGAGGAACCGCTTCGCCGCGGTGACGTCACGCCCACTGCGGTCCGCGAGTTCGCGCAGATCGCCGGAGTGCTCGTCGCGCACGCGTTCGGCCATCTCGGTGAGGCGGGTGGCCGAGCTTTCGTCGTAGCGGACGTAGTGGGCACGGCCGAAGGCCTCGATCATCGTCTGCCGATCCGAGGTCAGCACCGCCTTGGGCGTGCGCAGGCCCGCCTTGAACAGTTCGCGCCCGGCGCCCATGGCGATGGCGGCATCGATCGGTTTGCTGGCCAGCATGCAGATGACCAGCAGCTGAAACAGCGGCATCGGCTTGTCGGCGAGCTTAATTCGCGCCTCGGCGGCGTACGTGGTCCCGGCAACGTCGAGCAGCCGTCGCACCAGTTGCTGGCGTTCGGACATACCTGTCCACGTACCCGCGCCGAGTGCTGGCAAACCGCGCCGGTCACTTGGCCGGCAGGGTGCGCGCGTAGCCGACGCCGCGGGCCACCCAGCCCTCGAGCTGTCGTTTGGTCCGCATTCCGGCTGGCTCCACCCGTACCCAGCCGCGAACGTCGCGGCCCGCCATCACCATTGGGCTGACGTGAGCGCGCCGCAGCATTTTGTCGAGCTCGTCCGCCGGCACCCTGACCAGCAGGCCGCCCTGACCGCTGACGGCCACGGACATGTTGCCGTTCACCAGGAACGCGAGACCGCCGAACATGCGCTTCTCCTCGACCCCGCGCTCGGAGGCGAGAAGTTCGCGGATCTCGTCGGCCAGGTACTCGTCGTACGCCATGCGCGGCGCGTCAGTCCAGATCCACCCGAATGGTCAGCAGGTCACTGCCCATCAGCCGCACCACCGCGCTGTTGAGCCGCGGGAGGTCGCCGAGCCGCCGCAGCGGATCGTCGTCGGGCAGGAGGTGAGCGGTGCCGCTGCGCCATCGGCCGCCGATGCGCACCCGCACGGCGGGGCTGGCCTTGATGTTGTGGACGTAGTCGGAGTGCTCGCCGTGTTCGGAGACCATCCAGAATTGGTTGTCGACCAGGCGTCCGCCCACGGCGGTGCGCCGCGGCTTGCCGCTCTTGCGGCCGGTGGTTTCCAGGATGATCCCCGGCATCTGCCGGCCGACCGGGTTGACGAGCAGCCGCTGCACGCGGTGGACGACTTGGCGTTTGAGAGTCACGGTTTCATTCAACGCCGAGCTTGGCGCCATGTCACCGTGCAACGAAAACAGCCGCCCCCGAAGGGGCGGCTGCCTCGTCATGCCGTTTTAGGTCCCGGGGTTGACCCCGCCGCTGACCTGGCCGGAGCCTGAGGTCCCGCCTGCGGGCGTGAACACCTGGAAACCGGTAGTCGTGTTGACGCCCCACTGACCCAGCTGCGGGTTGAATACGACGGGAAGCTGGGTCCCGTCGGGGTCACCCACTGGCGGCACCCAGGTGGCTGGGAGCCCGTAGCGGACCGGGTCGTTGTAGTGCCCCGGCGGGGGGAACCCGTTCTGTCCCGGGGGAAGTGGGCTGCCCGGCTCGTTGCAGTTGACGCCCGGGGCGCCCGGGTTACAAATCGGCTGTCCCGGCACGTGTTGGCCCGGACCCGGTACGTCCCGGTCGCCTCCTGGCACATTCGGGCCCGGAATGTTCGGATTCGGCACATTCGGACCGTCCGGACCGGCTTGTGCGATTCCGGCGCCGATTCCCAGCGCCGCGGACGTGATACTTCCGGCCATGAGTGCGCCGGCTGTGATTTTGCTCAGATTCATAAGTGAACCCCCTTGTCGAGCGATTTGGCCGCCTGAATAGCAGCTGAACCAATTGACTTGGTGATTCGCTCACCCCACCGCCCTCACGGGCAGCCGAACCTCCAACCCCCTGATACCCGACACATGGACGCGGAAAACCTCCGTTGCCCTGCCGCCGGCGTCAGGCCAGGTCAGCCGCTCGCGCCGGGCGGGGGACCGCAACGCCGACGGCGCGTAAACCGACTCTCGCGGAACGCCGAAGGTCAGCGAACGGCGGGGGATGGATGATCCCCTCCGGCTCGACTGTCGGCCCCAATGTCGGCGGGAAGGTTGCCAATGCGGAGCAAATCTGCGCGAGATCACGGCCATCAACGGATCTCAACGCGCTTGACCGGGATGCGAGCGAGTTTGCTACGCATCCCGGCCAAGCTCATGTCAAGCAGCGACCGTAACGGTCTCGGCCGCCGGCTCGAGCGCCTGCCTGACGATGTCGGCGACGTCGGTCATCGGTTTGACCGTCAGCGCGTCGAGCACCTCCGCGGGCACGTCATCCAGGTCGGGCTCGTTGCGCGCCGGAATGAAGACCGTTGCCAGGCCGGCCCGTTGGGCCGCCAGCAGCTTCTGCTTCACGCCGCCGATCGGCAACACCCGCCCGTTCAGCGTGACCTCGCCGGTCATGCCGACGTCGGAGCGCACCTGACGTCCGGTGGCCATCGAGACCAGCGCGGTCACCATGGTGACACCGGCCGAGGGTCCGTCCTTGGGCACCGCTCCCGCGGGAACGTGCACGTGGATGCGCCGGTCGAGGGCCTTGGGATCGACGCCCAACTCGGCGGCGTGGGAGCGCACGTAGGACAGCGCGATCTGCGCCGACTCCTTCATCACGTCACCCAGCTGACCGGTGAGCTGTAAACCCGCCTCGCCGTCCGTCGCGCCCGCTTCGATATAGAGCACGTCGCCGCCCAGGCCGGTGACGGCCAGGCCGGTGGCGACGCCGGGCACGGCCGTGCGTTCGGCCGACTCCGGGGTGAAACGCGGGCGGCCGAGGTATTCGACCAGATCCGGCTCGTCGATGGTGATCGGCTCGGGCGTCTCCGCGAGCTTGGTCGTCACCTTGCGCAGCGCCTTGGCCAGCAGCCGCTCGAACTGGCGCACGCCGGGCTCCCGGGTGTAGTCGGCGGCGATCTTGCGCAGAGCGGCGTCGGTCAGCGTGACCTCGTCCTCGGTCAGCGCCGCCCGGTCCCGCTGGCGGGGCAGCAGGTAGTCCCGGGCGATGGCGACCTTGTCGTCCTCGGTGTAGCCGTCGATCTGCACCAACTCCATGCGGTCCAGCAGGGCCGACGGGATGTTCTCGATGACGTTGGCGGTGGCCAGGAACACCACGTCGGACAGGTCCAGGTCCAGGTCCAGGTAGTGGTCGCGGAACGTGTGGTTTTGCGCCGGGTCGAGCACCTCGAGCAGCGCCGCACTCGGGTCGCCCCGATAGTCGGACCCGACCTTGTCGATCTCGTCCAGCAGCACAACGGGGTTCATCGAGCCCGCCTCGCCGATGGCCCGCACGATCCGGCCCGGCAACGCGCCCACATAGGTGCGCCGGTGCCCGCGGATCTCGGCCTCGTCGCGCACACCGCCCAGGGCGACGCGCACGAACTTGCGGCCCAGCGCGCGGGCGACGCTCTCGCCCAGCGACGTCTTGCCGACGCCGGGCGGACCGGCGAGCACCATTACCGCGCCGGAACCGCGGCCGCCGACGACCTGTAGCCCCCGCTGAGCGCGGCGGGCCCGCACGGCCAGGTATTCGACGATGCGGTCCTTGACGTCGTCCAGCCCGTGGTGGTCGGCGTCCAACACCTCGCGCGCGGCCTTCAGGTCGGTGGAGTCGTCGGTCCTGACGTTCCAGGGCAGGTCGAGCACGGTGTCCAGCCAGGTGCGGATCCAGCCGCTTTCCGGGCTTTGGTCGCTGGACCGTTCCAGCTTGCCGACCTCGCGCAGCGCGGCCTCGCGCACCTTCTCAGGCAGGTCGGCCGCTTCCACGCGTGCCCGGTAGTCATCGGACCCGTCGGGCTCGCCCTCACCCAATTCCTTGCGGATGGCGGCCAGCTGTTGGCGCAGCAGGAACTCCTTCTGCGTCTTCTCCATGCCCTCGCGCACGTCCTCGGCGATCTTGTCGTTGACCTCGACCTCGGCGAGGTGGTCGCTGGTCCAGTCGATCAGCACCCGGAGCCGCTCGGCGACATCCTCGGTCTCGACCAGTTGCCGCTTCTGCTCGCTGGACAGGTAGGACGCGTAGCCGGAGGTGTCGGCCAACGCCGACGGGTCGGTGAGCCGGTTGACGTAGTCGACGATCTCCCAGGCCTCGCGCCGTTGCAGCATGGCCAGCAGCAGCTTCTTGTACTCGGCCGTCAGCGCCTTGACTTCGTCGGTCGGCTCGATGTCGGGGACCTCGGTGACCTCGACCCACAGCGCCGCCCCCGGCCCGGACGCACCGGCCCCGATCTGGGCCCTGCGCTCACCGCGCACGACGGCCGCGGTGCCGCCGCCTGCGATGCGTCCGACCTGCAAAATCTTGGCGATCACACCGTGCGACGGGTATCGGTCGTCCAACCGGGGCGCGATCAGCAGCTGCCCGGATTCACTCGCCTGAGCAGCGTCGATTGCCGCCCGCGCGGCCTCGTCGAGCGCGATCGGAACGACCATTCCGGGCAACACGATGGTGTCGGCGATAAACAGCACCGGCACCGATTTGGCTTCAGCCATCAATCCTCCAAAAACTGAGTCTGATGCGCTCAACCCAGGTGGGCGCCGGTTTGTTCCCCTCCGAGGCTCCGCGGCGGGTAAGTGGTGGCTATCACGTTGGCGGTCTTGGATAATCGGTCCGTGCCGCTGACGCACCCCGCCTCGACCGCCCTCGACCCGGATGTCCTGGAATCCGCGGCCAGAGACATCGCTTCCGTCGGCGCCATCACCTTCCTCGTCGACGACGATGCCGTCACCTATGCCGTCGATGGCTCGACGATCCGCATTAACGAGGGGCAGCGCACTGGAGACGCCGTCGTGCGGCTGTCCCGACGGGCGTGGGACGACATGGTTGGCCAGATCCGCACGGTCATCAACCTCCTGCTCAGCGACGAGTTGTCCTTCGAGCGGGGTGGCTTCGACCAGCTGGCCGACTGGGACCCGGTCCTGCGGTACCTGCACGCCGGCGTCCCGCCCTACGATCCGGCCCGCGCCGACCTGAAGGGGCGCGACCCGCTCGCCACATTCACGCTCGACGCGGACGACGCCGAGTTGTGCGCACAGCTGCAGACCATGGGCTACCTGCACGTCAGCGGCGTGTTCGACGCCGATGAGATGCGGGCCGCCAACCGTGAGGTCGACCGCCTTGCGGCCCGGGCCCGGCCGGGGGATGACCGGTCGTGGTGGGTCACCGACGAGGACGGCGGCAGCGTGCTGTGCCGGTTGGTCTACGCAACGCTGCGCTCGCCTGTCCTCGCCGCCTTGGAAAACGATCCCCGGGTGCGCAGGCTGGGCACCCTCATCAATCCCGCGCTGCGGCCCGCACCCGACCGGATGGAAGGCAGCGCGGTGTTGCTCAAAGTGCCAGGCAACCCCAGCGGGCTGTCGAACATCCCCTGGCATCAGGACTGCGGCATGGGTGGGCACGCTCTCATGTGCCCCGCGGTCAGCATCGGCATTCAACTGACCGGCTCGGAGGCGTCGACCGGCAACCTTCAGGTGGTGCCGGGCAGCCACGGTCAGGCGATTCATTACCGCTGGGAACATCGGCTCCAACGGGTACCGGTGGTGAGCATCGACACCGCCCCCGGCGACGTGACCGTCCACGTCCAGGACCTGATGCACGCCTCACCCCGGCCGACCGGCGCCGGCGGCCGGCGCACGATGTACGTCACGCACTACCCGCCCCAACTCTTCGAGCACGTCGGGCCCGGCGAGGCCTTCAACGACCTGGTACGCAACCGCACGGAGCGCGTCGCCCGCCTGCAGTAGCGCCGTCAGGCGGGCGGTTCGACAGGCCCCAGGCGTCGCAGTTGTGTGACGTGGTTGGGGGAGAGCTCCTCGAGGCAGGTGACACCCAACAGACGCATGGTGCGCATCACGCCTTCGGCCATGATGTCGATCGCGCGGGCGACGCCGGGTTCGCCCCCGGCCATCAGCCCGTACAGGTAGGCCCGCCCGACGAGCGTGCACCGCGCGCCCAGCGCGATCGCCGCCACGATGTCGGCACCCGACATGATGCCGGTGTCCAGCAGGATCTCGGTGTGCTTGCCGACCTCACGCGAGACCGAGGGCAACAGGTGGAACGGCACCGGGGCCCGATCAAGTTGGCGCCCACCGTGATTCGACAACACGATGCCGTCGACGCCGCGATCGACGACGGCACGGGCGTCGTCGAGCGTCTGGATGCCCTTGACGACCAACTTGCCGGGCCACTGGGCCTTGATCCACTCCAGGTCATCGAAGGTGAGGCTGGGGTCGAACATGGTGCTCAGATACTCGGCGACGGTTCCCGACCAGCGGTCCAGCGACGCGAACGCCAGCGGCTCGGTGGTCAACAGGTCGAACCACCATTTCGGGTGCGGCACCGCATCCAGGACGGTGCGCAGCGTCAGCGTCGGCGGGATCGTCATCCCGTTGCGGTTGTCGCGCAGCCGGGCGCCGGAGACCGGAACGTCGACAGTGACCAGCAGGCTGTCGAATCCCGCATCGGCGGCGCGCCGGACCAGTGCCATCGAGCGTTCCCGGTCGCGCCACATGTAGAGCTGAAACCACTTCCTGCCCTGCGGAACAGCGGTCACCAGGTCCTCGATCGCGCAGGTGCCGAGCGTGGACAGCGAGAACGGAATGCCGGCCTTGGCCGCCGCCGCCGCGCCGGCGATCTCGCCCTCGGTGTGCATCAGTCGGGTGAAGCCGGTGGGCGCGATGCCGAATGGCAGGACCACCGGCTGGCCCAGCACATTCCAGCCGGCGGTGACATTGCTGACATCACGCAGGATCGTCGGGTGAAACTCGATGTCGCGGAACGCTTGCCGGGCGCGCTGGATGGAAAGCTCGTCCTCGGCGGCGCCGTCGGTGTAGTCGAACGCCGCCTTGGGCGTGCGACGTTTGGCAATGCGTCGCAGATCTTCGATGGTGTGCGCGGCATCGAGGCGGCGCTTGGTCGCGTCGAACTGCGGGCGCTTGAACTGGATCAGCGGCGCGAGGTCGCGCAACTTGGGCACTCGTCGTTTGACCGCCATATGTGCAACCGTAGTCACATGGAATCGGCGAGCGACCCCTTCGACCTCAACCGCTTCGTCGACGCGCAGGCCCCGGTGTACCGAAACGTGGTCGAAGAGCTGCGCTCCGGACGCAAACGCAGTCACTGGATGTGGTTTGTCTTCCCGCAGTTACGCGGCCTGGGTGGCAGCCCGACCGCGGTGCATTACGGCATCTCCTCGCTCGAGGAGGCGCGCGCCTATCTGCGCCATGAGCTGCTCGGCCCGCGGTTGCGTGAGTGCGCCCGGTTGGTTAACCAGGTGCAGGGCCGATCGGTCGCGGACATCTTCGGCTCGCCCGACGACCTCAAGCTGCGCTCGTCGATGACGCTGTTCGCCCGCGCCACGGACGATAACGAGGAATTCCGCGCGGTCCTCGACAAGTACTACGACGGCCGGCAGGACCAGCTGACTCTGGAACGCCTAGGCCGGGCTTAAGATTCGCCACCCATGCGGTTCCACGACCAGCAAGTTCACCACCTCTTGCGGCGGGGCCGACGAGCCGCCGATGACCCGCCAGCGAGACGTGCCCAGTTCCGACAGCGCCACGCGCATCGGCTCGTCGTCGATGTTGAGCGCGACCAGCAGCGCGTCGTCGCCGCTGCGGGTCTCGTAGAGGTAATGCCGGTTTTCCAGCCGCAGCGCGGTGGTCGAGGCACGGTGCAGCCACGGGTGACGGCGGCGCAACCCGACCAGGAACTGGTGCAACGCCCAGATTTCCGCCCCGAACGCATCTAATTCCAATGGGGGAGAGGCGAACTCGGGGCGCACGGCGTCGTCCCCGCCATAGCGCTCCTCCTTGACACCGCGGAATCCCAGCTCGTCGCCCGCGTACACGCTGGGCACGCCGCCGACGGTGAGCAGCAGCACCAGGGCGTGTGCCACGTGCCGGGGGTTATCCAGCTGGCTGGCTATCCGGGTGACGTCGTGGTTGCCGATGAAGGTGAGCGGGACGAAGCCGGCCAGGAACTCGCCATGCCGCTGCAACGCCCAGTCCAGCTCGAAGAAGTTGCCGTCGTTGAGGCTGCTCCAGATCGCCTTCCACAACTCGTATTGCGTCGCCGAGTCGAACGTCGCGGCCCGCACGACGGCGGCGTAGTCGCCATGGATGAGCTCGCCGACGAACCAGGCTTCGGGGAAGCGCTTTCGCACCCGCGGCAGCGTTGAGGCCCAAAACCGTTCCGGCACCGTGTAAGCCGCGTCGAGTCGCCAGCCGTCGGCGCCGCGTTCCAGCCAGTGCGCCATCACGTCCGCGGTGTAGTCGATCACTTCGGGGTTGTCGTGGTTGAGCGTGATCAGCTCGGAGTGGCCCTCGAAGGTGTGAAAGCGTCCCGGGCGCCCGCGAAACCAGCGCGCCGCGGCCTCGTCGTTCGGCGCCTCCTGGTAACGGGGGAAATCCACGCCGACGTGATTGAACACGCCGTCGAGCAGGATGCGCAGGCCGCGCCGACGGGCCTCGGCGACGAGGTGGTCGAAATCGGCGTCATCACCGAGCCGGGGGTCGATGCGGTAATGGTCGGTGGTGTCGTAACCGTGGGTGCGCGAGGCGAAGATCGGGCCCAGCGCAACGCCGGATGCGCCCAGTGCGATGGCGTGGTCGAACCAGTCGACGAGCCGCCGCAGCCGGTGTTCTCCCGGGGGCGGCGGCTCCGACGAAGGAAAGGCGCCGACGAACCCCAGCGGATAGACCTGCCACCAGATCGCGTGTTCTACCCAGGCCGGTGCCGTCACTGCGTCAGCCGACGGTGGCCAGCGTCTGGGCGGCGACAATCGCTTGTGCCACGCCGGAAATGATGGCCGCGGCCTTCAGCGCCTCCTGGATGGTTTCCCGGGAGACTCCCGCCTCGCGCAGCGTGTGTTCGTGGGAGGCCACGCAGTCCGGGCATCCGTTGATCGATGACACCGCGAAGGACCACAGCTCGAAGTTCGCCTTCTCCACGCCGGGATTGGCGATGATGTTCATCCGCAATCCCGCACGCAGGTCGTCGTACTTGCCGCCGAGAAAGCCCCGGCCACGGTAGAACACGTTGTTCATGCCCATGATCGATGCGGCGCCCAGCGCCGCGTTGTACGCCTCGGCGGACAGGATGTCGGCCGCCTCGGCACCGATCTCGGTGATTACCTGAGTGTTTCGCGTCGCCGCGGCGCTCGCCAGCAGGGTGCCCCACAGCTGCTCCTCGTTGAGCTCGGTCGTGCGCGTGATCGAGCCGAGGTTGAGCTTGAGGTCCTTGGCGTACTCGGGCAGCGCTTCCTTGAGGTTTTCTACGCTCATCTCGTCTCCCTGTTCAGACCCTACGCGACTAAGCCGAGGCCTTGAGCAGCTCGGCGGCATTCAGCGTCGGGTCGCCCTTGCGCCAGTTGCAGGCGCACAGCTCGTCGGACTGCAGGGCGTCGAGGACCCGCAGCACTTCCTCGACGTTGCGTCCGACGGATCCGGCAGTGACCGAAACGAATTGGATCTCGTTGTTGGGGTCGACCAGGAAGGTTGCCCGGTCCGCCACACCGTCGGCGTTGAGGACGCCGGTGGCCAGGCTCAGCTCACGCTTGATGTCCGAGAGCATGGGGAAGGGCAGCTTCTTCAGATCTTCGTGCTGCGCGCGCCAGTTGAAGTGCACGAATTCGCTGTCGATCGAGACGCCCAGGACCTGCGCGTCGCGGTCGGCGAACTCGTCGTTGAGCTTGCCGAACGCGGCAATCTCGGTCGGGCACACGAAGGTGAAGTCCTTGGGCCAGAAGAACACAACGCGCCACTTGCCTTCGTGGTCCTCACTGGTGACGGTGGTGAAATAGTCCTCGGGCTGCTTGGCGTCGACCTTGGACAAATCGCCCGCGATCAGCGCGGTGAGCTCGTAGTCGGGAAACTGGTCGCCGATGGTCAGCAAAGGCATGGCTCTCCTAATTTGGATTCACTCAAGATTAGCAATTTCATTGCCCATGGTGCCCGCTCGGCCGGTCTGAAGTAAAGGTGATATTTCCCACTATACTTATCGGTATGCCCGATAAGATTTATCAGCCGACGATCGCCGGCCTCCGCGCGTTCGCCGCGATCGCTGAAAAGCGTCAATTCAGCGGCGCTGCAACCACTCTCGGAGTCAGCCAGTCCACGCTTTCGCAGGCACTTGCGGCGCTCGAGACAGGGCTCGGCACCCAGCTCATCGAGCGCTCGACGCGGCGTGTCCTCTTGACGGCGGAGGGCACGGAGCTACTTCCGCGCGCCCAGGCCGTCATTGAGGCGGTGGACGCATTCACCGCCGCCGCCTCGGGCTCATCCGATCCGCTGCGAGGCGGGATGCGGCTGGGACTGATACCGACGGTCGCGCCCTACGTCTTGCCGACCGTCCTGGCCGGCCTGGCCGAGCAGTTCCCCGGAATGACGTTGCGGGTGACCGAAGACCAGACCGAACGGCTGATGACGGTATTGCGCGAGGGTGCGCTCGATGCGGCGCTCATCGCCCTGCCCGCCGACGCCGGCGGCGTCACCGCGATCCCGATCTACGACGAGGATTTCGTCCTCGCGCTACCGCCTGGGCATCGGCTGTCGGGAAAGCGGCGGGTTCCGGCGACGGCGCTGGCCGACCTGCCCCTGCTGCTATTGGACGAGGGGCACTGCCTGCGCGACCAGGCGCTCGACGTGTGCCACAAGGCGGGCGTGCGAGCGGAGCTGGCCAATACCCGGGCGGCGTCGCTGGCGACGGCGGTGCAGTGCGTGACCGGCGGCCTGGGGGTGACGCTGATCCCGCAGAGTGCGGTGCCGGTCGAGGCGACGAGAAGCCGCCTGGGGCTGGCGCAGTTCGCCGCGCCCCGCCCAGGACGGCGCATCGGGTTGGTGTACCGCTCGTCGAGCGGCCGTGACGAGTCCTACCGGCGATTGGCGGACATGATCGGCAAGTTGATCAGCGGCGAACATCCCGTCCGGCTGGTCAAATAGCGCGGCCGGCGCGGGTAGGTTCTGCCTATGGAAAAGGTCATCGCCGTCCTCATGCGTGCCGATTCGGACGAGGGGTGGTGCGCCCGCCAGCGGGGCCCGGTCGCCCGCGCCCTGTTGGATTTGGGTCTGCCGGGGTTGTCGATCAACGTCCGCGACGACGCCGTGCGCCATTCACTGATGACGCTCACGACACTGGATCCGCCGGTCGCGTCGGTGGTGAGCATGTGGACCCAGCAGTGTTACGGCGAGCAGATGTCCGCAGCGCTGACCCTGCTCGAGGCCGAATGCGAACAACTCGCCGCCTATCTGGTGACCGAGTCGGTCCCGCTCAGGGCACCGGTAACCGAATCCGGTTCTCGCAGCGCGGGATTGGCTAACATTGCGCTGCTGCGTCGGCCCGCCGGCCTGGACCAGGAGAGCTGGCTGACCCGGTGGCAGCGCGACCACACCTCAGTGGCCATCGAGACGCAGGCGACCTTCGGCTACACCCAGAACTGGGTGGTGCGCACCCTCACCCCGGACGCACCGGGAATCGCGGGCATCGTCGAAGAGTTGTTCCCAAAGGAGGCGATCACCGATCTCAAGGCGTTCTTCGGTGCCGCCGACGACAACGACCTGCAGGACCGACTGGGCCGAATGGTCGCCAGCACCACGGCGTTCGGCGCCAACGAGAATATCGACACCGTCCCCACCAGCCGCTACGTCTTCAAGACACCGTTCATCGAGGAACTCTTATGACAACACTGCGTGACGCCGTGGCGTTGGCCGCCGCGGAAAATGGCCTGGCGGTGGTGTCCACCGTTCGGGCCGACGGAACGGTGCAGGCTTCGTTGGTCAACGTTGGTTTGTTGCCGCATCCGGAAAGCGGCCAGGAGGTGCTGGGCTTCACCACCTACGGCAAGGTCAAATTGGCCAACCTCCGGGCTCGGCCGCAGCTGGCGGTCACCTTCCGCACGGGATGGCAGTGGGCGACCGTCGAGGGCCGCGCCGAGCTCGCCGGCCCCGACGACGCGCGGCCTTGGCTGGCTACGGACGACCAGCTGCGGCTGTTGCTGCGCGAGGTTTTCACCGCCGCCGGCGGCACCCACGACGACTGGGACGAATACGACCGCGTCATGGCACGGGAGCGGCGCGCCGCCGTGCTGATCGTGCCCACCCGCGTCTACAGCAACGGCTGACGTCGTTAGGCTGCAGCCGTGACGCTGCAGATCAATGACGAAAAGCGGGTGCGCACCCTCACGCTGAACCGGCCCGAGGCACTGAACGCATTTGACGAAGCCCTGTACGACCTGACCGCCGAAGCGCTGTTGGCCGCTGCTGACGACCCCGAGGTCGCCGTGGTGCTGCTGACCGGCGCGGGCCGCGGCTTCAGCGCCGGTACCGACCTCGCCGAGATGCAGGCCCGCATCACCGATCCGGATTTCACGCCAGGCAAGCACGGTTTCGTCGGACTGATCGACGCCCTGAGCGCGTTCCCCAAGCCGCTCATCTGTGCGGTCAACGGTATGGGCGTGGGCATCGGCGCCACGATCCTGGGCTACGCCGATCTGGCCTTCATGTCGTCGACGGCCCGCCTCAAGTGTCCGTTCACCAGCCTGGGGGTGGCGCCGGAAGCGGCCTCGTCGTATCTGCTGCCGCAGCTAGTGGGCCGGCAGAATGCCGCCTGGCTGTTGATGTCCTCGGAGTGGGTCGATGCGGACGAGGCGTTGCGGATGGGCCTGGTCTGGCGGGTCTGCGAGCCCGAGGACCTGTTGCCCGAAGCCCGTCGGCACGCGGAAATCCTTGCCAGTCGGCCCATTTCGAGCTTGATGGCGGTCAAGCACACGATGATGGAACCGGTGCGTCCGGAGATCGCGGCGGCCACCGCGCGGGAAAACGCTCACTTCGCCGAACTGATGGGCGCACAGGCCAATGCGGCGGCCCTGGCGGACTTCAACAAAGCGCGGGGCTAAAGCGACGGAGCGGTCTCGAGATTTGCCGACGCGGCGATGATCGCCCGCAGGGTCCTCTTGCAACGCCCGCAGTCACCGCCGGCCCCGCACGCCGCCGCGACCTCTTTGGAGGTGGAGGCACCGCGCGCGACCACCTCGGACACCGTGTGGTTCGTGACGCCGACACACAGGCACACGTACATCAGCGCATCCCCTGCATGCTGGCGACATTCCCTTCGTCGACGGCGTGGCCAAGCGACCGCACTTTCGTCCTCCGAACCGACAGCGTTATTAGTTGAGTCTAACCTAAGTTCGTTAGCGCAGTCTAACCTTAGTCGCTAGCAACGTGCCCCACTCGCTCCGCAAGCAACACACACTGAGCACAGCCATACCTTGCTGGAAGATCGCCACTCGTCGTGGCAAAGTGCGGGTACGGCCCGGCACGGTGCGTTCAGCCCAGCGCACCCGGCCCGGAGCCACGAAATGACCGCCGTTTCACGTCACCATAGGGGAGTGATCATGCAAGGGGATCCGGATGTTTTGCGCCTGCTCAACGAGCAGTTGACCGGCGAGCTCACCGCGATCAACCAATATTTCCTGCACTCCAAGATGCAGGACAACTGGGGATTCACCGAGCTCGCCGAGCACACCCGGGCCGAGTCCTTCGACGAGATGCGGCACGCCGAAGCGATCACCGATCGCATTCTGCTGCTCGACGGGCTGCCCAACTACCAGCGTCTGTTCTCGCTGCGCATCGGCCAGACGCTGCGCGAGCAGTTCGAGGCCGACCTGGCCATCGAGTACGAGGTGATGGACCGGCTCAAGCCCGGCATCATCATGTGCCGCGAGAAGCAGGACTCCACCAGCGCCAATCTGCTGGAAGAGATCGTGGCGGACGAGGAAAAGCACATCGACTACCTCGAGACGCAACTCGAGCTGATGGACAAGCTCGGGGTGGAGCTCTACTCGGCGCAGTGCGTCTCGAGGCCGCCGAGCTAAGCCTCGGTCAGGCCCGCCCGCGTCGCAATCGTCTGCGGTCTCGGGCGTGACCGGCTGACGAAGCCGCCACGTTCAAACTCGGATGGCAAGGTGGCCAGCCGATTAGTCTCCCGGCATGGATCGCATCTGGCAGTGGGCGTGGAATCGGTTCCGGACGCGGTACTCGTGGGTGATCTATGCGGTCAGCGTCTCCGAGTTGCTGTCGGTCTACCTCACGCTCTCGTTGCTGATCGTCGCGTTCGAACGGTCCGATCGCTACGTCGAGGCGGTCGCGGTGACCGTTGGCACCGTGCTGGTGATGGTGTACGTGACCAATCTCCCCGGACTGGGCGGGAGCCGTCTTGTTGAGCGGTGGGCGGCCGGGCGCGAGGTCGATCGGGCGAGGGCGCTGGAAGCCACGTACGCGTGGAGCCGGACGGCCGGACCCCGCGGGGTGGGGGCCAATGGTGTTTTCATCGCCGTGTTATTCCTCGTCGTGGGTGCGATCGCCGGGGCGACCGGGCCACGATTAGCCCAGTTCGCGATCCTGGGCGCCGCCACAGGAACTTCGGTGGTGCTCATCGCTGTGCACAGCTACCCCGAAGGGGCCCTGCGGCCCGCCAGGGTCGCTCTCGCCGGAGACACCGGAATGGGTGACGCCCTGCCTCGCTCTCGCCCGACTTTCGCCGCGTGGTCGAACGTGTCCGTGCTCGCGGCCGCGTTCGTTTTCGCCGTCGTCGGCGCGCTGTTCGCAGTCGCGATCGATCGGGTCCGGGAGGCCCCGGTCCTCATCGTCGTCATCGGTTGTGGCTTGGTGCTTTTCTTCGCAGTGCCGCTCACCGTCGGCGCCTCGTTCGCCCCGTCCCTGCAACCCCTTCGCGACCTTGCCGCAGGAACCGAACGTGTTGCGGCCGGCAACTACAGCCAACGCCTGCCGGTGGTTCAAGACGACGATCTCGGCGCACTGGCGGCGTCCTTCAACCGCATGCAAGCGGGATTGGCCGAGCGGCAACGACTTCACGCCGCGTTCGGGACATACGTCGATCCGGCCCTGGCTGCACGCCTGCTGGAGCAGGGCGACGATATGTTCACCGGAGAACGCCGCGAGGTGTCGGTGATGTTCGTCGACATCCGCGACTTCACGCCGTTCGCCGAGACACATACCGCCGAAGACACGGTGGCCCGCCTCAATGCCCTGTTCGAGATCGTGGTGCCTGCCGTCGTCGACGCCGGTGGGCACGTCAATAAGTTCCTCGGCGACGGTGCACTAGCGGTGTTCGGCGCGCCCAACGACCTTGCGGAGCATGCCGACGCCGCGGTGGGCGCCGCGGTGCTGATCCACCGCCGTGTCGCCGCGCGATTCGGCGGCACGCTTCGGATCGGCATCGGCATCAATACCGGCACGGTGATCGCCGGCACCATCGGCGGCGGCGGCAAGTTGGAGTTCACCCTGATCGGTGACACCGTCAACGTCGCTGCCCGCGTCGAGCAACTAACCAAGACCACCGGCGACGCAATCCTTCTCACTCGGCAGTGCGTCGACGCCCTGAGTTCTCGGCCGCCGGCGCTGATCGACCGGGGGTCCCACGCCCTGAAAGGTAAGTCAGCCCCCGTGCAGGTCTTCAGCCTCCAGCAAGAGACCGACGCGCGGGTTGATTGTCGCTAGCCGGCGGCTAGGGGATTCGCCTCCGCGGGCCCCGTTGCTGCGCGGTTAGATTGCCTTTGGTTAACCGCGGGCATCCCTGAGCAACGGTCGCCGACGGAAGGCAGGCATGACGAGCCCAGCAGCAATTCGAGGCGGTTCATCGACGGACGCCGCGCCGGGCAGCGCGTCGGTCGACCCGCAGCGACGCAATTTCATCTTCGTGGCGATCCTGCTCGGCATGCTGATGGCCGCGCTGGACCAGACGATCGTGGCGACCGCATTGCCAACCATCGTCGCCAATCTTGGTGGCGCGGGCCATCAATCGTGGGTTGTCACCAGCTACCTGCTCGCCTCGACCATCATCACCGCCCTCGTCGGCAAGTTCGGTGACCTGTTCGGCCGCAAGCGGGTGTTCCAGGCGGCCGTCGTGTTCTTCGTCGCCGGATCGGTGCTGTGTGGGCTCTCGAGTTCGATGGGCATGCTGGTCGCGTCGCGCGCGCTGCAAGGCATCGGCGGCGGCGGGCTCATGGTGACCGCCATGGCGCTGATCGGCGAGGTGATCCCGCTGCGGGACCGCGGCCGCTACCAGGGTGCGATGGGCGCAGTATTCGGCGTCACCACCGTGATCGGTCCCTTGCTCGGGGGCTACTTCACCGACCACTTCACCTGGCGCTGGGCGTTCTGGATCAACGTGCCGATCTCGGTCGTGGTCTTCTTCGTGGCGGCCGCCGCCATCCCGGCGCTGTCCAACCGCACCAAACCGGTCATCGACTACACCGGCATCCTGTTCGTCGGCCTGGGCGCCTCGGGGCTGACACTGGCCACCAGCTGGGGCGGGACCACCTACCCGTGGGGATCGCCCATGATCATCGGGCTGTTTGTCGGCTCCGCGATCGCGTTGTGCGCCTTCGCCTGGGTGGAAAGCCGCGCCGCCGCGCCGATCCTGCCGACCCGGCTGTTCGGCAGTCCGGTGTTCACGGTGTGCTGCGTCTTGTCCTTCGTGGTCGGTTTCGCGATGCTGGGCGCCCTGACGTTCCTGCCGACGTACATGCAGTTCGTCGACGGCGTCTCGGCCACCACGTCGGGCCTGCGCACGTTGCCGATGGTGATCGGGATGCTGACCACCTCGATGGGCAGTGGTGTCATCGTCGGCCGCACGGGCAGATACAAAGTCTTTCCGGTCGCCGGCACCGCCGTCATGGCGCTGGCGTTCTTTCTGATGTCGCGGATGGACCCGTCGACGTCGGTCTTGGTTCAATCGCTGTTCCTGGTCATCCTCGGCGCCGGGATCGGGATGTGCATGCAGACCCTTGTCCTGATCGTGCAAAACACGGTGGACTTCGACGACCTCGGCGTCGCGACCTCCGGCGTCACCTTCTTCCGCACGATCGGAAGCTCGTTCGGCGCCGCCATCTTCGGGTCACTGTTCACCAATTTCCTGCACAGCCGGATCGGCCCGGCGCTGGTGGCCAGCCGCGCGCCGGCCGCGGCCGCCGCGTCGCCGGAGGCGTTGCACCGGTTGCCCCGCCAGGCGGCCGCTCCGATCGTCGCCGCCTACGCCGAGTCGCTCACCCACGTATTCCTCTGGGCGGTTCCGGTCGCGCTGGCGGGGTTCGTCCTGGCGTTGTTCCTGCGGGAGGTCCCGCTGCGGGAAATGCACGACAGCACAATCGATCTCGGCGACGCGTTCGGCATGCCAAACACTGAGACACCGGACCAGATGCTGGAGGGCGCGGTCGAACGCATGCTGCGCGGTGTGCCTGGCATGCGATTGCGCAGCATCGCGATGCGACCCGACTGCCGACTCGACGTGGCCGGATTGTGGGGGGTCCTGCGCATCAACCGGTACGGGGAGATGTATGGCACGGCCCGGCTCACCGACATCGCCGACTACCTACGGATACCGTTCGAGGTCTTGGAGCCCACCTTCTCGCGCCTGATCGCGACCGGATACGCCCGGGGCGACGGCGACCAGATGTGGCTGACCCCCGCGGGGGCCCAACAGGTGGAATACGTGCACTCGCTGCTGGTGGGCTGGCTGGTCGACAAGCTCGCCCGGTCACCGGGATTCGACGGACGACCGGATCGTCGCGTCGTCGAAGCGGCGCTGAATCGAGTCGCGGGCCGCGTTCTCGCGCAACGGGACTGGAACGACGACCGTCCCACCACGAAGATCCCGGTGCCCGCACCCTGAGACGGGCGCTCCGGGCGTACCATCACGCCATGAGCCGAATCGGAACATTTGCCGACGACGACCTGGCCGGCTGGTTTGTGAAGTCACCTGACATCGGCGGCGCGCTTGGCGGTTTCAGCAACGCGGTTTACACCAAGAACCGGTTGCCGCTGCGCACGCGCGAACTGGCCCGCGCCGTGATCGCCCACCGCAACGAGTGCGTCGTCTGCGTCAACACCCGCGACGAGGACGGGCCCGCCGCCGGAGTCGACGAAGAGCTGTACGACCACGCCCAGGAGTGGCGCACCTGGCCCGGCTACAGCGAGCAGGAGCGGCTGGCCGCCGAGTTCGCGGACCGATTCGCCAGCGATCACACCGCCCTGCGCGACGACGAGGACTTCTGGAGCCGTTGCTCCGAGCACTTCTCCGACGAGCTGCTGGCCGACTTGGCCCTGTCGTGCGCGCTATGGGTCGGCATGGGTCGAGTGTTGCGGACCCTCGACATCGGCCAAGCCTGCAAGCTGACCATTCCCAGCCGCGCATAGCCCTTCTCGCCGCGGGCATTTCCGCGGCGACACATGAACGTCAGCGACGACACGCCGGAAAACGTCTCAGCGGTTTATGTTTCGCGGGCACAAAAGGCGGCACCACGGTGTTGCGCCATGGATGAAGATTCGCTTCGGCGTCGGGTTGGGCGCGGACACCGCTCCGGATCGGTTGGCCACCATCGTGGATCGGCTGGAGGCCACTGGAGTGGATTCGCTGTGGTTCTCTGAGCTGGTCTACTCCCCGGCGGTCGATCCGGTGGTCGGCATGGCCTACGCCCTCGCCAGGACGACGCGGTTGAAGGTCGGCACCTCGGTGGCCGTGCTTCCCGGGCGGCATCCGGTACTGGTCGCCAAACAACTGGCTTCGTTGGCGGCGGTCGCGCCGAAGCGGGTCCTTCCCGTCTTCGGGCTGCGGTCCGCGATTCCGGCCGAACGCGAGGTGTTCGTGGTCCCCGACGGAGAGCGGGCCGCGGTGTTCGATGAGTCGCTGCGGGTGCTGCGCTCGGCGCTGGCCGAGGATTCGGCCAGCTACACGGGCCGATATTTCACGGTCAACGGGGCTTCCGTGATGCCGCGGCCCAACCCGCCGCTGGACATCTGGTTGGCCGGTTCGGCGCCCGGGGCCTTTCGGCGGATCGGCGCGCTCGGCGACGGCTGGCTGGGCAGTTTCCTGACCCCCGAGGAGGCGCGGGCCGGCCGTGAGGCGATCGAACGAGCCGCGGCGCAAGCGGGCCGGCAGATAGACCCCGACCATTTCGGGATCTCATTGGCCGTGACAGAAGGCGACTTGCCCCCGGAGCTGGCGGCTGCAGCCCGCAAGCGTCGCCCCGACGTTGACCCCGCCGAGCTGATCGCCACCGGATGGGATCACCTGCACCGCCAACTCGACGCCTACATCGATGCGGGCCTGACGAAATTCGTCATCCGGCCGGCGGGCGGCGCTCCCATCGAGGGCTTCCTCGATCGGTTCGTCGCCGAGCTGATCGCCCGCCAGAACTGAATTCGTCAGCCAGGGCGGCTCGAGCCTGCACAATGACTGCCATGACCGGCACACCGCTTGCGGCCGCGGGGATCGCCCAGCTGGAGGCCGAGGGCGTCGACACCGTCATCGGCACCGTCGTGAATTCCGCCGGGCTCACCCTTGCCAAGACCGTTCCGATCCGGCGGACCAACGCGTTCGCGGATCCCGGTCTCGGCGCGAGCCCCTCGTGGCACGCCTTCGCGATCGACCAGAGCGGCATCGCCTTCACCCCCGACGTCGGCGTCATCGGGGACCAGCGCCTGCGCATCGACGTGTCGGCCCTGCGCATCGCCGGCGACGGGCTCGCGTGGGCGCCCGCCGCGTTTTTCTCCCAAGACGGCACACCCGTTCCAGCCTGCGCCCGCGGCACGCTCGGCCGGGTCGAAGCCGCGCTCACCGAAGCCGGGATCGAGGCGATGATCGGACACGAGGTGGAATTCCTCTTGGTCGCCCCGGACGGCGGCCGCCTCCCGTCGACGTTGTGGGCGCAGTATGGCCTCGCCGGCATCCTCGAGCACGAAGCGTTCGTCCGGGACGTCACCCGGTCGGCGGCGGCGGCGGGCATCGCGATCGAGCAGTTTCATCCCGAGTACGGCGCCAACCAGTTCGAACTCTCCCTGGCGCCACAATCCCCGGTGGCCGCCGCCGACCACCTGGTGCTGTTGCGGCTCGTCATCGGGCGGGTGGCCCGCCGCCACGGGGTTCGCATCAGCCTGTCGCCTGCGCCCTTCGCGGGCGGCGTGGGATCCGGTGCCCACCAACATTTCTCGCTGACTACAACGGATGGCCCGCTGTTCTCCGACGGCGCCAGCGCCCACGGCATGACGGCGGCGGGGGAGAGCGCGGTGGCAGGGCTGGTCGGCGGACTGCCGGCTGCGCAGGGCGTGTTGTGCGGGTCGATCGTGTCCGGCTTGCGGATGCGCCCGGGCAACTGGGCCGGCGCGTACGCGTGCTGGGGAACCGAGAACCGCGAGGCGGCGGTGCGGTTCATCACGGGCGGGCCCGGGAATCCGCGTGGCGGGAACGTCGAAGTCAAGATCGTCGATCCCTCCGCCAACCCGTACCTGGCCTCCGCGGCGATCCTTGGGCTGGCGCTCGATGGAATCAAGCGTCAGGCGAGCTTGCCGCCGGAGATCACGATCGACCCGGCGACCCTGTCCGATTCCGACCGCGAGCGCGACGATGTCGTCAGCCTCGCCAGAGGACAGCCCGAAGTGATTGCGGCGCTGGATAATTCGGAGCTGCTGCGCGGCATTCTCGGCGATCCGGCGGTCGACATGGTGGTCGCCGTGCGCCGCCTGGAACACGAGCGATACGGCGACCTCGACACCGAGCAACTAGCGGACAAATTCCGGATGGCCTGGAGCCTGTGACGGGGCACGCGATGACGTCCGACGCCCTGGAGCTGCACATCGGTGAAGTGCGGCTGATCGATCAACACGTCCACGGTTGCTGGCTGACGGCGGGGGATCGGCAACGGTTCGAGAACGGGCTCAACGAGGCCAACACCGAACCCATCGTGGGGCCGGGGTTCGACTCGCAACTCGGCTTCGCCGTGCGCGCGCACTGCGGTCCCATCCTCGGGCTGGCCAGACACGTTGACCCGCAATCTTATTGGGAGCGCCGCAGCCAGTTCAGCGAGCCCGAGCTGGCCCGCATGTTCCTGCCGGCCGCGGGAGTGAGCGACTGGCTGGTGGACACCGGGATCGACGCCGGCACCGCCGGTCCGGCCGGCATGGCCGAACAGTCCGGCGGCCGCGCTTACGAGGTGATTCGCCTCGAGCAGATCGCCGAGCAGGCCGCGCAGGCGCCGGGCGACTACGCGGCGGCCTTCGAGGACATTTTGCGGCGGCGCGCGGCGACGGCGGTCGGCACCAAGTCGATCCTGGCCTACCGGGGCGGGTTCGGCGGCGACCTGAGCGAGCCGTCGCCGTCGCAGGTCGCCGACGCGGCCGCCCGATGGCGCGACCGCGGCGGCACCCGATTACAGGATCGGGTGCTGCTGCGTTTCGGGTTGCATCAGGCGCTGAGGCTGGGCAAACCCCTGCAATTCCATGTCGGCCTCGGCGACCGCGACTGCGATCTGCACAAGACCAACCCGATGCTGTTGCTCGACTTCCTGCGGCAGTCCGGGGACACCCCAATCGTCTTGTTGCACTGCTACCCCTACGAGCGCGAGGCGGGATACCTGGCACAGGCCTTCAACAACGTCTACCTCGACGGTGGGTTGAGTGTGAATCAGCTGGGCGCGCGGTCCGGTGCGTTCATCGCCCGGCTGCTGGAGCTGGCCCCCTTCCGCAAGATCCTCTACTCCTCGGACGGGTTCGGCCCCGCGGAACTCCACTTCCTCGGCGCGGCTTTGTGGCGCAGCGGCATTCATCGCGCATTGCGGGAATTCGTGGTCAATGACGACTGGAGCGAGAGCGACGCCATCCGGGTGGTCGACCTGATCGCTCACGACAACGCCGCAGTTCTCTACCGCGTTTGACCCCCGGTGAAGCCGGGGTATACGGCCCGTTATGTCGACCGCGAAGGGCGTCTTGGAGTGGGCCCGCGACAAGGTCGTGTCGTGGGTGCCCAAGGCGGATCTCGACCAGCGCGACCCCGACTACATTCGCGACCAGCTCCCGGGCACCTGGCTGCTCGCGTCGCTCTATTTCCGGGCGGACGTGCGGGGCATGGATCGCATTCCCGCCGAGGGGCCGGTACTGCTGGTCGGCAATCACAGCGGTGGCAACGTGCCACCCGACACCTTCGTCTTCACGCTGGCGTTCTGCTCCTATTTCGGCGTCGAGCGGCCCTTCTACCAGTTGGCCCACAACCTCGTGGTGTCCGCACCGCCGCTGGGCTGGCTGCGCAAATTCGGCACCGTTGCCGCCAACCCCGAAAACGCCCGTCTCGCATTGGATTCCGGGGCCGCGCTGCTGGTCTACCCCGGGGGCGACTACGAGGTGTTTCGGCCCTCGTGGGAGCGCCACAAAGTCGACTTCGGCGGGCGCATGGGTTACGTCAAGCTGGCCCGCGAGGCCGGAGTGCCGATCGTGCCCGTCGCCAGCGTCGGCGGGCAGGAAAGCGCGTTGTTCCTCAACCGCGGGCAGTGGTTGGCCAAGCTGCTGATGGCCGACAAGTTGCTCCGGCTCAAAAGCATCCCGATATCGCTGGCGCTGCCCTGGGGTCTCAACGTCAGCGACCTGGCGGCGCATCTCCCGTTGCCCACCAAGATCGTGATCGAGGTCCAACACCCGATCGAGGTCGATGGTGACGACCAGGCGGTGCACGACAAGGTGATGGCCAGCCTGCAGGGCGGCGTCGACCGGCTGGCCGCCGAGCGGCGATTCCCGGTGATCGGCTGATGCGCGTCGAACGCTGTTGCGTCATCAACGCCGACCGTTCCGCGGTCTGGAAGATCGTCAGCGACCCGGACTGCTACCCGTCGTTCATGACCAACCTGGAGCGCTGGGAGTCCTCCAACGACAAACCGACCGGCGTAGGCGCGCGCTACACCGTCCACTGGAAGATCGGCTCCGTCCCGGTCGGGGGGCTCATCGAAGTCGTCGAGTTCGACGACGACCGCGACCTGGCCTTCGTGGGCCTCACCGGCATCACCCTGCGCGGGCGGATTCGACTGCGTGACGCGCGCGACGGCCGCACGAAGGTGACGTTCAGACTGTCGTATCAGGCACCGGGCGGGCTGCTCGGATACATCGCGGACCGAATCGCCGTGCGCCAGGTGGGACGCACGCTCGCCGGAACCCTGAAACGCCTCCGGACGTTGGCCGAGTCGTAGCCAATTTTTCCAATTTCCGGTGTGATCAACCGCAGCGCGGCTTACGCTCCGATCGACGAATCGGGCAACGTCACCAAACTTCGAACACGAAAGGGGTTTGGCAGCATGTTGCTCCGAGCGACTCCCGTCGCCGCGGTCATCGCCGGCGGTGCCTGCCACGGCCACGGCGGCGCCCAACAGTACTTATAGCGGTTGGCGACGTCGGCGCTGCGCAAGGCGCTGTGATGGTCGACATACGAGGGGTGACCATCCAAGCGACGTAAGCGCCGATGTCGCCGAATCCGTTGCAGCCCAGAATGTTTCCCGACGCCTGAGTCCGCTCGGGTCGCCCACTGTGGTTCGGGCAGCAGACTTGTTCCCGAACCGTGAGCGCGTAGGAACGCTCATGCGGCACGACAGCTGCGCTCGCCAAGAATAGGTGTCGATGGCACCGCGGACCCAAACGTCACGTGCGGCCGGGTTAGTGTCTCGGGCACCGCAGCCTGATCAGAGGTTTCCGCGTTTTGCTCGCTACTGAGTGCCGCCGTTTGGGCCTCGCCGCGGGCTAGAGCCACTATCGCGACAATCACCACAATCGCCGCCGACGCCAGCACGATCATCCCCACGCCATCGGCGTTGAGGGTCTCGCCGAGCACCACGATGCCCAGAACCGATGCCACCGCTGGTTTGGCCACGGTCACCGACGGCATTGAGGCGGTCAGCGCACCAGCGCGAAACGATGACTGCTGAAAGATCATCCCTGCCAACGCCGCCAGTATCCAGACGTAGAACTCCGGCGCGCACAGCAGCGCCCCGAAACCATGTCCGGCCGCCGCGACGACGGCTTTGGTTAGCACCGCGAACAGGGCCAGCGACGAACCGGCCACCACCGCCAGCAGTACAGCCGCACGCGGGCCGGGCCAAATGCGCGCACCCAGGACACAGAACACCAGTAGCGGACCCAACACCAGGGCCACCACAGTCCAGGTTGTCAGCGACCCCTGCGACTGCCCGGCCTTCGGGTCGCCAATCGTGACGACCACCGCCAAAGCGACGGCGAGCACCGTCGCCCACATCCACTGCCGGCGGGTCACCCGCTGATGGGTCAGCCGCGCATTGAGCGGCAGGGCGAATAGCAGCGCCGTCACCTGCAGCGACGTCACCAACATCACCGACCCGACCCCCAGCGCGGCGGCTTGCAGGCTGTAGTTGGCAACGGCCCCCCCGCCGCCAAGCCACCACCGGGAGTCGTGCAACGACATGCGGAACAACTCCCAGTGGCCGACTGGTTCATCGGTGACTTCATGCGCGGACCGTTGACGGCTCACCGCGCCGATCGCGGATGCCAGCGCGGCGCACAGGGCGAGCACAACCGCGAGTTCCGATAACATGGGATCTCCTCAAGATGCCGAGCTCACTTCGGGCTAGACCCCGAAGTAGACGCCGTACCTGCTGGTGGCGAGCGCTTTCAACAGCGACAGGACCAGCCCGGTTCCAGCCAAGGTGCCCAGAGCCACAGCCACGATGAAGGCGACGCGGAAGCTCGTGGAGAGCGCCGACCGGAGAGGGTTCTGCTGGTCGACGGCGGTCGACGGGTGGATGTTACGGGCGGTCATGGCATTCTCCTCGTTGACTTCGTTTCGGTCATGTGATTGTCGTTGCCTAATTCATGACGAACTCATGAAGGAAATGGTGCTAGACAAAGCACTGCTTCCGGAATGACCGGGAAGCCAGATTGGGTTGCCGCTAGGGATAGGGTTTCCTATCCATTTGGTAAGCATCGCGTGATCGAGTACAACCAGCGTCGGTTGAGGCGCCCGCCCTGAAGTCGTCAGACGACCGCACCCGAATCTCCGATTTTCGGCGCCGCAGTTAACGTCTCGAGTACCGTCATCGCGCGGCGTCGGAGGGCCTCATTGGCCAGACGGACCGGCGATCACCCAGCAAGCGGATCGCAGGAGATCTCGCCCTCCTCCGCCATGACCGACATACTCGAACGCGGTTGCCCAATCTGCTACGGCGACAACGTGGTTGGATGCGCTGAAGCGTTTCTCAGTCTGGCTACCTAGCCCTGAACATTCCGCTTGGTCAGTTCGGGGGGAGCGCCTGTGCGCTCACACCAGCAGAGAAATGAGGTAACCCCGAGTCTGCTAGACCAAGCTTGTCGCGTCGAAGACCCAGCTCGTGTCGGCCGTCGCCAGGTTCTCGAAGTGGTTCGGGGGAGCGAAGCTGACCAGGCTGTTCATGTCCCAATAGTCTTTCCAAACGGTGACCTTGCCGCCCTCGACCTTGTGGACCGTCACGAACCTCAGCACGCCGCGCTCACCCGTGGTGAACGTCCATGTCTCGGAGTGCTCGTACATCACGTCAGCACCGTTGGACACCAGCACGCCATCGTGGTTCTCATAGCCCGCCAGCGGCTCGAGACCCATCTTGAGCCGCTTGACGATGTCTTCCGGTCCGCGCGCCGAAAGCGCCGGAACCGGCATATCGACGTAGAGGCAGTCATCGGACAAAAACGTCTTGACCGCCTCCCAGTCCCGCCGCGAGAGCGCCTGCCAAAGCCCGAGGACGACATCCTCGACCGAGATCATAGAAACGTCTGTCATAGCGCAAATAAACTCGGTTGCCGAACGGGTGTCAACAGCCGGCACCCTCCCGGCACGCCGCACTAGCCGTCGACGCGAGCCATCGACCGTGCCGGCCCCAGCGCGACCGGCAGCGACGACCAGCCCCGCAGCACCCGCGTGTCGCGCCTGCTGCCCACGCCCGCCGCACGCACCTCGGGGAAGCGGTCGAAGAACGTACGCAGCCCGACTTCGCCCTCGGCGCGCGCCAGCGCGGCGCCCAGGCAGAAGTGCCGGCCCCCGGAGAACGCGAGATGCCTTCCCGCGTTGGGCCGTTCGATGTCGAAGCGGTGCGGCTCGTCGAAGACGGACGGGTCGCGGTTGGCGGCTGCCAGATAGACGAGCACCAAGTCGCCACGCTGCAGCCGCTTCCCGGCAAGCTCAACGTCGCCCTGCGCCATCCGCGCGGTCAGCTGTACCGGCGACTCCAACCGCAGTATCTCCTCAACGGCGTTAGGCCACAGCTCCGGTCGTTCGCGCAGGGTATCCAGGCGGTCGGGAGCGTCCAGGAGCATGCGGATCCCGTTGCCGAGCAAGTTGACCGTGGTCTCGAACCCGGCCGCCAATACCAGCCCGGCGATCGCTTGCAGCTCGTTCTCGTCCAGATATGTTTCGGCCGAGCCGCTTTCGGCTACCTGGATCAGCTGGCTCATCAGGTTGTCGCTCGGGGCGCGCCGCAACTGACCGAGATGCTCGCCCAGCCAGGAGCTGAAGCCGGCGAGCCCTCGCTGCACGCTGCGGTATTGCCGCCAGGTCAGTCCGATGTCCAGGCTCGGTGCGGCGAGCTCACCGAACTCCAGGACGCGCGGCCGGTCACGCTCCGGCACGCCGAGGATGTCGCTGATGATCGCGACGGGGAGTTGCGAGCAATACCGGCCCACAATGTCAACGACCTGCGAGGCCCCGGACTGGGCGGCCAGCTGATCCAACAGGTCGGCGGCGGTCTGCTCCACGCGAGCGCGCAACGCGGCGACCGCGCGGGGAGTGAAGACCGCGGACACCGTCTTGCGGTAGCGGGTGTGATCCGGCGGCTCGACGGCGAGCAGCGACGGCGCGCGAAGCGGATGCAGCAGATCGTCGCGGCTGCGGCGCTCCAGCCAGCGCAGCGGACCGGGCAGATTCGCCCCGAACACCAGCACGCGGAAGTCGTCGGAGCGCAGCAGCTCGTGGGCGAGCGCATGCTCGGCCGTCAGATAACTCACGCGACCCTCGACCAGCGGCCCCGCCGCTCGGAGTTCGTCGTAGAACGGCACCGGATCGGCCGCCACCCCGGGGTCGGCGATCAGCCTGGCGTGCAGGTCACCGCGCCGGACCCCGAGCGTCGCGACGCCCCGGATGAACCCGTGCATCGCCAACCAGTGCAATCGCGCCTTCACCGGCCCCTCCATCGATTGATGTCACCGAGCCTATGCCCGGACCCCGGACACCGTCAGCACTCCGCGATGATCTTGAACTCCGTCGTCACCACTTTGTCGGGGTTGCTGCTGTTGATGCCGTAGGCGCTACCGGTGATCGTGTAGGCGTCGTTAGTGACGTCGGCGCGCGCGTCGCCCACGCCGCCGTTCCAGAAGCTCCCGGTGAATCCGTCGACGTTGCGGATCTTCACCCACTGGGGCATCACCCGGTAACCACTGGTCAGCACCACTGCCTCGACGCCGCCGTCGCGGTCCTTGATGTCGATGGTGCGGTACTGCTGGTTTTGGCTGCACGCCGGAGGGCGGGTGGTGTGAGTGGCGCCGTCGATGGTCAGGCGGGCCGCTTTACGGGGCGTGGTCTGGGCCTGTCCGCACCCCGCGACGCCGACACCGGCGATCAACACGAAAACCACTGCGATCAACCGGTTTCGCATTGGTTCAACTCCTTCACTGCCGCTTCGGCATCAGCGCGGGTAGGGATTTGACGATGCTGCGTCGCACGAGTTCCGGACTCAGGCCCTTGAAGAAGTCGATCAAGCGAATGCTCTTCGGCACGTACCAATGCAACCGCTTCGGGTTGTGGTAAGCCTGCCACGCGGCTTCCGCCACACTGCTCGCCGGCATCAGCCGGAACAACCCCTTCTTGGGCGCGGTGGCCCGAAGCTCGTCGGCCGTCCTCGGCGCGCCGCCGTCGTTGGAGTGATTCGTCGTCGTGGTCAGGATGGCCGTGTCGATCAGGCCGGGCAGCACGTCGGCGACGCGGACCCCGTGCCGGTGCCACTCGACGCTGAGCGCCTCGGTCAACCCTTTGACCGCGTGCTTGGTCGACGAATAGACGGCGAGCCGCGGCATGCCGTAGGTGCCCGACGACGACGAGGTCGAAAACATCAGGCTGCCAGGCGTTTTCTTCAGATACGGTAACGACGCGTAGGCGCCGGTAAGCACCGCTTTGTAGTTGATGTCGACGACGCGCATGGCGGCCTCGTAGGGCACGTCCTCGAACCAGCCGCTTTCGCCGATGCCGGCGTTGTTCCACATCATGTCGAGCCCGCCGTCACTGTTGCCTGCGCAGAAGTCGGCGAGGGCACCCTCCAGGGCCGCCCTGTCCGTCACATCGACCTGGCGGGTCCACAACCGGTCGCCACCGAGTTCTTCCCGCAGCGTCGCCAGGCCGTCGCCGTTGCGGTCCAGGGCGCCGACCCGCCACCCCTTGGCGTGGAACAGCTTTGCCCCCTCCCGGCCCATGCCGCTGCCCGCGCCGGTGATGAAGATCGATTTCACGGCGCGTCAGCCGGCCTCGACCACATCTTTGATGCGGTTCAGGGTTTTGGTCATGTCGCGCACGTTGCGTCGCTTACGCAGGAAACCCCCGAAGAGCCAGTAGAGGCCGAGCCACGGGGCCGGGTTGAGCCGGAAAGACTCGGTCACATCCGTGCCGCCACCGCTGGGCGCCAACCGGTAGTGCCAGTTGTTGACCGCCCGATCGCCGAGCAGCACCGCGAACCCGAATTCGCGGCCAGGCTCGCACGCGGTCACCTCGCACGTCGTCCAATACACCGGCCCAATCTCGTTGCGCCGAACGTGACCACGGAATTTCGCGCCGAGGGCGGGGCCATTCGCGTCGCCCAGCCACTCGGCCTCGAACACTTCGGGGGAGAACCGGCCGATGTTGCGAACGTTTGCGATGAGATCCCAGATCTTGTCCGCAGACGCCGCCATATGAACAGTCGCCGAACCTTCCATGGCCTGATCCAAACACAGCTTGCCGTTCGGTCATAGACCGCGAGGACATTGATCGTCAGTGCGGCGCCGCCGCCTGGATCAGCCCGTTGATGATCTCCTTGATGCCCTGCGCGGGGTGCGAGTACCAACCGATCGGCAGGCCCGAATTGGCGCCGCACTTCGGCCACGCCTCCACCCCTTGGTCGGCGAAAACCCGGTTGGCGACGGCGATTTGCTGCTCTCGGGACGCGGCCGCCGGGTTGCCGACGCCGCCGTACCGCTCCCAGGTACCCGGCTTGAATTGGAGTCCACCGTATTCGCCGTTTCCGGTGTTGGCGTGCCAGTTGCCACCGGACTCGCACTGGGCGATCGCGTCCCAGTTGGGCGTGGGTGCGGAGGTGGCTATACCAGTGGACGAAGCTATCGACGCTGCAACGAACCCGCCGACCGCCAGGGACTTGACGAGAGGCTTGCAGAGAATTTTCATGTCATGGATTTCGGACGCTGTGGCCAAAGCGTTACCCATTCGAAAATGCCGCGAGATATGCCTTCTATCTGCGCAAACGGCAATATCGAGGAGCAAAAAGAAAGTGTTAGAAACCGTTGAGGAAAAACTAAATTATTGCTGGCAATATGACTGAGTGGCTAACGCCAGCGCCCGTTGATAGAGGGTGTCGAGGCCGCGGGCGCGGATGGCGCCGCTCGCGGCGAGCCCGAGTTGCGCGGGGCAGGCCGCCGAATGCAGCAAGTCCCAGTTGGCCACGATCTGGTTCAGCATCGTTTGGTTGACGTCGTCGATCGCCGACCGCGACGCCGACAGATCGGCCGACTCGGCCGGCGCGGCGTCGGGATCGAACTTCCAATCCGCGAACCGGCTGTATTCGATGCCCTCCGTGGCCCGGATCTGGTCGCCGAATACCCGGGTGACGTAGTCGGGGTCGATCCGCCTGGCCGAGGCCTGGGCGGCCATTTTCGCCAGTTCGTGCCGGACGCGTCCTTGGTCTTCGACGGCCCCGTGACTGACCCACTTGAAGGCGGCCACCGGCTCGGCGATTTGTAACCGCTGCGCGGCGGCGTCGACCAACTCGGTGAGGGGGCTCGCATCGTCGGCTCCCGCGGGCGATGCGACCAGGATCGCCAGTCCGACGGCCATGCCGGCGCAGCGGGTAACCAGGATCATGCGCCGGCTCTGCATGACCATGATTCTGCGGCAGCGCCGGATACGAGCGCATTCGGGAGTTAGCCTGGGGTGCTGATGTCGTCGACCATGGACAATCGCGGCCCGCGCCGCGTTGGCGGGAAGCGCGGGAAATCGTTGCGCTCGAGGCAGATTCGTGCGCTGATCGCCGTCGCGCTGGCGATTCCCCTGTTGCTCGGTGCGGCGCTCATCATGGTGGACCGGCTGCACTCGACGCCCGCCGACGCCCTCGAACATCCCGCCAGTCCGGTGAGCGACGATCAATCGAAGGCCCAGGTCGTCCAATCGGCCCAGCACATCGTCACCGCGACGGGTCTGCAAGCGTCCTCGGCGGGCTACTCGCTGATGTCCTGCAAAAACCGCGACGACCCGCCGTATCAGGGCTCGATCTACCTGACGTTCTCGCTGCCCGCCACCGCACCGGCCGACACCTATTTCGGCCGGTTTGCCGCGACGCTGGCCGGCGATGGCTGGGCCGAGGGCCTACCACCCAACAATCACGCGTTCGCGAAGACACTCACCAAGGACGGCGTCACAGTGATCGTTTACCGCCACGACGACGAACCGCACCTCGGCGTCCTACGCGTCTACGGCCAGTGCCGCAACATGAACGATCACCGCAGGGACGCGACGGCTTGGACGGATGTCACCGACCAATTCGCCGCGACGCGTTGATCGGGGGAGACCCAAAGGGCCATGACGCACTACTGCGCCCGACGGCGTCGTCGTCGGGCGCAGCAGCGACCTCGGGGCAGGTGAGGCTATCCGCCGCCGCCTGCGGTAGCACCCAGGGTGCCCTGCAGGTCCGGCTTCATGGCGTTGAGCTGGGCTCCCCAGTACTCCCAGCTGTGTGTTCCGTTGGCGTTGAAGTTGAACACGGCGTTGTGGCCACCGGCCGCGTTGTACTGGTCCTGGAACTTCAGGTTGCTGCTGCGCACGAAGTTCTCCAGGAACTCGGCGGGCATGTTCGCCCCGCCCAACTCCGACGGTGTGCCGTTACCGCAGTAGATCCAGAGCCGAGTGTTGTTGCCCACCAGCTTGGGGATCTGCAGTGAGGGGTCGTTGCGCTGCCACGCGGGGTCGCTCGACGGGCCCCACATGTCGCTCGCCTTGTAGCCACCGGCGTCGCCCATCGCGAGGCCGATCAGGGATGGCCCCATGCCCTGCGAGGGGTCCATCAGCGCGGACAGCGAGCCCGCATAGATGAACTGGTTCGGGTGGTAGGCGGCCAGGATCAGGGCCGAGGAACCGGCCATGGAGATGCCGACCGCGGCGCTGCCCGTGGACTTGACGCTCTTGTTGGAGGCCAGGTACTGCGGCAGCTCACTGGTCAGGAAGGTTTCCCACTTGTAGGTCGAGCAGCCGGCCTTGCCGCAGGCCGGGCTGTACCAGTCGCTGTAGAAGCTGGACTGGCCACCGACGGGCATGACGATCGACAGGCCCGACTGGTAGTACCACTCGAACGCCGGCGTGTTGATGTCCCAGCCGTTGTAGTCGTCCTGGGCGCGCAAGCCGTCGAGCAAGTACACCGCGGGGGAGCCGTTGCCGCCGCTCTGGAACTGGACCTTAATGTTGCGGCCCATCCCCGCCGACGGCACCTGCAGGTATTCAACCGGCAGGCCCGGGCGCGAGAACGCTCCCGCGGTCGGGGCGACGCCGGCAAGACCGATCAGCCCCGGGAGGGTAACGGCGGCTGCCGCACCGACTAAAAGCCGGCGCCCCCAGGCCCGGACCATCTCGCTCACATCTGTCATACCTGCCCCTTGTCGTGTGTGACCGTCGTCTCAGGCAGGAATTTACCGTGCGAATAGCCCGAATGTCGATCGGGACGCGGGGGTGTCTCAGTTTGGTATCGGAATTCCCCCGCCAATTGCGCTCGCGGGGATAAGAGCGCCGCAACGTTCGCACCGGTTGACCCGCATCGGGATTTGACCACCGGGCCGCGCATAACGCCTGGCAGCGGGGTCTAGGGCGGGCCGGGCCGTAATGCGCAAAGCCGCCATTTTCGATCTCGCCACGACGTCTAGCGGCGCCGCGCCGCCGAACCAGCGCCGAAAAAGTCGATTCGGTACCCGTAAGACGTTTATCGCGGCGGGCGGAAGGGACGGTTTCCCCGCGCCGACGGCCCTTCTCCCGCCAGCACGACCTGTGGGCGCATCGACTGGTTCCCGAGGGGCGGATTCTGCCGCGAGGCGGAACCGGGGCAACCGGACCCGCGTCGACCGCGTAGGCTCTCACGGAGCAAGCCGATGGAGACCACGTTATCTCGGTCCGTTCCGGCCCTCACGACCCACCTGACCAGGGTTTTCTGGTGCGCGTGGGTGTGGCTGAGGGCGTCGGGCGTCCGGGATCGATTGGGGCATGAGTTTGGATACGGTACTTGGGCTGTCAGTGACGCCGACCACCGTTGGGTGGGTGCTCGCTGAAGGACACGGCGCGGACGGCACCATCCTGGATCATCAGGAGCTGGCGCTGGACGCCGGTCACGGCGCACGCGCCGTGAGTACCGCCGACCAAGTAGCCGACGAGATCGCGCGGGTGGAAGCGCAGGCGGCTGCCAGCGACCATCGGCTGCGGGTCATCGGGGTGACGTGGAACGACGACGCGGCGGCCCACGCCGCGTTGCTGCTGGAAGCGCTGACCGACAGTGGCTTCGACAATGTCGTGCCGGTAAGGCAACTCGATGCCGTCGAGACACTGGCGCAGGCCATCGCGCCGGTCATCGGCTACGAGCAGACCGCGGTCTGTCTCCTCGAACACGACTCGACGACCGTCGTCATGGTCGATACCCGCGACGGGGAAACGCAGACGGCGACCAAGCAGGTGCGCGGCGGTTTCGACGGCCTGACTCGCTGGCTGACCGGCATGTTCGACCGCAATGGCTGGCAGCCGGCCGGGGTGGTGGTCATCGGCGCGCACAGCGACATCGACGGCCTCTCCTGGCAGCTCGAAAAGACCCTGCCGGTGCCGGTGTTCGTGCAAGCGATGGCTCAGGTGACCATTGCGCGGGGCGCTGCGCTGACCGCCGCCCGAAGCACCGAGTTCACCGACGACCAGTTGGTGGTCCACCCCGGTGAACCCGCCGCCGCGCCGCCGGCGCCGCGAAAGCTGTCGTACGCCGGGGCCGTGACCACTCTGGCCGCCGGCGTCATCACCTTTGTCTCCTCGATATCGCTCGCGGTGGGCATCCAGCTGGCCCCGGCCAGCAAGCCCGTCCCGCGGCACACGGAGCCCGCACCGACTCCGCAGCTCGCCGAGGCCGTGGCACCGCCCCCGGTCGTGGCGCCGCTGACCCCGCAGGCGAAAGTCTCCGTCGGCGAACCGATCACGGAGGCCGCCGCGCCCGACGAGCAGCAGCCGGAACCCAATAGCAGGCAGCCCTACCTGACGCGAATGCTCGAACACATTCCGGGCGACACCGGTGACGCGACGGGTGCCTCGGCCTCGCAGGCGCCCGCCCAGCCGCAGCCCTGACGTCGGCGCCGGGACAGCCGCTCAGGCGTTCTTCGCGTGAATCGCGGTGAAGGACACCGAAACCTCATCGGCGACCTGGACCGAACCCATCAGCAATGAGTACGGCTTGATGCCGTAGTCGGTCTGGCGGACCGATGATTCGGTGGACATCCGCCACGCGTCCCCGAGATCCTCTGTGCGCAGGTCGATTACGTGGTCCCGGAACTTTCCCCGAACTTCGAGTTGGCCGGTGAGCCGGTACCCGTCTTCGGTCTTGTCAATGGCCCGTGCGAAAAAGCGGATCTCGGGAAACCGGCCGGCGTCCAACGACTTCAAGGCGTTGGAACGCACCAAGACCTTCTCGGGACCTGACAACCCCTTCACGCCGCCCTCGCCGCGCAGCACCTCGAGGGAATCCGCTTCGACCACAAGCTCCACGGTGGCGGGTTCCGAGCCGGCCCAGCCGACGGTGGCATGCCAGCGGGTCATGGCGATGGTGAGACGGTGACCCATTCGCGCCGCTCGCCCGCGAACGCCGGTGGCAAGAAGTAGCTCGCCGTCGGCTGCGTCCAAGCTCCACTCGTCGGTCATAGGCCGACTGTAATCACATCGTCAGCACTGTGCGGTAGTGCGCACGGCCTTGCTCCAGCGCCGCGTATCCGTCGGCCGCCTGTGACAGCGGTAGTTCCTCGATCCAGGCCCGCACGCCGGACAGCACGGCGAAATGCATCGTCTCTTCAACGTCTTTCGCCGTGCCGGAAGGATGACCGACGATGCTGACCCCGGGTGTGATCAGTTGGATGGGGCTGATCGGCAACGGTTCGGGCGTGACGCCGATGGTGACGAGCTCGCCTTGCGGCGATATCCCGCCGACGGTTGCGGCCATCGCCGACGAGTTGCCCGCGGTCGCCAGCACGACTGCCGCGCCGCCCAGGGCCTTCAGCGCTTCTGCGGGATCGGCGGCGGTGGAGTCAATGTAGTGGTGGGTGCCCAACTTCCGGGCGTCCTCCTCTTTGCCGCTGCCACGAGCGATGGCGATGGTCTCGAAACCCATCGCCCGGGCGAACTGCACCCCGAGGTGGCCGAGCCCGCCGACACCGAGGATGGCGACCCGATCACCGGGCACTGCCTTCGTATGCCGCAACGCGTTGTACGTGGTAACGCCGGCGCAACCCATCGGCGCGGCTTCTGCGTCGGAAAGCCCTTCCGGTATGCGGGCGAGCGCGCTCCCCGGAACGGTCACCGATTCCGCATACCCGCCCGGATATTGGTAACTCGGGACCTTCCCGTTCTCGCAATGGATGAAGTGGCCTTTTCGGCATTCATCGCAGTGGTAGCAGCACCCGCCGAACCACCCGACCGCGACGCGATCGCCGACGGCGAAACCCTCGACACCCGCACCGAGTTCGGCGATCGTTCCGGCGATTTCGTGCCCGGGAGTCAACGGCCACGTCATGCCGGGGAAGCCGCCGGCGACAAAGTGTGCGTCCGTGCCGCAGATCCCACACGCGGTGACGTTTATCCGCGCCTCATCACGTCCTGGTGGCTTGGTTTCGACATCGACCAGTTCTAATGGTGCCCCGGCCGACTTGACGTGAACTGCTCGATGGGTTGCCATGCGGTTGATGCTACTGCGCAGCAGGGGATTTCGCGCCGTTGGTGTGGTAGTCGACCTGCCAGTGCTTGATCCCGTTGAGCCAGCCCGACCGTAGCCGTTCGGGCTTTCCGATCGATTCCAGGTCCGGGATGCCGTCGGCGATCGCATTGAACATCAGGTCGATCGTCATCCGCGCCAGGTTCGCCCCGATGCAGTAATGCGCGCCGGTGCCGCCAAACCCGACGTGCGGGTTGGGGTCGCGCAGGATGTTGAACGTGAACGGGTCGTCAAAGACTTCCTCGTCGAAATTGGCCGAGCGGTAGACCATCACCACCCGCTGACCCTTCTTGATTTGCACACCTGACAATTCGTAATCCTCCAGCGCGGTGCGCTGGAAGGACGTCACCGGGGTTGCCCAGCGGACGATCTCGTCGGCCGCGGTGGCGGGACGCTCCCTCTTGAACAGCTCCCACTGATCGGGAAAGTCGGTGAAGGCCATCATGCCCTGCGTGATGGAGTTGCGGGTTGTTTCGTTGCCGGCAACGGCCAGCAGGATGACGAAGAAGCCGAACTCGTCGTCGGAGAGCTTGTGGCCGTCGATGTCCGCCTGGACCAACTTGGTGACGAGGTCTTCGCCCGGATTCTTCGTCCGGTCGGCGGCCATCTGCATGCCGTACATGATGAGCTCGACGGAAGCGGTGATGGCGTCGTTGCTGGCGAACTCCGGATCCTGGTCGCCGACCATCTCATTGGACCAGTGGAAAAGCTTCTTGCGGTCTTCCTGCGGCACACCCATCAACCCGGCGATGGCCTGCAACGGCAACTCGCAGGAGACCTGCTCGACGAAGTCACCGCGCCCCTCGGCGGCCGCTTCCGCGACGATGTTCCGGGCCCGCTCGGCGAGGTCACCGCGCAGGCGCTCGATGGATCGGGGGGTGAATGCCCGCGAGATGATCTTGCGCAGCCGGGTGTGTTGCGGCGCATCCATGTTCAGCAGCACGAACTTGCCGCGTTCGACCTGCTCGCCCACCGTGCCGTCCTTGTAGCGTGGCAGCGCGGTCTTCTGCAGGCTGGAGAAGACATCGCTGCGCAGCGATACCTCTTTGACGTCCTTGTGCTTGGACACCACCCAGAAGCCGCCGTCGTCGAATCCGCCCGCCCCCAGCGGCTGCTCGTTCCACCAGATCGGCGCGGTCCGCCGCAGTTCGGCCAGCTCCTCCACCGGCAGTCGCTCGGCGTGGATGTCCGGATCGGTGAAGTCGAATCCGGGGGGGAGATTGGGGACCGGCTTGGCGGTTGGCTCGACGGTTGGCATGGCCCGCTCCTCGATGACGAAGTGGTCTAGTCGTCTTTGTGCAAATAAACCATTGCCGCACCACGGTTGGGAAGCGTTGACGCAAGATCGCCGGGTGCAAATTGGAACGTGTTCTTCGTTTCTCATCCAGACCACCAATACGGTCTTGTGGGCTACGGCCCGATGGATATGCTTTGGTGCAGGTCACCAGCGACGACAGGCGGGGTGGAACATGATTCGGGAAGTGCTCAGCGCCGCTTCTATAGCGGGCATTGCGATTGGCGTGGCGCCGTGCGCGGCAGCCGGATACGACGGCGACGTGCCGGGGATGAACTATCAGGCGTCGTTGGGCGCGCCGTGCGACAACTATGAGCACTTCATCTTCGGCCGGGGCCCCAGCGGTCAGGCCGAGGCGTGCCACTTCCCTCCGCCGAACCAGTTCCCGGCGGCCACCACCGGCTACTGGGTCATCTCCTATCCGCTGTACGGGGTGCAGCAGGCGGGCGCGAAGTGCCCTGGGCCGCAAGCCGCGGCGCAGTCGGACCGCGGGCTGCCCATGTTGTGCCTGGGCGAGCGGGGTTGGCAAGAGGGATGGTTCACCGGAGCGGGATTCTTCCCTCCGGCCGAGTGAGCGGCTGAGCCATGGACGACGGCGGGCCGGGCGAGACCCTCGTCCCGCGTTGGCTGCGTTTCGTCCTCGCGTCGGATCGCGCGGGCTCGGCGTGGTATATCGGGACGGGTTTCTTTTTCGCGCCGATCCTCGCGGTGCTCTCGCCGTGGCCCGTCGTCACCGCCGCGCTGTGGGCGATCATCGGGCTGGCCGGACTCTGGCTTGGCCTGCTGGGCATCGCGATGGCCGTGGGGCTGGCCCGAATATTGCGGTCCGGGGCCGAAATCCCCGAATCCTACTGGCGCACCTTGGTCAACTACTGAGCACTACGCCCGGTCTAGAGTCATAGCCAACTGTCCTGCCACGAGAGGAGACTCGAGATGGGCTTCAGCCCGAAAGATGCGGTCGACGCGGCCAGGGACATCGCGACCAACGCGGTCGAGAAGGCCTCCGACATCGTCGAACACGGTAGTGACATCATCCGGGGCGACATTTCCGGCGGTGTCAGCGGTATCGTCCAGAACTCGATCGAGATCGGCACGTACGCGGTGGACCGGACGAGGGAGATGTTCAGCGGCCGCGATGAGCTCGACGACGAGGTCTAGCTCCGCCGTCAGACGGAGGCGGCCTCGTTCAGCTCGTCCAGCCTGTTCGTCGCTTCCAGGTACTCCTGCACCCAGCGCTCGATGACCGTCGCCGTCTTCTCCACCTTGGTGAACTGGCCGACAACCTGACCCACCGGGTTGAATGCGACGTCCACGCTCTCGTTCGGGTACCGGTTCGTTGCCCGCACCGCCATGCCGGAAACCATGTACTGCAGCGGCATTCCCAGCGGCTTCGGGTTGTCCGGCGCCTCCCACGCCTCGGTCCAGTCGTTGCGCAACATGCGGGCCGGCTTGCCGGTGAACGACCGGCTGCGCACGGTGTCCCGGCTGCCCGCCTTGACGTACGCCTGTTGCTGAACCGGCGTGTTCGAGGATTCCTCGACCATCAGCCACTGCGAGCCCGTCCACGCCCCCTGGGCGCCCAGCGCCAGGGCCGCCGCGATCTGCTGGCCGCTGCCGATGCCACCGGCCGCCAGCACCGGCACCGGGGCGACCTCCTTTACCACCTGCGGCCACAACACGATGGAGCCCACCTCGCCGCAATGCCCACCGGCCTCGCCGCCCTGGGCGATGATGATGTCGACGCCCGCGTCCGCGTGCTTGCGAGCCTGCGACGGCGACCCGCACAGCGCGGCCACCTTGAGTCCCGCCTCGTGGATGTGCTTGATCATGTCGGCCGGGGGAGTGCCCAGGGCGTTGGCGATCATCTTCACCTTCGGGTGCTTGAGCGCCACCTCGACCTGGGGCGTGGCGGTCGCCTCGGTCCACCCGAGCAACTGCAGGCTGTCGCCGTCGCTGTCCTCGATCGGCACGCCGTGGTCGGCCAGGATCTTCTTGCCGAAGTCGAGGTGTTCCTGGGGCACCATCTTGCGCAGCGTGTCGGCCAGTTCCTCGGCCGACAGGTGCGAGTCCATACCCTCGTACTTGTTCGGGATGACGATGTCGACGCCGTACGGGTGGTCGCCGATGTTCTCGTCGATCCAGTTGAGCTCGATCTCGAGCTGCTCGGGGGTGAAGCCGACCGCGCCGAGCACGCCGAAACCGCCGGCCTTGCTGACTGCGACCACGACATCACGACAGTGGGTGAACGCGAAGATCGGAAACTCGATACCGAGTTCGTCGCAAATAGGGGTGTGCATGCCTACTCCTGGGACGCGGCCGAATTGAAACGTGTTCTAGTTTAGTACGGACGGCCCTGACGTGGCCACCGGGTCCTGACCTGCGTTTTGTCACTACGACCCGTCGGCCGGTCAAAGTGCCACGCTGCGCGCGACCCACAGCACCAGGAACGCGAACATGCAGCCGGCGCAGACAAGGTGATCCCGGCAGACGGACCGCGCCAGCCGGGCCTGCTCGGGCGGACCGTCTGTTCGGCGCCCCAGCCGCACCGCATCGGGAACCGTTTGCGTCAACGCCAGCATGGTCGGACTCCCCGCGAGGACTGCCGACAGCACCAGAAGCCACCAGGGGTCATGCCCGCGTGCGGACTGGTAGGTCAACGCGCCCAGCAGGACCACCATGACGGCGGCGATGAGCCGGCTCATCGGGCGCGAGGTGGTGGTCGCGCGGTGGTAGTAAGCCGCGATGGAGGCAAGTACGGCCTCTGGCAGATCGGTTGGCGCAGAACGAAATCGCAGGACCTGCACATCGAAGATGAGATCCATCCACAAGACGGCGAACAGGAATCCGCCGCAGGCCGTGAGCAACGAGGCCATGACGCTCCTCCATCTCCGGCTTACCGGACGCATTCGTCGACTTGGACCCATTGTTTCGCAGCAGCGCAAGGGCGGCCTGGGCAATGGCGCACCGGGCCCCGAAATCACTTACGCCACTTTGGTTTCAGTGGTTTCGGGGCGGCTGGTGTTGTCGGTGGGGCGACGTATCATTCGAACATGAGTTCGAGTGACCGTGACGAGATTGCGGCGGATTACGCCGCGCTGCACGAGGTCGTCTCACGCATCAACGCGCACTCGTACGACGCGTTGACCACCCCGGAGCGCTTCACCTACCTCGAATCCCTCGAACGCGAGATGAGGCGGCTGCCGGTGGCCGGCCACGAGCTGCTCAATCAGATCGATTGCCAAGCCACTCCGGCCGAACTCGGCGGCACGTTGCCGCACGTGCTGGCCGACCGCCTGCGCATCACCCGCGGGGAAGCCACGCGCCGGATCACCGACGCCCGCGCGTTGGGCACGCGACACACGCTGACCGGTGAGCCGCTAACGCCGCAGTATGCGGCCACCGCGGCCGCCCAGCGCGCCGGAAAGATCGGCGCCTCCCACATCGCCGTCATCCACCGCTTCTTCGACGAACTGCCCTGCTGGGTCGATGCCCCCACCCGCGAGGCCGCCGAGGCCGACCTCGCCCGCTGGGCCGGCGAGCAACGCCCGGAAGGGCTGCGCAAGGTCGCCGAACGGTTGACCTGCTACCTCAATCCCGACGGACAGTTCACCGACCACGACCGCGCTCGGCGCCGCGGCGTGACCTTGGGAACCCAAGACAGCGACGGTATGTCCAAGCTGAGCGGCTGGCTCACCCCCGAGGCCCGCGCCACCTGGGAGGCGGTGCTGGCCAAGCTGGCCGCGCCAGGGATGTGCAACCCCGACGACCAGACACCGATCGCCGAGGGCGCCCCGAGCGACGAGGCGGTGCAGCGTGACACCCGCAGCGCCGCGCAGCGCAACCACGACGGCCTCAACGCCGCGCTAAGGGCAATGCTTTGCAGCGCCAACCTGGGTCAGCACAACGGATTACCCGCGGCCATCGTCGTGACCACCACGCTCAATGACCTCGAGTCCGCCGCCGGCAAAGCCCTCACCGCCGGGGGCACCCTGCTGCCGATGTCCGACGTGATCCGGCTGGCCCGCCACGCCCACCACTATCTGGCCGTCTTCGACAAGGGCAACGCGCTGGCGCTGTATCACGCCAAGCGCCTGGCCTCCCCGGGGCAACGAATTGTCTTGTACGCCAAGGACCGTGGCTGCTCGGCCCCGGGCTGCGACGTGGCCGGCTACTACTGCGAAGTCCACCACGTCCAGGACTGGGCCGGCACCCACCGCACCGACATCGACCAACTCACCCTGGCCTGCGGGCCCCACCACCGCCTCCTCGACAACGGCTGGACCACCCGAAAACGCGCCAACGGCGACACCGAATGGATCCCACCACCGCACCTGGATCGCGGGCAGCCCCGCGTCAATACCTTCCACCACCCCGAAAAGACGATGGGGCAAAACGACGAGGACGACGCGCCATAGCAGTCAGGCTATTGATCCCCTCCCTCGCCAGCGGGTAGCGTAGTGCTGCCAATTACGACACGGTCAGTAGCGTAATTGGGGGACCCCGTTCACCCGAGAGGATCGGCTCGATGCGCAGCGCCTATGCCGGCGATCCCTTCACCACGTCCACGGCGGAGATCGAGGCCGCCCTCGCCGATGTCAGCATCCCGACACTCTTGCTTTCACTCGTGCACATCACCGGCGACCCGCGCTTCATCCGCGACTTCAAGCAGATGGGTGTGTTCCTCAACGAGATTCAGGGCTTCATGTCCGAGGAGGACAAGGCGCGGGCCCGCGCGGCAGCCCTGCCGGTGATCACCGAATATCGGGACCGCGGTTGTCCCGAGCCGAAGCCGCTGAGCCTCGACCTCATTCGCGAAATGATGGACTGGGCGGCCTGCGAGCACGTGACCGACGACTACCTGCGCCTGGTGCTGGAAGAGATGGACCTCGACGGGGTCGATCCACGCCGCCCGCCGACCGTGCCGGCCGACAGCGCGGCCGATATTCCGGTCCTCGTCGTCGGCTGCGGCGAATCGGGCATCCTGGCCGGAATCCGGCTCAAGCAGGCCAACATTCCCTTCACCATCGTGGAGAAGAACCCCGGTCCGGGCGGAACCTGGTGGGAGAACAGCTATCCCGGCGCCCGCGTCGACGTGGCCAACCACTTCTATTGCTACAGTTTCGAACCCAACAACGACTGGACCCATTTCTTCGCCGAACAGCACGAGCTGCAGGACTACTTCACCCAGGTCATGGCGAAGCACGACCTGGCCGAGCACGTGCGGTGGAATACGGAGGTTCTCGCCGCCGAATGGGTCGACGACGACGCCACCTGGAGCATCCGGCTGCGTGGTGTCGACGGCCAGACGAGCACGGTGCGCGCCCGTGCCCTGATCACCGCGGTCGGTCAATTGAACCGGCCCAACATTCCCGACTTCGACGGCGCCGAGAGCTTCGCGGGCCCGTCGTTCCACTCCGCGGCCTGGGACCACTCCGTCGACATCAGCGGTAAGCGCGTCGCGCTCGTCGGCGCCGGCGCCAGCGGTTTCCAGATCTCACCCGCGATTGCCCCGGATGTCGAGCACCTCACCGTGTTTCAGCGGACCGCGCAGTGGATGTTCCCCAACCCGATGTATCACGACGAGGTCGGCGACGGCATGCGCTGGGCCATGCGCCACCTGCCGTTCTACGGGCGGTGGTACCGCTTTCTCGTCCTCTGGCCGGGGTCCGACAAGGGACTCGACGCCGCGGAAGGCGACCCAAACTACGCCGACCAGGAGCATGCGGTCAGCGACATCAACGCCGCCGCCCAAATGATGTTCTCCCAGTGGATCACCAGCCAGGTCGGAGAAGGGCACGACCTGCTGGCCAAGGTGATGCCCGACTATCCCGCCTGCGGTAAACGGACCCTGCAGGACAACGGCAGCTGGCTGCAAACACTGCAGCGAGACAACGTCGAGCTGGTGCGCACGCCCATCCGGCGGATCACCCCGCGCGGCATCGTCACCGAAGACGGCGTGGCGCATGACGTCGACGTCATCGTCTACGCCACCGGCTTCCGGCACACCGAAGTGCTGTGGCCGCTGAAGATCACCGGCCGCGACGGGGTGGACCTGCGCGAGATGTGGGGGAGCCGGCCGTACGCCTACCTCGGCATCACCGTTCCAAAGTTCCCCAACCTGTTCATCATCTACGGGCCCGGAACCCACCTCGCCCACGGCGGCAGCCTGATCTTCCAGTCCGAGTTGCAGATGCGCTACATAGACCAGTGTCTGGCGCGGCTGGCCGACCCAGAGGTGCATTCGCTGGAGCCGAGGCCCGATGCCGCCACCGATTGGCATGACCGGACGCAGACTCAGATCAAGAAGATGGTGTGGGCGCACCCCGCGGTCAAACACTCCTACTTCAAGAACGCCGACGGCGAGATCCACACCGTCAGTCCGTGGCGCCTCAACGAGTACTGGGCCGCGGTGCGTGAGCCCGACTGGTCACAATTTGTTGTGCGGCAAAGGAAGTGAGCAGGCCACTATGCGTACGGTAGTCGTCGACGGACCCCACAGCATCCGGGTCGACACGCGGCCCGATCCCACCCTCCCCGGACCCGACGGGGCTATCGTCGACGTCGCCGCCGCCGGCATCTGCGGATCCGACCTGCACTTCTACGAGGCCGATTTCCCGATGCCCGACCCGATCGCGCTGGGCCACGAGGCGCTCGGCACCGTCCTGGAGGCGGGGCCGGAGGTACGCACCGTCAAGGTGGGCGACCTCGTCATGGTGTCCTCGGTGACCGGGTGCGGCGCCTGCGCCGGCTGCGCCACCCGCGATCCCGTCATGTGCCACAGAGGCTTTCAGATCTTCGGCGGGGGTTTGCTCGGGGGAGCGCAGGCCGACCTGCTGGCCGTGCCGGCGGCCGACTTCCAGTTGCTCAAGGTGCCGGAAGGCATCAGCACCGAACAGGCGCTACTCCTCACCGACAACCTCGCCACGGGCTGGGCGGCGGCGCAACGCGCCGATATTCCGTTCGGCGGCACCGTGGCGGTCATCGGTCTGGGCGCCGTGGGGCTGTGCTCGCTGCGCAGCGCGCTGTTTCAAGGAGCCGCAACGGTTTTCGCGGTGGACCAAGTGCAGGGCCGGCTGGATCGGGCCGCCCAGTGGGGCGCGACGCCCCTCAAGGCGCCGGCGGTCGAGGCCATCCTCGCCGCCACCGGGGGACGTGGCGCCGATGCGGTGATCGACGCCGTCGCCACGGACGCGTCTTTGACCGATGCACTCAATGCGGTGCGGCCGGGCGGCACGGTCTCGGTTGTCGGTGTACACGACATGAATCCGTTCCCGCTCAACGCCCTGGGTTGCCTGATCCGCAGCATCACGCTGCGGATGACGACGGCGCCGGTGCAGCGCACCTGGCCGGAATTGATCCCGCTGCTGCAGTCCGGGCGGCTCGACGTCGACGGCATCTTCACCACCACGCTGCCGTTGGAGGAGGCGTCCAAGGGCTACGCGACCGCGGCGTCGCGCTCGGGCGACGACGTGAAAATCCTGTTGACGCCCTAGGTCTGTTACCGCGTTGCCGTGATGTATTGGGACCGCATGAAACTGTCGATTTTGACGTCGACATCGGGCGGGGTCATCCCGTAACCGGCCTGCAGGTCGAGCGTGTTGCGGACGGGCTCGACGGTCCACCCGTGCGCGGCCAGCCGTTCCGCGGGGTCGGTCTGGGGTTCGTAGGTCAGCGCGGAGAAATCGACGTCGCCGGACATGTTGACGCCGGGGTGCGCCGTCTCAAGGGCCTCGAGCTGGTCGTGGTCCAAACGGGATCCCAACGCGCCGATGGCAATCCGGCTGCCGGGCGCACTGAGTCCACTGATCCGGGTGAAGAGCGTGTTCTGGGCCTCGTCGGTCAGGTAGGGCAGCACTCCCTCCACCGACCAGGCGCTGGGGCGTTCCACGTCGAAGCCGGCGGCCTCCAGAGCCCGCGACCAGTCGGCGCGCAGATCGGCGGCAACCTCTACCCTGGGGGCCTTGGGTTTGGCGCCGTGCTGCGCGAGCACGTGTGCCTTGAACTCCAGCACCTTCGGCAGGTCGACCTCGAAAACCCTTGTGCCCGGTGTCCATTCGAGTCGATATGCGCGGGAGTCCAGGCCGGCGGCCACGATCACCGCCTGTCGTATGCCCGCGGCGCCGGCGGCAACGAAGAAGTCGTCGAAGAACCGGGTCTGTACGCCGTAGAGACGGGGGAAGGCCATCTCGTCCTCGGAGGTCCCCGGGTTGGCGAGCACGCCCGCCAAATACGGGTCTTTCGAGGCCTCGATGAATACCTTGGCATAGTCGTCGCGGACCAGCGGCTGCGGGCTCACGGCATGCAGCGCACGCCATCCGGCCACCAGCAAGGCGGTGTAGCCCACGCTGCTGACGATGTCCCAATGGTCATCGTCGGAACGGAGCGAGCCAAACTCGGGCGTCGCGGTCATGGTCGCCCCTCCCGTCAACGATCGGTCACGAAAAATCGGCCTGTCCCAACGTACCTGCAATCGCGGGTCAGAGCTCCAGTAGCACCGTGACCGGGCCGTCATTGACCAATTCGACCTGCATGTTCGCGCCGAACACCCCGCTGTGGACTTCGGCGCCCAGCCGTTGCAACGCGTCGGCGAATGCCGCCACCAAGGGCTCGGCGACCGCGCCCGGAGCGGCCGCATTCCAGGATGGTCGTCGGCCCTTGGCGGTGTCGGCGTACAGGGTGAACTGGCTGACGACCAAGATCGGCGCGTTGACGTCGGCGGCCGACCGCTCGTCGCTGAGAATCCGTAGATTCCAGAGCTTTTCGGCGAGCCGTCGCGCCTTGTCGGCATCGTCGCTGTGGGTGACGCCGACGAAGGCCAGCAGGCCCTGACCGGCGGGCCGGATGGCGCCCACCACCTCGCCGCCGACCGACACCGTCGCCGAAGCGACCCGTTGCACCAAAACCCGCATGGGCCTTGATGCTGCCAGGCCGACACTCAAATGGTTGGGTAGGCTCGTTGAGTGTCTGTGCTTGTCGCGTTCTCCGTCACGCCCATGGGTGTGGGCGAGGGTGTCGGCGAGATCGTCGCCGAAGCGGTTCGGGTAGTGCGCGATTCCGGCCTGCCGAATAAGACCGATTCGATGTTCACCGTGATCGAGGGTGAAAGCTGGGAAGAAGTCATGGCGGTCGTGCAGCGAGCGGTCGAGGCGGTGGCCGCTCGCGCGCCCCGGGTCAGCACGGTGATCAAGGCGGACTGGCGGGCCGGTGTCAGCGACGCGATGACGCAGAAGGTCGCCTCCGTCGAGCGTTACCTCGAAGAGGATTAGCCGGCAACGGCGTCCCGGAACGCGCGCCCGGCCGCGTCGCCGTGAACGGCGAACACCACCTTCTCCAACGATTTCGCCTCGTGTCGCCGGACGGCGTCGACCATCAGCCTCGCCGCCTCATCCAGCGGGAAGCCGCCGACGCCGGTGCCGAAGGCCACCAGGCCGAGGGTGCGGCAGCCGAGCTCGTCGGCCTTCCGCAGCGTGGAAGCGGTGGCCCGCGCGATGATCTCCGCCGACGTCGGGCCGCCGAGCTCCATGGTCGCGGCGTGGATTACGTAGCGCGCCGGCATGTCGCCGGCCGTCGTCTCGACGGCATCCCCGAGCCCGATGGGCGCCTTCTCGGTCGATTCCCGCTGCAGGTCCGGGCCGCCGGCGCGGGCAATGGCCGCGGCGACACCGCCACCGTGCCGCAGTTGCGTGTTGGCCGCATTGGCGATCGCGTCGACTTCGAGCTTGGTGACGTCGGCCTGCAAGACCTCTAGCTCGGTCATCGGCCCATTGTCTCTCAGCCCTGCCAGTAGGCTCATGGCGGTGAGCGCACGCGCAGGAATCGTCGTCACCGGAACCGAAGTCCTCACCGGGCGCGTCCAGGACGCGAACGGACCCTGGATCGCCGACCGCCTGCTGGAGCTGGGCGTCGAGCTGGCGCACATCACGATCTGTGGCGACCGCCCGGAAGACATCGAGGCGCAGCTGCGCTTCATGGCGGACCAGGGCATGGACCTGATCGTCACCAGCGGTGGCCTTGGACCGACGGCCGACGACATGACCGTGGAGGTGGTGGCCCGGTTCTGCAACCGCGAGCTGGTGTTGGACGACGAGACCGAGAACAAGATCGCGAACATCCTCAAGAAGCTGATGGCGCGATTCGAGGGCGTGGACTTCGAGGCGGTGCGCGCCGCCAACCGCAAGCAGGCGATGATTCCCGCCGGATCGCAGGTGCTCGACCCGGTCGGCACCGCGCCCGGCGTGGTCGTGCCCGGCAAGCCGACGGTCATCGTGCTCCCGGGGCCGCCCCGCGAGCTGCAGCCGATGTGGCACCGGGCCATCGAGACGCCCGCCGCCCAGCAGGCGATCGCCGGCCGAACGCTCTATCGGCAGGAAACCGTGCGCATGTTCGGGCTGCCCGAGTCGGGCCTGGCCGAGACCCTGCGCGATGCCGAGGCGTCGGTGCCGGGCTTCGAGTCGCTCGAGATCACCACCTGCTTGCGGCGGGGCGAGGTCGAGATGGTCACGCGCTACGAGCCGGACGCCGCCGCCGGTTACGCGAAGCTGATCCAGCTGGTGCGTGACCGACACGCACAGCAGCTGTTCTCCGAAGATGGTTCGACCGTGGACGATCTGGTCGGCCAAGCGCTGGCCGGTCGTCGGATCGCGACGGCCGAATCCTGCACCGCGGGGCTGGTGGCGGCGCGACTGACCGACCGGCCCGGATCGTCGGAGTATGTGGCCGGCGGGGTGGTGGCCTATTCGAACGATGCGAAAGCGGAACTGCTGGGCGTCGATCCGGCGCTGATCGAGGCCCACGGCGCGGTGTCCGAGCCGGTGGCCGAGGCGATGGCGGCCGGGGCGCTACGCCGTTTCGGCGCCGACACCGCCGTCGCGATCACCGGGATCGCCGGCCCCGGCGGAGGCTCTCCCGAAAAGCCGGTTGGCACGGTGTGTTTCACGGTGGAGCTCTCAAACGGCCGCACGGACACCCGCACGTTGCGGCTGCCCGGCAACCGCTCGGACATCCGGGAGCGCTCGACGACAGTGGCGATGCACCTGCTGCTGCGCCTGCTGAACCATTCGGACTGACTCACGTCACTTCGGTTGGCAGGAAAGCGCTTTCGGCGGTGCCGAAACGAATTCCGGTGGCGTCCTTGCCGATCAGCGTCAGGAACGCCACCGCGATCAGCACCGGCACGATCGTCGCCGCCAGGGCAAAGGGATAGCCGTGCGACTCGGCCAGCCGTTCCTGGATGGGGAGGTTGAACGCGGCCAGCAGGTTTCCGAGCTGGTAGGTGACGCCGGGGTACAGGCCGCGGATGGCGTCCGGCGACATCTCGGTCAGGTGGGCGGGAATCACCCCCCATGCGCCCTGCACGAACAGCTGCATGAGGAACGAGCCGAGGCACAGCATCGCGGCGGCGCGCGAGTAGGCGAACAGCGGAACGATCGGCAGCGCCAGCAGCGCGCAGAAGATGATGGTGTAGCGACGGCTGAATCGCTGCGACAGCGTGCCGAAGAACAGGCCGCCGATGATGGCACCGAGGTTGTAGACGATGACGATCCACTTGACCGTCGCGCTGGACAGTGCGGCGCCGTGGTTGGCGGTCGACGTCAGGAAGGTCGGGTAGACGTCCTGGGTGCCGTGGCTCATCCAGTTGAAGGCCGTCATCAGCAGCACCAGGTAAATGAACCGGCGGATGATCACCCCGTCGCGCAGCACGTCGCGGATCCTGGTGCTGGTGAGCTTCATCTGGTCCTGCGCGGCCTCCCAGACTTCGGACTCCTCCACCCGGTAGCGAATGATCAGGCTGACCAGCGCCGGAACGATGCTCAGCGCGAATAGCCACCGCCAGGACAGCCCCAGCCAGTTCATCACCACCAGCGAGGCGACGCTCGCCAACAGGTAGCCGAACGCGTAACCCTCCTGCAGCAACCCCGAGAAGAACCCGCGTCGCTCGACGGGCACCTTCTCCATGGCGAGCGCGGCCCCAAGACCCCACTCGCCGCCCATGCCGATGCCGTACAGCAGGCGCAGGATCACCAGCACGGTGAAGTTGGGGGCGAACGCGCACAGGAAGCCGACCACGGAGTAGAACATCACGTCGACCATCAGCGGCAGCCGCCGGCCGACGCGGTCGGCCCACAACCCGAACAGCAGCGCGCCGACGGGACGCATCATCAGGGTGGCCGTGGTGACGAAGGCGACCTCCGCCTTGCTGTGGTGGAAAGTCTTTGCGATGTCGGCGTAGACAAGCACGACGATGAAGTAGTCGAAGGCGTCCATCGTCCAGCCCAACAACGCCGCGATGAATGAGTTTCGCTGATCGGCGGTCAACCGTTGAGTTGTCACGTCAGCATCGTGCAGTACCGAGCGCGATGGCGCGAGAGTAAGTTGCGAATACATGCGCATCATCGACGCGGACGGACACGTTGCCGAGAACCCCTCGTTGGCAATCGAAGCGATCAAACGCTGGCCGCAGCACGTCAAGCCCAGCACCGACGGGCGGCTGCGGCTGACGTTCGAAGGCCGCAACTATCCGGAGGATCAGGGCCCGGGCGCCGGCTGTCCGCCCGAGCACGGCATCAGCAAGGCGCCGGACATCAACTGCCGGTCGACCGAAGGCGTGCTGGGGGATGCCGACCGCGACCACATCGACACCATGGTGTTGTACCCCAGCCTGGGGCTGTGCGCCCCGACGCTCGAGGATCCCGAGTTCGGGGCGGGATTCTCCCGGCTCTATAACCAGTGGATCGCGGATTATTGCGCCCCGTCGGGTGGACGGCTGCGCGGCGTCGCGGTAACCCCCATCGAGCACGGCCAGGCGGCGATCGACGTCATGACCGAAGCGAAAGAGCTTGGGCTGGTGGCAACTCTGGTTCCGCCGGCACTCAAGACGCGCAATCTCGACCACCCCGACCTGGACCCCTTTTACGCCGCCGCGGTCGACCTCGACATGCCCCTGGGCATTCACGGCGCCCCGGGCATCCACCTGCCGAAGATCGGTGTCGACCGCTTCACCAATTACATTCAGGTGCATTGCATCAGTTTCCCGTTCGATCAGATGACGGCCATGACGGCGCTGGTCTCCGGCGGCGTCTTCGAGCGGCACCCGCGGTTGCGGGTTGCCTTCCTCGAGGCGGGTGCGGGCTGGGTCCCGTTCTTCATGGATCGCCTGCACGAGCACTACGAGAAGCGCGGCGACTGGGTCGAACGCGGCTGGCGGCGCGACCCGCACGAGTACCTGTCCGCGGGCAACATCTGGGTGACGTGCGAGCCGGAGGAACCGATCCTGCCCGGGGTGATCGACGTGCTCGGCGCCGACTTCATCATGTTCGCCAGCGATTACCCGCACTGGGACGGTGAATGGCCGGAAAGCACCAAGCACCTGCGGACCCGTCCGGACATCACCGAAATGGCCCGCGAAAAGATCGGCGGGTTAAACGCCCAGCGCTTCTACAATTTGAATTGAGCGGCCGCGCAATCCTCGTGGCAGTCGGCCCGATAGCCTGAGGAGAAAGCGGGGATGTTTGAGAGGCGACGATCCGAAGATGACTGACAAATGGTTCTCCGATAGCAGCGCGCCGGGGCAGTTGACCCTCGCCGATCTGTGCGACCAGATCGAGCAGAAAATGCACCTCAACGCCGACAACCAGAAAGCCCCGCAGGAGTTCCCCGATTGGCAGTCGTGTGTGGCGGATCGGGACGCCACCATCTATAAGTTGAGCGCGGCCGTCGTCAACCTGTGCCAGATGGTGAAGTACCTGGCGTCGCAGCGCGGCGACGCTTAGCGAGGAATATCGGCAGTCAACTCAACAGGCTGCCTTTCGCGCACGCCTGGTGAGAGGATCTTGGGCATGGGCCCTTTCCTGCTTCGCGCCGCACTGACCGGTTTCGCGCTATGGCTGGTCACCAAGTTCGTCCATGGGATCACGTTCGTCGGCGGTGACACGAAGCTGGAACGGGTCGGCATCATCTTCGTCGTCGCCGTCATCTTCGGACTGGTCAACGCGTTCATCAAGCCGATCGTCCAGTTCTTGTCGATCCCGCTGTACATCCTGACCCTGGGGCTGTTTCACGTCGTCGTCAACGCGCTGATGTTGTGGATCACCGCCCTAATCACCGAGCACACCACACATTGGGGTTTGCAGATCGATCATTTCTGGTGGACGGCGATCTGGGCGGCGATCGTGTTGTCCATCGTGAGCTGGGTGCTGTCGCTGATCATTCGGGACGTCAGCCGGCGTTAGCGGCCCTGCCACCGCGGCGGACGCTTCTCGGCAAAGGCCCGCGGCCCCTCCTTGGCATCCTGCGTCTCGAAAATGCGGTCGCTGTGCTGGGTTTCGTTGTCGTACGCCGCCGCGAGGTCGAGCGCCAGACCCTCGACGGCCGACTGCTTCGTCGCGAACACCGCGAGCGGCGCGTTCGCCGCGATGCGCTCGGCGTAGTCGTACGCGGTATCCATCAGCCGTTCCGGCGGGACCACGCGGTTGATCAGCCCCATCGCCAGCGCGCGGTCCGCGTCGACCATGTCGGCGGTCAGCAGTAGCTCCATCGCCAGCGGATAGGGCATCTGACGCGGCAGCCGCACGGTGCTTCCGCCGCCGGCGAAAAGGCCCCGCTTGGGCTCCATCACCGCGAATCGCGCGGCGGGCACGGCGACGCGGATGTCGGTGGAACTCAACATCTCGAAGCCGCCCGCGACGCAAGTGCCGTTGACCGCGGCGATGATCGGTTTGTAGACGGGGAAGTGGTGCAGGACGGCGTGGATGGCGTCGTCCTTGTTCCAGCCTTCGGGCTGCGGCAGGTCGCCGGTGAGTTCGGGGATGAACTTCTTGAGGTCGGCGCCGGTGCAAAAGTCTTGCGCGACACCGGTGATCACCGCCACCCAGGCGCCGGCGTCGTCGCGGAACGCCGCCCACGCGTGGGCCAGGTCGCGGAAGTGTTCCATGTCCAACGAGTTGCGGGTCTCGGGACGGTTGATCGTGATGGTGGCGATGTGGGCGTCCAGCGCGTAGTCGATGCTCACCGCGCCTCCCGCTGACCGGCGAGGCGGACCACGTCGCGCGCGCAACCCCATGACAAGGTCACGCCGTTGCCGCCGTGGCCGTAGTTGTGGATGCACCGGGCCCGGCCCAGCGGCTCGGCCTGCACCCGCACCGAGGGGCGGTCGGGACGCAGCCCGGTGATGATCTCTATCACCTCGGCTTCGGCGAGCCGTGGCTCGATCTGGCGGCAGCGGTGCAGGATTCGTTCGGTCACGTCGGGGTCCGGGGTGGTGTCCCGGCGGCCGGGGATGCTGATGCCGCCGCAAACGACGCGCTGTGGGTGGGGGAAGTAGCAGGTCCATTCCGGCCCGCCGTTGATTTCCAGAAAGAGTTGCCGCAGGCCGGGATTGGTGAGCACGACGTGCTGGCCGAACAGCGGGCGCAGCGTGTCGTCACCGGTCAGGGATCCCGCGGCCAGACCGGCGCAGTTGACTACGGTCGGCGCGGCGTCGGCGACCTCGGCCAGTGACCGCACCGGTTGCTCCTCGATTGCGCAGCCGGCCGCGGCCAGCCGCCGGGTCAGGTAGTCGAGATAGTGCGGCATGTCGATCATCGGCAACGTGGCGCGAAATCCGTTGCTAAAGCCCGCCGGAAGGTCGGCGGGGTCGGCGGGGCGCAGGTCGGGAATCAACGCCGCGGCGGACGACATCGCCTCGGCCGCAGTCAGTTCACCGACCGCCATCGCGGGCGACAGTTGAACGCCGGAGTCGGCGTCGTCCGCGAGTTCGCGGAAGACCCGCAGGGAGTGCTCGGTCCAATCCAGCGTGCCGCTTGCACGCTCCGCCGGCCGCGGCGGCAGCCATACCGCGCCCGCCACCTTGGAGGTCGTGTGCTGTGGCGTGGCGGCCGTCCAGACTCGCACCGACCAGCCGGCCTCGGCCAGGCACACGGCCGACGTCAGACCGCTGACACCGGCGCCGACGACGACAGCTCGTTGCGCACTGGCCACGGCCCGTCAGGAACCGTCAGTTGTGGGGAGCGGGCGAGGACGGCTGTTGTCCGCCCTGGCCGCCGCCGAGCAGGCCGTTGAGGAGACCGAGCGTGCTCTGCACACCGGCCGGCGGTGTAGTCGGCGGCAGGGCGGCGTCCGGGGTCAGCTGCCACGGCTGGCAACCCGAGGTCTTGAACGCCTTGTCGGTCGGGTCGATCAGCACCACCTGAGGCTTCTTGCTCATCGAATTGTCGATGATGTTGCCGTCCGGATTGCTCATCCGCTTCCAGTAGCAGGTGCCGTTGTCGAGCGGCCCCCCGGAGCTGTAGATGCCCGGCACAATGTCGGACCCGACGTTGTAGATGCCGTCCTTGTCGATGCTCGTCTTCGGTCCCGGTGCCGGTGAGGCGGCCGGCGAGGCGCCAGCGGACGGCGAGGGGGAGGCGGCCGACGAGGCGGCGGGAGAGGGTGCCGGTGAGGCCGACGACGGTGGCGGTCCGGGTGCGGGTCCCGTCGGGTCCGGGTCGGCCCCCGCGACGCCCACCGCCGCTGCCCAGCCCGCGATCATCAACCCCGCGACGGCCAACCTTCCGGCCGTAGATACACCAGCCTCAATCCCCATAGCACGTCAGCGTACCGGGCTGAGCAGCCGAATTCACGCAAAGCGGCATCCGCCGGCCGGCGCCCCCGGATGCGTAACCCATGGTCACGGCGCCCAACGAACCCCTCAGGGGAGCCGCCGCACGCGGCCGGCGTAGCCGAGCGCGTGCTCGTACGTGTCGAGGTTGTCCCGGGAAATCTTCGCGTGCACCGGGCGTTCGAGGAAGAACCGCAGCAGCGGGTTGTATGCGTGATAGGTCTCGTGGAAGGTCAGCACGGTGGTGCCGTCGGGCTGCTCCTCAAGCCGGTGATAGCCCTCGGCCCGGGACCACAGCGGCGCGCCGACGGCCACGTAGCGTGACAGCTTGTTGGTTTCGGCTTCGGTGACCGTCTCCCACGACCGCGCCCGGCCCCCAGACAGCAGGTACTTGGGCACCGGGTAGACGCAGGTGCGGACCAGGCCCTCGCCGGCCTCGTTGCCCTCGTTGAGGATCTCCATGCTGCCGGTGGGCCATTTGAGGACTCGGGGGCGCGGCGCGTTGGGCGGCGCCGGCGGATGCAGCACCCGCCACACCTTCGCCGGCGGTGCGTCGACGTGAAATCGCACGGTGTAGGACTGCATCAGCCGTCTCCCCAGCTATCCCAGAACGTCACGGTTTCCGCGGGCGGGCGGGTGGCCGGCCGGAAGTCGGTGCCGATCGTATAGGCCACCGGAAACAGCGCGGCCTGCGTCACCGTGTCCGGGATACCGAGCAATTCGGCCACTTCCCGTTCCTTGGCCAGATGCATCGTCGTCCACACCGATCCCAGCCCCCGCGACCGCAGGGCGAGCAGGAAACTCCAGCCGGCCGGGATGATCGACGCCCAGGCCGACGCGGCGGTCAGCAGAGTCGAGTTGTCGATGCGGTTCGCCAGGCACGGGATCACGTGCACGGGGACTTTACCCAGCGTGTCGGTCAGGGCCAGCGCGCCGGCGTACACGCGCTGGGTCTGCGGATCGGATGCCTGCTTGGTCGCGTAAGCAAGGTATTCGGCGCCGATGCTGCGATAGATCTCGCCGATAGCGGCGCGCTTGTCGGGGTCGGTGATCACCAGCCAGCGCCAGTCCTGCGCGTTGCTCGCCGTGGGCGCCTGCATCGCCAGCCGAATGCACTCGAGGATCACCTCGCGGCCGACCGGCCGGTCCAAGTCGAGGCGCTTTCGCACCGACCGCGTCGTCGTCAGTAATTCGTCGACGGTCGCCAGGTCCATTCGGTTCCTTACTAGAGATCGATTGCGCAGGACTGGTCGACGCCCAGCACGGTCAACGAGCGTCCCAAGCCCAGAAATACCGCGACGCAGAGGGTGAGATCGAGGATCTCGGGGTCGGAGAACGACTCGCGGAGCCGCTCGAAGAAGGCGTCGTCCAGGGAGACATGGTCGGTGGCGAAGCGCTCGGCGTACTCGATGGCAAGCCGTTGGCGCGGCGTGTAGCCGGGGTAGCTGGCGTACGCCGCGACGTTCTCGTAGAGCTCCGCCGTGACGCCGGCGTCCAGCACCGACTGGGCCCGAAAGCCCGAGCATGCGACGCAGTCGTTGATCTGGGCGATGCGCATCCTGGCCAGCTCGCGCTCGTCGGCCGGCAGAACGCTCTGCTGGTATGCGCCGCGGATCATCCGCTCCACCATGTCGCCGAGTTGCGGCCGCAGCGTCCAGATCATGGCGGCTTCGCCGCCGGGGCCATCCGGCACGTTGAGACGGGCCATCGGCGACTCCTGCCCGGTGAGTTAATTACTGAGTCGAGCAAACCAGTTCGCAACTCGGCTGTCCAGGGCGTAATCGCGCAGCTGTAGACCCGACAACGCGTTCGGAGTTACCGTCTCGGCGTGCTGTTCATGCACGAGGTGCACAAGGTGCGCGGCCGCTGCGAAGACGATTTCGAGGCCGCGTTCCGACAGGGCTGGATGCCCATGCTCGCCGCCGGTGACGATGCCCGGTTGCTCTGGTACGCCGACCACGCCCAGGGCAGCGGACCGTCTTACACCGTCGTGACCATCACCGCCGTTCGGGACGGGGCGGCGTGGGAGCGCCTCGCGATCCGGGTGCAACAGGGTGATTTGCAGGCGTGGATGCGCGAGCTGGACGACCTGCGCTACGACGTCGAGGCCAAACTGCTTGCGCCGCTGCCGTGGTCGCCGCTGCAGGAGATCACGTCGCGCGAGGTGCCGGTCGACGGCCGGGAGCACGAACTCAGCCTCTACATGGAAGACACCATGTGGCCCTACCCGGACAAGTTCGAGGAATACATCGATCGCAGCGGCGACGTGTACGCCCAAAGCCTGCAGCGGCCGTCGTCAATGCTGGTGATCCAGGCGGCTTTTCAGCCCGCGCTGGGCAGCCACCTGCGCCGGGAGGTCGTCCTGATGCAGCGCATTCAGCGGCCCGACCAGCTGCTGGGGCTGCTAGAGACCCGGATCCCCTCCGAATACCGCGCGCCGGGGACGTGGATGCACGACGCCCTGAACCTGCGGGACCAGTGGACCAGTCGGCTGCTGCGCACCTCCGCGTGGTCACCCCTGCACTGAGCCGCGCGCATGACTATCGCAACGATGCTCGAGGCCGCCGCGGATGGCGATCCCACCCGGATCGCCCTCATCATCGAGGGGCGCTCGATCGGCTACGGCGAGCTGGCGACCATCGTGAACCGGTGCGCCGCCGGCCTGGCCGCCCGCGGCGTGGCGGCCGGCCAACGCGTCGCCGTCGTCGACGGCGGAAGCGTGCTCTCGATCGCGACCGTGCTGGGGGCGGCCCGCGTCGGCGCCGCGGCGGCGCTGATGAACCCCGCGCTGACCCCGCCCGAACTGCACGGGCTCTTGACGAGCGCGGGCTGTGCCGAGGTGGCCGTAGCGGGGGAGCCGTACGGGCAGCGGCTCCGCGAGGCCGGTGCGCCGACGGTGGTCACGAGCAGCGATCTGCTGGACGGCGCCGGCGGGTCAGCGCCGCCGTCCAGCGACGACGCCGACCGCGACGCCTTGGTCTTGTTCACCAGCGGGACAACGGGACTCCCGAAGGCCGTCGGTATCAGCGGCCGGCAACTGACAAGGCGGATCAAGGGGATGGCGGCACCGTTCCGGGCCGACGCCAGACCCTCGGTGGGGATGATGTGCGTCCCGTTCTTCCACGTCGGGGGCGCGCTGGGCACGCTCGGCAGTTTGTACTCGGGCAATACGTCGGTGGTACAGCGACGATTTGACGCGGGCGAGTGGTTGCGCCTGGTGTCCGAGCATCGGGTGAGCACCACGTTCCTGGTTCCAGCGATGCTTCAGCGCATCCTCGACCATCCCGACTTCGCCGCCGCCGACTTGTCGTCGCTGGTCGCCGTCGCCTACGGCGCCGCCGCCGCGCCCATCAGTTTGGTGCGCCGGGCGATGGACGCCCTCCCACATGTGGCGTTCGCCAACGTATTCGGGCAGACGGAGACCCTCGGCGCCTACACGACGCTGCTGCCCGCCGATCACCGCGATCCGGCCCGCGCGGGATCGGTCGGCCGGCCGCTGCCCGGTGTCGACGTGCGAGTGGTGGACCCCGAGACGGGGAAGGACGTCGAGCCGGGAACGGTCGGCGAACTGTGGGTCAACACCGCCCAGAACGTCACCGAAGGTTGGCTGCGCACCGGGGACCTCGCCCGCCAAGACCCCGACGGCTACCTCTTCCCGAGCGGACGGCTCAGCGACACCATAAACCGCGGCGGCGAGAAGTTCGGGCCGATCGAGGTGGAGGAGGCGCTTCGTTCCCACCCGGCGGTGCGCGACGTCGCGGTCGCCGGAATCCCCGACGACGAGCTCGGCCAACGTGTGGGGGTGGCCGTGACGGCTTGCGCGCCGGTGACCCTCGAACAGCTGCGAGCGCACTGTCGCGAGTTGATCGCCTACTTCAAACTGCCCGAACGGCTGGCGATCGTCGAGCAGATCCCGTACAGCTCGACCGGCAAGGTGAACCGCCGCGAGCTCGCCGCGCTGATCGCCAAAGACGCTTGACGGCAAGGAGTTCCGATGCTGTTCCTACACGAAACCCACCAAGTGGTCGGCGCGCGGCAGGACGAATTCGAGGCCGCATACCGCGAGGGCTGGATGCCCACGCTGGCCCACGGGGACGAGGCCCGGCTGCTCTGGTACACCAATCACGCCCACGGCTCGGGGCTGTCCTACAACGTGGTCACCATCACCGGCATCGCCGACGGCGCGGCCTGGGAAAGGCTGGCGCGCCGGACCCAGAGTGGTGACCTGCGCCCGTGGATGCGTGAACTGGACGACCTGCGCCACGAGGTAACGGGCAAGCTGCTGCTGCCGGTTAGCTGGTCACCGCTGCAGACCCTCGACCTGGCCGGCGTGCCGACCACGGGCGAGACGCACCCGCTGACGATGTTCATGGAGGACACCGGCTGGCCGTACGCGCCGCTCGACGACTACATCCGGTCCTGGGACGAGATCTACTACCGGCCGCTGTCCCAGGCGCCGGCCCGAATGCGCATCCTCGACATCCAGGCGTGCTTCCAGGTGGCGCATGGGAGCAATCGGCGCCGAGAGGCCATGCTCTGGCAGAAGATCGATGACTCCAACAACTACGCGGCGCTGGTCCATCTGCTGACCAAGGAGATCCCGCCGGAGCACCGGGCGCCGGGCAGCTACATGTTCGACGCCCTGCAGTACCGCGACCAGTGGCAGAGCCGCCTGCTGCGGACCTCGGACTGGTCACCGCTGTACTGAGTCCGGCCCGGTCGCGCGATTCAGGATGCGGCCGGCCTGCTCGACCATGTCGGCCACGATGTCGGCCGCGGGCCGAACTCGCCGGACGAGCCCCACCCCCTCACCGACCAGTATGGCGGCACTGTCGAAATCCTCTGCCGCGACGGCCTTTTCGTAGTCGATTATCGCTTCGGGCAGCGACGCGGCCAGTTCATCCTCATTGCCGTGCCAGGTGTCGAGGAAGGCGTTGCCGAGCGCCCGCGCGGTGTATCCGGCCGGCCAATCCAGCCGCCGCACCAGGTCGTAGGCACGCGTGCGAACGGTGTTGTCACCGCCGGCCGTCAGCGCCCGCTCGTGCGCGCGGGGCGACACCAACGCCTCCGGCGACGCCCAGAACCGGGTGCCCACGAGCACGCCGTCGGCGCCGAGCGCCAGCGCGGCGGCCAGGCCACGCCCGTCGGTCACCCCGCCCGCGGCCAGCACCAGCGTGTCCGGTGCGCGTTCGGCGGCCAGGTCGACGACGTCGGGCACCAGCGTGAAGGTGGACCGGACGGTCATGCCGTGGCCGCCGGCCTCCCCGCCCTGCGCCATCACCACGTCGGCGCCGGCGTCCAGGGCCTGGCGTGCGTGGTCGAGCGTCTGCGCCTGCGCGATCAGGGGGGCGCCGGCGGCGCGGATGCGGTCGGCGAAGGGCTGCAGGTCACCGAAGGACAGCATGATCGCGGCGGGCCGCCGGGCCAGGGCCTCGTCGAGCAGCTCAGGTTGGCGGGCCAGGCTCCAGGTGATGAACCCGCAGCCGACGTCAGCCCCGTCGGCCCGGTCGAATTCGCGCCGCAGCCATTCCGCGTCGCCGTAGCCGCCGCCGATGAGGCCCAGGCCGCCGGCCGACGTCACCGCCGCCGCGAGCCGGCCACCGGAGATCATCGCCATCGGGGCCAGCACGATGGGGTGTTGGATGCCGAAGGACTCCGTGAGCCGGGTGTCGAGGCTCATGGCAGCTCGCCGGTGAGAAACTGTGCCCGGCCGTAGCCGAAAGACCAATCCTCGTCGCCATTTTCGGTGATCGAGACGATCAGGTCGGCCGGGTCGAGACCGCACCGCTCGGCCAGGTTGGTCGCCAGCAGCTCGTAGAATTTCTCCTTCATCGCCCGCGTACGCCGCCGGCTCACCACGTTGACGATCACCTGGTGCGACGAGCGGCTGATGCCGAGACCGGTATCTAAAGCGACGATTTCGTGGGCGGGATGGGTGCGCACCACTTGATAGCGGTCGCGCGGCGGCACCCCGAACGCTTCGACGACGGATTCGTGAACCGCGTCGAGCAGGGCCCCGACCTCCGACGGCGTGCGGCCCTCGATGAGGTCGATGTATAGCAGCGGCATTTCGGCTCCTTAAGATCTCTGTCCTGGCAACGACGTTAGGTCCGTCGAGACGGCCTGTGAAATGCCTGCTGTAATCGATCTATGCTTGTCAGGCATGGGCGCATTGGCGGGCGGTCGAATCGAGTTGCGCCACCTCCGGGCGTTCGAGGCGGTGGCGCGACTGCAGTCGTTCACCGGGGCCGCCGACGAACTCCGCATCACCCAACCGGCGCTCAGCCGCACCATTCGCCAACTGGAAGATGCGCTCGGCGTGACCCTGGTGGATCGCACCTCGCGACACGTCGAGACCACCCAGGCCGGGCGGACGTTCCTCGACCACGTCGCGCGGATCCTCGCCGAGCTCGACCAGGCGTTCGGCGCCGTACGCCGGCAGGCGAGCATCGGCCTCGGATTCAGCTGGTTGCTGCCCGATCCGTGGGCGCAGGACACCGTTGCCCGCTTCGAGCGGGCCACCGGGACCACGGTCAGGCTGGTCCGCACCGACGATGCGCTGAGCGCCGTACAGCAGGGCAGGGTCGACGTCGCCGTCGTCCGCGGCCAGGTGACGGCCGCTCAGGTGCGGATGGTGCACCTGTTCGACGAGGCCCGCGTGGCCGTGTGTTCGGTCCACTCGCCGCTGGCCACCAGATCCGAACTGGACTGGGCCGAGGTCCCGCAGTGGCCGCTGGTCGTCAACACCGCCAGCGGGACCACCGGGCCCTGGTCATGGCCGGCGGGCGAGGGACCGAAAACGGTCGTTGAGACAACCAACTTCGACGAATGGCTCGAATCCGTCGCGGCCGATCGCGGCATCGGTGTGATCCCCGACGTCGCGGTACGGCGCAACATCCACCCCGGCGTCCGGTTCGTCGCGCTGCGCGGAGCCCCCGCGAGCTCGGTCTCGATAGCGTTCTTGCCGCGCGCCCGCAACGCCGTGCTGCGCCGCTTCGTCGAGGCGGCCGTGGAGAGCGCGCAAAGTGTTTGAGCCCACGGCGGGGTTATCCGGCGTGTCGTCGCCCTCGACGCACACTCAAGCAGGGAAAACGAAGCCCGAGCGCAGCAGCTCCAGGCTGGCCGCGACGAGTTCGCCGAGGTCGCCCCTGCAGCCGTTGCGGCCCCAATTCTCCACTGCGACGACGAGCGCGGCGGCCAGGGCGGAGCCGGTTACCTCGGCGAGCAGATCGATGTTCGCCACACCCGGGTTTCGATCCCTGACGAAATCGGTCAGCACCTGGGCGAACGACGACTGCACGACGCGCAGGTGGCTCGCGATGCGCTCCGCGCTGATCAACTCCGCGCGGGCCGTCGCGGCCTGGCGGACCACTTCGAGGTCGTGCGGGAAGGCCGCGACGCTCGCCAGCACCGCATCGAACAGCGACTCGGACGCGGGACGGTCGGCTAGCGCCTCGGCCAGCCACGCCAGCTGCGTCTCGTAATCCTGGAAGAGCACCGCCTCCTTGGTGGGGAAGTGGCGAAAGAAAGTCCGCTCGGTTACGCCGGCCTCCCGGGCCAGCTCGGTCACGGTGACGTTGGTAAACCCTTTGCGCGCAAAGCTTTTCAATGCCGCTTGGCGTAGCGCCTCGTGCGTCGATCGTCGGCGTAGCTCATGACGGTTCGTCGGCGCGTTCATCCCCCCGGAATGGTATCCCAGCCGGCCAGAATTTGTCAGAACTGACATCTTCCAACCATGTCAGTACTGACATATCCTTGTCACGCGCCAATCGAGGGAGGAACGCCATGTCTGACTACGACGCGATCGTCGTGGGAGCGGGCCACAACGGACTTACCGCGGCCGCCGTACTGCAGCGCGCAGGCCTGCGGACGCTGTGCCTGGAAGGCAATACCTATGCGGGGGGCATGGCGGCGACCGTCGAACTGATCGACGGCTTCCGGTACGAGATCGCCGGCTCCGTCCAGTTTCCGACCGCGAGCCAGATCACCAAGGATCTCGGGCTGGACACCCTGCCCACGGTGGAGCCGGACGTGATGTCGACCAACATCGGCGACCACGGCGAGGAGCCGATGATCTTCTACCGCGACCCGATGCGGCTGATGACGCACCTGGCCGAGAAGCACGGCATGGAGGCCGTCACCGGCATGGCCGAACTGATCGGGTGGAGCCAGGGACCCGCAAAGGCACTGGGCCGCTTCGACGTTCGCACACCGCCCAAGACCCTCGACGAGATGTACGCCTGCGCGGCAAACGACGCCGAACGACGGGCCATTCACGAGATGTTGTTCGGGTCGGCGATGGACGTCATCGACCGCTACCTGCCCGACAAAGACAAGCACGCGGTCATGCGGGGGATGCTCGCGTTCCTGGCCGTCAACTCCACCTACCGCGGCCCCTACACGCCGGGCAGTGCCACCTGCCTGGCATTCGCTCTGGCGGTGCCGGACGACAGCACGGCGATGATGACCAAACTCAAGGGCGGCATCGGCGCGCTCACCGAACACCTGCGGGAGCTCTTCGTCTCCCACGGCGGTGAGATCCGCTTCCGCAGCAAGGTGGAGCAAATCCTCGTCGACCACGGCACCGTGACCGGCGTGCGGTTACGCGACGGCTCGACGATCACCGCCCCGATCGTGGTCTCCAACCTCGCGCCGGACGTCACCCTCACCGAGCTGATCGCACCCGAACATGTGCCGGGGGAGCTCATTTCACGTCTTGCCGGACGAGACCACCGTGCCTCCTTCGTGCAGATCCACTTCGCCCTCGACGGGCTGCCCGAATTCGCGCCGCCCTACGAGTTTTTGAACGAGGAAGGCATGCAGCAGTCGGTCGGGATCTTCGGCGATCCCGAAGAACAACAGCTGCATTGGGAGAACTGCCGTCGGGGCATCGTCCCGGACAACCCGTCGATGGGGATGCAAATACCGTCCGTGCATGATCCGGGGATGGCGCCGCCCGGTAAGCACGCCGCGAGCGCCTACGCTTACGCCTTCCCGGTCGAAGTCGACCGCCACGATCATGGGCAACTCAAAAATGTTATGGCACAGCGTGTTATCGACAAGATCACCCGGTTGGCCCCGAATTTCAAGGACATCGTGATCCGTCACATCACGTTTGCGCCCTACCACATGAACACGATGTTCGGTGCGCCCGCGGGCGACTTCTGCCATGGGCTGCTGCATCCGGACTTGATGGGCCCGAACCGCCCCGGTCCCAAGGGATTCCTCGACTTTCCGATTCCCATCGCGGGGCTCTACCTCGGCGGTGCGGGATGCCACGGTGGGCCCGGCATCACGTTCACGCCCGGCTATAACGCCGGCTATCAGGCGCTCGAAGACATGGCCTGAAAGCGCATCCTCAGCCTCCGAAGGTTCCGGTCAGTCGCGCCTGCGCGTTCGCGGCGCCGCCAATCGCCTGCGCCGCCTGCACGCCGGCGAGCCCGTCGGGCAGCCGGTAGTCGTTGGGAAGCTGGTAGAGGGTGAACCGGTAATGATGCGTGCCGGTACCGGCCGGCGGGCAGGGTCCCTTGTATGCGAGCTCGCCGGCGGTGTTCGGCAAGGTGGTCGCGCCGGCCGGCGTCTGACCGTCGGCGGTGCTGCCGGAACCGGGGCCGATGCCGACCACCACCCAGTGCACGTAGAGACCGTTGACGGCGTCAGGGTCGTCGACCACGAGTGCGGCACCCAACGGCGCCGACCACGTCAGCGGGGGGGCCGTGTCCGCCCCCTTGCACGTGTACTGCACGGGGATCGGCGCACCGTCGCGGAACGCCGGACTGCTGATGGTTAACGGCCCGTCGACGGGGGCGGCCGGGACGGTCCGCCCAAGGGTGGTGACCTTCGGCGTCGACGGTGCCGTCATGCGGGTGTCACCGTGGCCGCCGCGGCCGGCCGCCGCGCCGAGGATCGCCAACGCACCGGCGAGCGATGCGACCCGTCGAAAGTTGCTCACGGGTTTCGGTTTCATATGGACAGTGTCGCTCGCGCGGCGCCCATCCGAAAGCGCCCGATTCAGACGGCCTGGGTGCCGTTACTTGCCGCCCTTGCGCTCCAGGACCCGTTTACGCAATCCCTTGGTGGCCGTGTCCATGAGGCTCTTGGAGCCTCGCTTGATCAAGAACCCGGGCACCGGCATCAACAGGTCCACGGTGAGATCGAAGTTCACCCGCGTGGAGTCTCCGTCGGGCGTCAGCGTGTAGCGACCGTCTTGCGCGCGTTGCTGTTTGGCGCTGACCAGAGTCCAGCTGACACCGTCGTCGTGAACGGTGTACGCCAACTCCTGCTCGTCGCTGACACCGACGAGTTTGACCACTTGCTTCGATCTGGTGGGGTGGCCCTGATCGTCCCGCTCGAGAACCTCCACCTTCTGGTGAACCGAGGACCACTCGGGCAGCGATTCGATGTCGAACAGCACATCCAGTATCTGATCCGGTGTCGCTTCGATGACGACCTCGCGGGATTCGGTGACAGCCATGGGAGATAGATAACCACTGCAGCGCCGCTAAAAACTCACGGCACCAGGACTACCTTGCCGACGTTCTCCCGGGCCGCCAGGATGCGGTGTGCCTCCGGCGCGTCGGCGAACGGCACGGCCGCGTGGATGACGGGAGCGATCGTTCCGTCGGCGAGCGCCTGGGCCAGCGGAGTGATCCACGGCTCGAGCGTGCCGCGGTCGTCCCACAGCCGCAACATGTTGAGGCCGATCACCGCCTTGGACTCCGAGAGTTGATCGATCAGGTTGAACCCGCGCAGCATCGCCAACGCGTGCGGGGCGGCCGCCCGCAGCGAGCGCTTCTCGCCATGCTGCAGGTTCGACACCCCGTACCCGACCAGCCGTCCGCCCGGCCGCAGCAATGCGTAGGACCGCCGCAGCGACGTGCCACCGAGCGCGTCGAGCACCACGTCGTAGGGATCCAGGCCACGCCACCAGCCGTCACGGCGGTAGTCGATCGCCCGGTCCACCCCCAGTTCGGCCAGCTTCTCGTGTTTCGCCGGCGACGCGGTGCCATGCACCTCGGCCCCGGCGGCCTTCGCGAACTGGATGGCCGCGATACCGACCCCGCCGGCCGCGGCGTGCACCAGCACCCTTTCCCCGGCGCGCAGCGACCCGTACCCGTGCAGCGCGGCCCACGCGGTCGCGTAATTGACCGGGACGGCGGCGCCCTCCTCGAAGCTCATTGCGGCCGGCAGCGGCACCGAGTCGCTCGCGGCCACGTTGACGATCTCGGCATAGCCGCCAAAGCGGGTACCCGCCAGCACCCGGTCGCCGACGCGGCCGGGATCGACACCGTCGCCGACGGCCTCGACGGTCCCGGCGACTTCGTAGCCGACGACCGCCGGGAGCTTCGGCGCATCCGGATACATGCCGACGCGGGCGAGGTGATCGGCGAAGTTCACGCCCGCTGCGCGCACCGCCACCCGCAGCTGCCCCGGACCCGGCGGCGGGGGGTCGGGCCGCTGCTGGACCCGCAGCACCGACGGACCGCCACGCTTGGTGATGACGACTGCGCGCATCGCGAATACCTTCTCTCCGGCCGTTGCCAACGTGTCAACTATGTCCGACCTGTTCGGCCCAGCCCCGGGCGCTACCTTGCTCGTGTGCACCTCGCGTGGGAACGGTTGACGGCCACCGTGCATCGCTGCCGGCTGCCGTTCTGCGATGTCACCGTCGGATTGGTGTGGGGCCGCACCGGGGCACTGCTGGTCGACGCCGGCACGACGCTGTCCGAGGCGGCCGCAATCGACGCCGGAGTGCGACGGCTCGCCGGCCGCCCTGTCAGCGATATCGTCTTGACGCACAAGCATTTTGACCACGTTTTGGGTTCTTCGGCGTTTGCGGACGCGAATGTCTACTGCGCACCCGAGGTGGTCGAATACCTGTCGTCCGGAACCGACCGGATGCGTGACGACGCGTTACACCACGGCGCCGACGCCGCAGAGATAGACCGAGCGATCGCGGCGTTGCGACCCCCGCGGCGGGGGGTCTTTCACGCCACCATCGACCTCGGCGACCGCACCGTGACGATCGCCCACCTGGGCCGTGGCCACACCACCTCCGATCTGGTGGTGGTCGCTCCCGGGGGAGCCGACGATCCGGTCGTCGTGTTCACCGGCGACCTTGTCGAAGAGTCCGCCGAACCCGCGATCGACGCCGACTCGGATCTGGCGGCCTGGCCGGCCACACTCGATCGGCTGCTCGAGGTCGGCGGCACGGACGCGGTCTACGTGCCGGGCCACGGAAGGGTCGTCGACGCAGAGTTCGTCCGTCGCCAGCGGGAGTGGTTGACCCGGCGCGCGGCCGGCGGCCCCAACTGATCCGACCTTGCGTGCGAAGAGTGTTGCGCCGCAAGCGGTGCACACCGAGGCCGTGCGCCCGGCGCCCCGCGGCCGTGCCGTGCCGGCGCCGGCTGGTGGATACAGGCGTCCGGCAACAGTTTTGGCATGGGTCTTTCGACCCCTGATTGAAAGGTCATCTCCGGGGATAGACTCCGTCCAGGGGAATCATGCCGAAGAGGAGCGTAGGGCCATGGCCATCATTGACTCGGACACCGAAGTCCGGACATCGTTCGAAGACGACATCGCCGCCACGCAGCGGTACATGGACGACCCGCGCTTCGCCGGCATCACGCGCCTCTACACGGCCCGCCAGGTAGTCGAGCAGCGCGGCACCATCCCGTCCGACTACCCGGTGGCACGCAACGCGGCCGCCGCCTTCTACGACCGGCTGCGCGAGCTGTACGCCGCGAAGAAGAGCATCACGACCTTCGGCCCCTACTCGCCCGGCCAGGCGGTGGCCATGAAGCGGATGGGCATCGAGGGCATCTACCTCGGCGGCTGGGCCACCTCGGCCAAGGGCTCCACCACCGAGGACCCGGGTCCCGACCTCGCCAGCTATCCCCTCAGCCAGGTGCCCGACGACGCGGCGGTGCTGGTGCGCGCCCTGCTCACCGCTGACCGCAACCAGCAGTACCAGCGCCTCAACATGACCGAACGGCAGCGCGCCACCACACCCGCGTACGACTACCGCCCGTTCATCATCGCCGATGCGGACACCGGCCACGGCGGTGACCCGCACGTGCGCAACCTGGTCCGCCGCTTCGTCGAGGTCGGCGTGGCCGGCTACCACATCGAGGACCAGCGCCCGGGCACCAAGAAATGCGGCCACCAGGGCGGCAAGGTGCTGGTGCCGTCGGACGAACAGATCAAGCGGCTCAATGCGGCCCGGTTCCAGCTCGACGTCATGAAGGTGCCCGGCATCATCGTCGCCCGCACCGACGCCGAGGCGGCCAACCTCATCGACAGCCGCGCCGACGAACGTGACCAGCCGTTCCTGCTCGGCGCCACCAACCTCGACATCCCGTCGTACAAGGCGTGTTTCCTGGCGATGGTCCGGCGCTTCCACGAGCTGGGGATCAAGGAGCTCAACGGCCACCTGCTCTACGCTCTGCCCGATTCGCAGTACACCGCCGCCACCGCCTGGCTGGAGCGCCAGGGCATCCAGGGCTTGATCTCCGACGCCGTGAACGCCCGGCGCGAGGACGGGCAAGGTTCTATCGACGACCTCTTCGACCAGGTCGAGTCGCGATTCGTGGCGGCGTGGGAGGACGATGCCGGGCTGATGACCTACAGCGAGGCCGTCGCGGAGGTGCTCTCGTTCGACGAGACCGAAGATGAGTCACCGAGCATGACCCCCGACGAGTGGCGCCAGTTCGCGGCCCGCGCATCGCTTTACGCCGCGCGGGAGAAGGCGAAGGAACTGGGCGTCGATCCGCCGTGGGACCCGGAGTTGTCGAAAACGCCGGAGGGCTACTACCAGATCCGCGGCGGCATTCCGTACGCCATCGCCAAGTCGCTCGCGGCCGCACCGTTCGCCGACATCCTTTGGATGGAGACGAAGACCGCCGATCTCGCCGACGCCCGTCAGTTCGCCGACGCGATCCACGCCGAATTCCCGGAGCAGATGCTGGCCTACAACCTCTCTCCGTCCTTCAACTGGGACACCACCGGGATGACCGACGAGGAGATGAAGCGCTTCCCCGAGGAGCTCGGCAAGATGGGCTTCGTCTTCAACTTCATCACCTACGGCGGCCACCAGATCGACGGCGTCGCCGCCGAGGAGTTCGCCACGTCGCTGCAGCAGGACGGCATGCTGGCGCTGGCTCGGCTGCAGCGCAAGATGCGCCTGGTCGAGTCGCCCTACCGCACCCCGCAGACCCTGGTCGGCGGGCCACGCAGCGACGCGGCGCTGCAGGCGTCGTCCGGGCGCACGGCGACCACCAAGGCGATGGGCAAGGGTTCGACCCAGCATCAGCACCTCGCGCAGACCGAGGTGCCCAAGAAGCTGCTGGAGGAGTGGCTGGCGTTGTGGAGCGAGAACTACCAGCTCGGCGAAAAGCTGCGGGTGACCCTGCGGCCCCGCCGCGCCGGTTCGGACGTTCTCGAGCTCGGCATCTACGGCAACGGGAACGAGCAGCTGGCCAATGTCGTCGTCGATCCCATCAAGGACCGGCACGGCCGCAGCATCCTGCAGGTCCGTGACCAGAACACCTTCGCCGAGAAGCTGCGCCAGAAGCGCCTGATGACGCTGATTCACCTCTGGCTGGTGCACCGGTTCAAGGCCGACGCGGTTTACTACGTGACGCCGACCGAGGACAACCTCTATCAGACCGAGAAGATGAAGTCCCACGGGATCTTCAGCGAGGTCTACCAGGAGGTCGGCGAGATCATTGTCGCCGAGGTGAACAAGCCGCGCATCGCCGAGCTGCTGACCCCCGACCGGGTGGCGCTGCGCAAGCTGATCACCAAGGAAGCCTAGGGAGCGGACGCAGGTCTGACCGCTGCTGCTGATGCGGGCTCACGGCGCGGACTCGGTATCCAATTTACGAATAAGAAAATTTCTTATTACCTATGTAGCAAATTCCCGCATAGCAACAGTTGTCCGGGGATACGATTTGGCTCGCCGATGGCCCATTAGCCCGAGATGGGCCATCGGCTCCCAACGCACTCGCTTCCGTTGCGTTTAATGCTTGGCGCCAGCCGCGCCCGCCGCTTGTACCGATGGCCCATCCCGGCGGATGGGCCATCGCCGTTTCCGGGCAGAAGTCCCGCATCGAATCCCGTTTGCAGGGGCACGAGCCGGGGTAAGGAGAAGTGGACCAGTTGCCGTGGCGCAAGTGGGGATTGGGGACTTCGATGAGATCTGCAGGCAGGACGTCGGTCGCTCTCTTCGGCGGCGCGGCGATGCTCGTGTTCGCGGTCGGCTGCGGCGGCGGCAACAAAGGGCCGAGCAGCAGCAGCACCACCCCGACGACCACGCCGTCGTCCAGCGTGGCTCCGTCCACACCTGGCGGCGGCAGCAGCGCTCCGGGCGGCCCCACCGGCGGTGGCGGCCCCGGCGGCGGTGGCGGCGGCGTTCCCGGCGGCCCGACGGGTGGCGGTGGCCCGGGCGGCGGTGGCGGCGGCGTCCCCGGCGGCCCCACGGGTGGCGGCGGCCCCGGCGGCGGAGGCGGCAGCATCCCCGGCGTCGGGGGTGGCGGCGGCGGCCCGGGCGGCGGCGGCGGATGCGTCGGCAACGTCTGCGGCGGCTACTGACCTCACGCGCTGAGCTCGCCGTAGCGCACCGCGAAAAAGACTTGCTCCCTTAGTCGGCGGGGCCGGGATCACCTGGCCCCGCCGGCTGAAAACCCGCTCCTTGCCGAGCGTTCTTCCGTGACGGCCTAGGCCGAACACCGCATCCGAGTTATGGTTCAGGCCAATCGGATGCAAGGGAGCCTCAATGACGAAGCTCAGGTTTGGATACTTCATCGCCCCGTTCCATCGGGCGGGCACAAATCCCACGCTCGCATTGCAGCGCGACTTGCAGTTCATCGAGCACCTCGACGCACTCGGCTTCGACGAAGTGTGGATGGGCGAACACCACTCGGCCGGCAGCGAGATCATCAGCTCGCCCGAGGTATTCATCGCCGCCGCGGCCGAGCGCGCCAAGCGCATTCGCTTTGGCACCGGGGTCATTTCGCTCTCGTACCACAACCCGCTGTGGGTCGCCGACCGGCTGATGCTGCTGGATCACCTCACACATGGCCGCATCATCGGCGGTGTGGGGCCGGGCTCCCTGCCCAGCGACTCGTCCATGATCGGGCTCACGCCCACCGACACCCGCGAACTGCTCGAAACGAATCTCGACATCGTGGTGCGGCTGCTGGCGGGGGAGACCGTGAGCGCCAAGACGGCCACGCACCAACTGTTCGACGCCAAGCTGCAGCTTGCCCCGTACTCGGACGGCGGGATCCCGCTGTCGGTCGCCGCGGTCGCCTCGCCGACCGGTGCACGGCTGGCCGGAAAACACGGCATCGGCCTGCTCTCCATCGGGGCGACGTTGACCGTCGAGGGCTTCAACGCGCTCTCGTATCACTGGGGCATCGTTGAGGAGCGCGCGGCGACCTTCGGCACGCAGGTCGACCGCAGGAACTGGAGCCTGGTCGGACTGTTCCACCTTGCCGAAACGGAAAAGCAGGCCCGGGAAGAGGTCAAGTTCGGCATCGAGCCGTGGTTCCGGTACTTCCAGAAGGTGGCCGCCTTCCCGCAGATGACGATGCCCGGCGAACAGCTGGACGAGATGATCGACGTCATCAACGAAAACGGGGCGGGCGTGATCGGCACGCCCGAGCGGGCGCGCGGGCAGGTTCAGCGGCTGTGGGATCAATCCGGCGGGTTCGGCTGCATGCTGCAGATGGGCCACGAGTGGGCCAACCCGGCCGCCACCAAACGGTCCGCCGAATTGTTTGCCGCCGAAGTCATGCCGCATTTCCAGGGCCAGGCACAACCGACGCTGGACGCCGCCGCGCGCGCCGGGCAGGCCCGGGACAGCTTGGCGCAGTCGCAGTTGGACGCGGTCGCGCACATGACGAAGAAGTATCAGGACGAGGTCGACGCGAAGTAGGGGGCGGACTTCATATTCGCCGAACAGCCGCCGCCCAGGCGGTAGCTAGGGTCTCGGCGCATAACTGAAAGATGACTACCCGCGCCCCTGACCACCGCCGGCGACGAATGGTGCGGCTCCTTCTCGCGGGAGCCGCGGCCGTCGCCCTGCTCTCCCTCCTCGGCACGGCGCAGGGACCGGTGCGCCTGACCGACGTGGCCGTATCGCCCCAGACACCGCCCAACTTCTCCGGCGGCTTTGCCGCCGATGACGGCGACGACGAAGCCCAACTGCAGCAGCAGCTCGCCCAGCAGCAGCTGCAACAGTCCATGCAGCAGGCGGAACAACAGAACGAACAGGCCCAGCAGCAGTTCGAGCAGAGCATGCAGCAGGCTCAGCTGGACGAGCAACAGGCCAACAACCCGTAGACCCTGCCTGAAAGCGCGGCGGCCGCCTCCCGCGGCCGTCATGCGCCCGGTGCTACCGCCCGGCGTTCGATTCCCGCTCGGCGGCCTTCACCAGCCGGCCGGCGAAGAACCGAACCGCTCCGCCCATGGCGGCCCGCATCACCGGGCCCGTCCCGCGCACTCCCTCGGTGAACGAGCCGGTCCAGCGGATGTCGGTTCCGCCCGCCGGGTTCGGCGTGAAGACCACCTCGCCCGAGTAATCCTTGGCCGGAGTCGGGGGGCCGACGAGCTTGTAGGCGTGCCGGCGGTCCTGCTCGTACTCGACGGTCTCCTCCTGCACCAGCACGGGCCACATCCCCACCTTGCGGACGGCCCCGATTCCGCCGGGCGCGGGATCGCCCTGCCGGGCCCAGCTCGAGTGAACGACGATGGGCTTGGCCCACTTCGACCAGTTGGCGCCGTCGGTCACGAGCCGGAACAGCGTCGCGGCGGGCGCGGTGCTGGTGCGGTTGATCTCGAATGAAAACGTCCTGCCTGACATGGCCAACTCCCGGTGCGATCATCGACGACCCTGCATGCCGCTCGCGCGTAGGCTACCGCCCACGCCGTGGTCACCGTGACGAGGGCGCACAACGGTCGCCGACGGGCCGGCGCCGACTGGCGAATTCGATTCCCTCCGAAAGCTTTTCGCGCGGGGCGTCCCGACAACTCTTCGCGGCGCGGCTGCTGCGGCATCCCCTTGCCTACAGTAGGGCCATGGAGTTCGGTTCGCGGCAGCACACCAGGCCCGTCCCCGGCCTGCTCGAGATCGAGGACTGCCTGGATGCCGCGGGCAACATCCTGGTGCCGCCCGACGTCACGCTGATCTCGCTCGTCGATCGCAACATCGCCAATGTCGGTGACGCCGTGGCGTACCGCTTCCTGGACTACAACCGTTCGGCCGACGGCCATGTCGAAGAGGTGACGTGGAACCAGTTCGGTGTCCGGCTGGAAGCCATCGGCGCGCGCGTCCAACAGGCCGCCGGCCATGGCGATCGAGTCGCGGTCCTGGCGCCGCAGAGCCTCGACTACGTGATGGGGTTCTATGCCGCGATCAAGGCCGGAACCATTGCGGTGCCGCTGTTCGCGCCCGAGTTGCCCGGCCACGCCGAACGCCTGGACACTGCGCTGCGCGATTCGCAGCCGACGGCCGTGTTGACCACATCGGCGGCCAGGAACGCGGTCGAGGATTTTCTGAGCACCCTCCCGCAACGGCACCGGCCACGGGTCATCGTGATCGACGAGATCCCCGACTCGGCGCGGGATTCATTCGCCCCCAATGAGTTACGCCATGACGACATCTCTCACCTGCAGTACACGTCGGGTTCGACGCGGCCCCCGGTCGGCGTCGAGATCACGCACCGGGCGGTCGGCACCAACCTCGTGCAGATGATCCTTTCCATTGACCTGCTTGACCGCAACACGCACGGCGTGAGCTGGTTGCCGCTCTACCACGACATGGGGCTATCGATGATCGGCTTCCCGGCGGTATACGGCGGGCACTCCACGCTGATGTCGCCCGCCGCGTTCGTCCGCAGGCCGCTGCGCTGGATCAAGGCATTGTCGGCCCAGACGGGCCGGGCCGTCACCGCGGCGCCGAACTTCGCCTACGAATGGACCGCCCAGCGGGGGCTGCCCGCGCCGGGCGACGATGTCGACCTGAGCAACGTGGTGCTGATCATCGGGTCCGAACCCGTCCGCATCGAGGCGATCACGGCGTTCAACAAGGCGTTCTCCCCGTACGGATTGCCGCCGACCGCGTTCAAGCCGTCATACGGCATCGCGGAGGCCACCCTGTTCGTTGCGACCATCGCGCCCGCCGCGGAGGCGACCGCCGCCTACTTCCACCGCGAGGAGCTGGGCGCCGGCCGCGCGGTGCGGGTTGCGGCGGGCGACCCCGAGGCCGTGGCGCAGGTCTCCTGCGGCCAGGTGGGCCGCAGCGAATGGGCCGTCATCGTCGACCCGACCACCGGGACGGAACTGCCCGACGGTCAGGTCGGCGAGATCTGGGTGCAGGGCAAAAACGTCGGCGGGGGCTACTGGGGACTGTTCGGCGAAACCGGGCGAGCGTTCGGCGCCCGGTTGCGATCGCGATTCGCCGACGGCAGCCACGCCGAGGGCTCGGTGCTCGATGGCCAGTGGCTGCGGACCGGGGACTTGGGTACCTATCTCGACGGCGAGCTGTACGTCACCGGCCGGATCGTCGACATGGTCACCATCGGCGGCCGCAACCACTACCCACAGGACATCGAGGCGACCGTCGCCGAAGCGTCCCCCCTGGTGCGGCGCGGATACGTGACCGCCTTCGACGTGCCCGGCGAGGATACCGAACAGCGACTGGTGATCATCGCCGAGCGGGCGACGGGCACCAGCCGCGCCGACCCGCGGCCGGCCATCGAGGCCATCGGCGCCGCGGTCCTGCGACGCCACGGGCTGCCGGTCGCCGAGGTGTGTTTCCTGCCGGCCGGCGCCATTCCGCGCACCACCAGCGGCAAGCTGGCGCGGCGGGCCTGCCGCGCCCAGTACCTGAACGGCAGCCTGGGTGGCCACTGACCCGGCCGGGCTGAGACGGCCCGAAAAGCGCTGCTCGCGTCCGGCGCTGGCTTAGTCTCCTTTCGGAGGCGTGACGATGGTGCTCAAGGTTGCGGTGTCGGCGGACCTGATCGGCGGCGACGTGGACGCCGGCTACGGAAAGGTCGCCGACGCCTTCCGCGCCAGTTTCCGCGACGGCGCGGAAGTCGGCGCGGCCGTCGCCGTCTACCGCGACGGGGTCAAGGTCGTCGACCTGTGGGGCGGCTACCGGAACGGGTTGGCGAGACAACCCTGGCGGGCCGACACCATGGTCAACATGTTCTCCACGACCAAAGGGGTCGCCGCCCTGGTCGTGGCCGTCGCGGTGTCCCGCGGACTCATCTCCTATGACGCCAGGGTGGCCGATTACTGGCCGGAATTCGCGCGGGCGGGCAAGGGCGACGTGACGGTCCGCCAACTCCTGGGGCATCAGGCCGGGCTGTGCGCGCTCAAACCGAAGCCGGCGCTGGTTGACGTCGCCGACCCGGCCAGGCTCTCGCCCATCCTGGCGGCCCAGGCGCCGGCGTGGCGACCGGGTTCGCGGCACGGTTACCACGCGATCACGCTGGGCTGGTACGAATCCGAGCTGATCCGCCGGACGGACCCGGCCGGCCGCACGCTGGGCCGCTTCATGGCCGACGAGATCGTCCGGCCGCTCGGGCTCGACCTGCACATCGGCCTGCCGGATTCGGTCAACCGTGAGCGGGTCGCGCACATCCACAACTGGGTTCGCCCCGAAACGCTGCTGCATTTGAACGTCATGCCCCGGGGATTCGTGGCTGCCTCGCTCAACCCGGTCGGCCTGACCGCCCGCGCGATCGCGGTCCCGCGGGGCGTCAACCCGTTCAACGGCGACTACAACCGCGAGGACGTTCGGACGGTCGAGATCCCGTCGGCCAACGGCATCGGCACCGCCCGGTCGGTGGCGCGCATATATGGCAGCGCGGCAACCGGGGGAGCCGAGCTCGGCCTCGGCGGCGACACCGTCGAAGCTCTGGCGGCACCGGCGCTCTCGCCGAGCCGGGGCGTTCGCGACAAGGTGATGAATGTCGACGTGGAGTATTCCCTCGGCTTCTGTAAACCCGTGCCGCACTTTGCATTCGGCTCTTCGGGCCGGGCCTTCGGGACTCCCGGCTTCGGCGGCTCTTTCGGCTGCGCCGACCCGGACACCGGCGTCGGCTTCGCCTACGTGATGAACCGGCTGGGTTTTCACCTGTGGAGTGACCCGCGCGAACTCGCCTTGCGGCAGGCGTTGTTTCGCGACGTCCTCGGGGTGCGACCGCAGACGTGACATCGCCGCTCCCTGGGTCGCCGACTGTGGGCCCTGTGTACGGGCCCGGCACTGGATTCGTCCTCGGTCCCCGCGTTCGACGTCCGTCTTGGCCGGCCGCGGGTGGCATCCTGGCCGTGTGGGTTTACTCATCCGGTTGGCGGAGCTGTTGATCGTCATCCTGCCCCTGGCTGGGGCCACCATCGCCGCGGTGCGCGCATTCAGCGCCAACCGCCGGCCGGCCGAACCACCGCCGCAGATCGATCGGACGGAATCACCGGACACCGCCGACAACCACATCGCCCAGTGGCGGTCGCTGCGCCGCGTCCTCGAGGAGCACAGCCGCACCGACGCGCGCTGGCTCGAATACGAACTCGACGTCGCCAAGTTGCTCGACTTTCCGCTCATGACGGACATGCGCGACCCGCTCACGGTCGCCTTCCACAAAGCCAAGCTCCGAGCGGACTTCCTGCGCCCCGCCAAAGCCGAAGACCTCCTCGACGACCGCGAAACGGCCGCGCAGTACCGGACCGCCGTCGAGGACTACCTGACCGCCTTCCACGCCGCCGAGACGGAAGCGATACGCAGGCGGCGCAGCGACTTCTCTCGAGCGGACCAGCAGCGGATCGCGCGCGCTCAGAACCTGCTACGGGTCGCGGCGGATTCCGCCGCGACAGGGCAGGAACGCCGGCAGGCCTATGAGTTGGCGCGCCAGGAACTCGAGGGGCTCGTCGTCTTGCCGGCCACCACGCAAGCCGGCATCGAACGAAAGGTCTTCGGGGAGTTGGAGGGATGACCGCGACTCCCGAGTCGCCGACGCCCGAACCGGGCGGCGGCCGGGGGCTCGAGGGATACCCGCTCACCCCGCCGCCGCTTCGCGGTCCCGTCACCTTCGATCAGTGCTGGCGTGAACTGACCTTCATCCACTGGCCGGTGCGGCCCGACACCGTCGAGACGATGTACCCGCCCGGCACCCGGCCCGACGTCTTCGCCGACGGGATGACCTACGTCGGGTTGGTCTCGTTCGTCATGGGCAGCACCAAAGTCGGCTCCGTGCTGCGACTTCCGTACTTCGGCAGCTTCCCGGAGACAAACGTCCGGCTGTATTCGGTCGACGACGCCGGCCGGCACGGTGTGCTGTTCCGGTCGCTGGAAACGGCGCGGCTCGCGGTCGTGCCCGTCACCCGCGTCGGCCTCGGCGTTCCCTACACCTGGGCGAAAATGCGGACGAACCGGCACGGCGACCGCGTCACGTACGACAGCGTGCGGCGGTGGCCCCGCCGCGGTCTGCGCAGCCGGATCGAGGTCGCCATCGGCGCGCCGGTGAAACCGACACCGCTGGAAATCTGGCTGACGGCCCGATGGGGTGCGCACACCCGCACGGCCGGCCGCACCTGGTGGGTACCGAACGAACACGAGACCTGGCCGCTGTACGCGGCCGACATCGTCGAGCTCCACGACGACCTGGTGGCGGCCAGCATGGTTCGGCGCGCCGGCGAGCCGTTGCGCGCGCTCTTCTCGCCCGGTGTGCGAGCCCGTTTCGGCCGCCGCATCGTCGTCGCATGAGCTACGGGCAGGTGTATCCGCCGTCGATCACGACGTCCGAACCGGTCATATAGCTGGAAGCGTCGCTCGCCAGGTAGAGGTACAGGCCGGTCAGTTCTTCGGGCCGGCCGATCCGCCCGAGCGGAATCTTCGGCTCCCACAACCGGTGATACTCCGTCATCGGCTCTACGAGTTCGGTCAGGATGTAACCCGGGCTGACGCTGTTGACCCGAATATTGTGCGGGGCCAACTCCACGGCCATGGCCTTGGTCAGGTGAATCACCGCCGCCTTGGACGTGCAGTAGTGGCCCACTTGCTGCGGCACGTTGATGATGTGGCCCGACATGGAGGCCGTCGTGATGATGGCGCCGCCCCGGCCCTGCCGGACCATGACCCTGGCCGCCGCTTGCGCCGTGAGGAAAACGCCTGTCACATTGGTGGTTTGGATGCGTTCGAACTCTTCGAGCGACATGTCCAGCATCCCGTTGACCGTGATGATGCCGGCGTTGCACACCGCGATGTCGACGCCGCCCAACTCCGCGGTCACCCGCTCCAGCATCTCGGTGACTTGATCGGGTTGGGTCACGTCGCAGGCGACGGGCACGACCTTGCCGTCGCCGTCCGCCGCGATCTCCCGGGCCACCTGTTCCAGACCCTCGGCTCGCCGCGCCGCGATGGCCACGTCGGCACCCGCTTGCAGATATGCCTGCGCCACTTTCTTGCCGATGCCGCTGGATGCCCCAGTCACCAGCGCCCGCTTGCCGCGCAGATCAAACAACTTCAAGACGTTCATGCCATATCCCTATCCAGACGAGCTTCCTCTAACCGAAACACGTTCTAGTGTGTCCGCCATGGGCAAATTCACCAGGGCAGAAATCGAGCAAGCCGTCGAGAACTACACGCGGGTAGTGGAGGGGTGCAGCGCGTCGGGCGACTGGCGACCTTTCGCCGATCTCTTCACCGAGGATGTCGTCTACACCGAACATCACTACGGGGTGTTCCATGGCCGCGAGGCAGTGCGGGACTGGATCGTCGCCGTCATGGCACCGTTCCCGCACATGCGATTTCCGTCCGACTGGACCGCCTACGACGAGGACAACGACGCGGTCGTCGTGATGATCAAGAATCTGCTCGACCATCCGACGGACCCCAAGGGTGAACCCTTCTGGTTTCCGAACTGGACCCGGCTGGTCTATGCCGGGGACGGACTGTTCTCCAGCGAGGAGGACATCTACAACCCCAACCGGGACGCGCCCGGTGTGGTGGCCGCCTGGCTACAGGCCGGCGGCCGGCTCGAGTCCGACGAAATCCTGCAGCCGGGCGCCTGACTAACTGGTCACCGGCTGTCGCCCCCGCCGCCGCGACCGCACGGCCGCCAACGCCTCCTCCCACGCCAGCATCGTGGCCGCCTTCACGTTGGCCGGCTTCACACTCTCCCTGGACAGCAGCGCGGTCGCAGCCGCCTTCGTGGCGGCCGACGCCTTGGACATGTGGCCGGAATCGAACGGCGGCTGCGGATCGTATTCGAGCGCGAGTTGGATTGCCTTGGCGCGGCTTTCGCCGCCGATCTGCGCGGCCAGCCAGAACGCGAGATCGAGTCCCGCGGAGACGCCCGCGCTCGTGACGATGTCGCCTTCATGCACGACGCGTTCGTCGGCCACCGGGACAGCGCCAAAGGCCTTCAGCGCGGGAATGGTCAGCCAGTGCGACGTGGCCCGCCGCCCTTCGAGAAGTCCGGCCGCCGCCAGGATCACCGACCCGGAGCACACCGACGTCGTCCATCGGGCGGTCCGATGCGCCCGGCGCAGCCAGTCCAGCAGCGCCTCGTCGCGGGCATGCACCGGGGTCGACGGGCCGCCCGGCACCAGAACCACGTCGGGCGAGGGTGTTTCGGCCAGTGCGTGGGTGGCCCCGATGACCAGCACAGCGGAGTCCGCGGTGATCGGCCCGGGCTCGTGCCAGACGAACCGCACCTCGGCGTCCGGCAGATTGCGCAGCACCTCATAGGGGCCGATCATGTCGAGCGCGGTGAATCCCGGATAGGTCACGATTGCGATTTGGGTCATGGTGTCGTCCTTTCGATTTCAGGCAAAGGCCTTGCGGTACTGGTCCGGCGGAATGCCGACCCGGCGAAGGAAGTTGCGCCGCATGGTTTCCGCGGTGCCGAAGCCGCAGCGGGTGGCGATCGCGACGACGGTGTCGTCGGTCTCCTCCAACTGCCGGCGCGCGGCCTCGGTGCGGACGCGTTCGACGTATTGGCCGGGCGCCTCGCCTACCTCGGCCGTGAACACACGGGTGAAGTGCCGCGGGCTCATCGCCGCGCGACGGGCCAGCTCGTCGATGCTGTGCTCGCCACCGGGTTGGGCCTCGATCGCCTCCTGCACCGCGCGGATCGCGTTGCGTTTCGCGCGCGGCATCCACACCGGCGCCGCGAACTGCGTCTGTCCGCCCGGCCGGCGCAGATACAGCACCAGCCAGCGGGCGACCGTCTGCGCAACCTCGGTGCCGTGGTCATCCTCGACCAGTGAGAGCGCCAGGTCTATCCCCGCGGTGACTCCGGCGGCCGTCCATACGGTGTCCGAGGTGCGGACGAAGATCGGATCGGCGTCGACTTCGATCGCGGGGAACTCGCGGGCCAACCGCCCGGCGAAGGCCCAGTGCGTGGTGACCCGCTGCCCGTCCAGCAGCCCGGCCTCGGCCGCCAGGAACGCGCCGGTGCAGACGGTGACCACGCGGCGGGCGGTTCCGGCGACGGCCTTGATCCAGCCGATCAGCTCGGTATCCGACCGGGCCGCCTCGACACCTCCGCCGCCCGGCAGCACGACCGTGTCGATCTTCTCGTTGGGGTCGTTCGGGGCCGGCAGCGGCGCAGCGACGAAGGCCAGCCCGGTCGGGGTGGCCACGGGGCCGCCGCCGACCGAGCCCACGACGACCTCGTACCCGCCCCCGGTGAGCAGCGAGGCGCCGGTGAAGACATCGTGCGGGCCCACCACATCGAGCGCCTGCACGCCGGGGAAACCGGCGATGACGACCTTGCGAGTCATGGACTCAAGTGTTCGGCACGCAGCCACATGTCGTCTACGCCCTGCAACCCACCAATTAGGACATGGGACCTGACCCATGGTGGCCAAGGCGCGCTTGGCAGACTGTCCGCATGGCACAGATAACGTTGCGTGGAAACCCGATCAACACCGTCGGCGAGCTGCCTGCCGTCGGATCCCCGGCGCCGGCATTCAGCCTGACTGGCGGCGATCTGGGGGCGGTCAGTAGCGACCAGCTCGGCGGTAAAGCCGTGGTGCTCAACATCTTCCCGTCCGTGGACACGCCGGTGTGCGCGAGCAGCGTACGGACCTTCAACGAGCGCGCCGCCGCGAGCGGAGCCACGGTGGTGTGCGTGTCAAAGGACCTGCCGTTCGCGTTCGCCCGATTCTGTGGCGCCGAGGGCATCGACAACGTCAAGACGGGCTCGGCGTTCCGCAGCAGCTTCGGCGAGGACTACGGCGTCACCATCAACGACGGGCCGATGGCCGGTCTGCTGGCCCGGGCGATCGTCGTGGTCGGCGCCGACGGGAAGGTCAGCTACACGGAGTTGGTCCCCGAGATCGCCCAGGAGCCCAACTACGACGCGGCACTGGCCGCGGCGGGCTGACCCGATCCGCCGACTGCGGTTGCCCCCAGGCGCGGGCCTCCCGTCGCTCGTTTGCGAGCTGACAATGTCCGTCGCTGTGAGCTGTTCTAACGCGCCGATTGCGTGTTAGCCTGACCGGCTATGGATTGCGGCAGATTTCCGGTCGTCGCGGGCGTGCTGGCGACTCTGGTGGCCCTCCAGGTCGCCGGATGCAGCGCGAAGTCGACGGTCAAACCCGACGGCGCGGCGCAATCCGTCGTCGACGTCGTCTCGCGCCAGACGGGATTCCACCCGACCGACGTGAGCTGTCCCTCCGGTGTCGAAGCCAAGGTGGGCCAAGAGTTCGACTGTCACTTCACCGGGCCGGAGGGCAAGGGCTACACCGCGCACATGCGCATCACCAAAGTCGAAGGCGAGCAGGTCGTCTTCGACGTCAAGAGTCGCCCAAGCTAAGCCCCGGCGGCCCGAACAGGTCCGCGGTGGCCGCCAGCGCTTCGCCGCATCCCGCCCACATCCGCTTGATGATGTCGGCCGCCGGCGGGATGTCCTCGATCCGCCCGGCCACCTGACCGGTGTTGGCGACACTGGCGTCCATGTCCCCGTCGAAATACAGCCGCTGCACCCGTTGCAGCGCCGCGGCGCCGTCGCCGGAAGACATCGCGGTGTCCAGCCTTTCGGCGGCGGCCGTCCGGATCACCCGCATCATGCGTTTGCCGTCGAGGGGGAGGAGCACGGTGGAGGTTTCATCGGCCGCGACGACCGCCTGCTTGAGGTTGCCGTGCACCGGGGAATCCGCCGAGGCGAGCAACCGCGTCCCCATTTGCACGCCCTCGGCTCCGAGGACGAACGCGGCCGCCATCGAGCGCGCGTCGCAGATCCCTCCAGCCGCCACGATCGGCACGTCGACCTGCGCCGCCACCAGCGGCAGCAGCACCATGGTCGACGCACCGAATCGGTTCTTGAACCCGCCGCCCTCGACGCCCTCGACCACGAGCCCGTCCACTCCGGCGTCCACGGCTTTCCGGGCAGCCGCGAGGGTGCCCACCACATGGAACACGGTGATCCCGGCATCGTGGAGCCGTCCGATGAACAGCGCCGGATCGCCGGCCGATGTGGTGACGAAGCGAATGTCGTTGGCTACCAGGAGATCCACGGTGGCCGGGTCGCGGTTCATGATCAGCGCGATGTTCGCGCCCACCGGACGGTCGGTGAGGTCACGGACGCGCCGCAGGTCGGCCCGCCCCTGCTCGGATGTGGTCTCGATGACGCCCAGCGCGCCCGCGTTGGACACCGCGGCGGCCAGCTGGGCGCCGGCGATATAGGTCATCGGCGCCTGGATGATCGGGATGTCGACCCCGGCGGATGCACAGACCCGGTTGCGGCTGGTGTTCATCGGGCCCGCTGCCCCGGGGGGTCGATGAGGTCGCGGAAGCTTGCAGCGGGGTGGACCGAGGCGCCCAGGCTCAGCACGCGGTCGCTCAGCCCTTTGTCCGACGTCACCACCCGAATGTCGTGCGGCCGGGGGTCGGCCTGGACGCGCCGGACGATCTCGTCGTCGGCCGAGTTGGCGGCCGCCCGGGGCGCGTACGCGATCTCGATCGCCGCCGCGGGAATGGCGCTCGACGGCGGCCGTTCGAACACAACCGTCACGTGGTCGCCTTGGGTGGCGGCCCATCGGTCGAGGCGGTCGGCCAATGCGGCCATGGCGCGACCGCGGTCCTTCCACCACCCGTCCGGGCGGCTCCCGATCACATTCATGCCGTCAACGATCCAGCGCACGCCCCTACGGTAAGGCGACATTTCGGCGTACCGCTTCCGGCCCCGTGTCCCGCGATTCATTCTTTTCAGCGCTAAGCGGTTGGTACGGTCACCGATATCAGTTTCCCGCTGATGCCGTCGCGATGATGGGACAGGTGGATGACGTCGATAGCCGACACCGATGACCGGGTTGTCTCGCTCGCCCGCGGAATGCGCGACCTGGTGCGCGCCGAGGCCGCAGAATCCGAGCGGATGCGCACCCTTACCCCGGCGATCGTCGACGAGATGTGGGCGACCGGGCTGATGTCCGCGTTCAACCCGGCCCCGGCGGGCGGTACGGAGCCGTCGTTCACCGAGATGATCGAAACCTGGATCGAAATGGCTTGGCAGGACGGCTCTTTCGGGTGGGTCGGCATCGCCAACCTGCCATCTTCCTTCGCCGTCGCGGCGTATCTGCCCGACGAGGGTTTTGCCGAGGTGTTCACGGCGCACGACAACCGCGTCACGATGGGCGGCCAATTCTTCCCCAACGGGCAGGGATCCGCCGTCGATGGCGGCTACCTGGTGAGCGGGTCGTGGAACTTCGGCTCGGGCATCGGGCATTCCCAGTACGTCGCCGCCGGGTTCCTTCCGATGGACAACGGCGAAATGCGCTGGATCAGTGAGGGCTTCCCCGAGATGCGGGTCGCGGTGATTCCCCGGGATCAGATCAGCTTCAACGACGGCTGGTTTGTCCAGGGGCTCAAGGGAACCGGGTCCTATGATTACAGCGCCCAGGAGGTGTTCGTACCGGCGAGCCGCACCTTCGAGCTCTTTGTGCGTCAGCCGTATCGCGGGACGTCGCCGGCCACCCGGATGGGGCTGATGCCGGTGACCGCCGCCGGTCACGCGTCGTGGGCCCTGGGCGTCGCCAAGAGCATGCTCGACGACGTCCAGGAGTTGGCGGCGACGAAGTTCCGGATGAGTGACATGGCGTCGCTGGCCAGCCGCCCGACCTTCCAGAAGGGGCTGGCGCACCACCGCGCGGCCTGGCGCGCCGCTCGGCTGCTGGTGCTCGACGCGTTCACCACCGCCGAGGCCGCGGTCGCGTCGGGGGAGGAGCTGACACCGTTGCTGCGCGCGGACATGCGCGTGGCGGCGGTCTTTGCGACCGACACGGCCCGAAGCTGCGCCGAGTGGGCGCACCTGGTCGCGGGCACCAGCTCGATCCGGGAGGGTACCCGGTTGGAGCGCGCTTTCCGGGACATCTACACCGGGACGCAGCATGCCTTCATCAGCGAGAAAGTCGCCATCGACGTCGCGCAGATCTGGCTCGGCATCATCGACGACCAACCAGGGCTGTGAGTCGCTACTATCAGCGCATGCGCGGCTCGAAGATCCTGATCACCGGTCCGACCGGTCAAATCGCAACCCCCATTGCGCGGGCGCTCGCGGCCGACAACGAGGTGTGGGGCATTGCCCGCTTCACCGATCCGGCGGCCCGGGAGGGCCTGGAGAAGGCTGGCGTCCGATGCGAGAAGGTCAACCTGGCAGCAGGTGACTTCGCCAGTCTGCCAACCGATTTCGAGTACGTCCTGAACCTGGCAGTGGCCAAGAGCGGGAACTGGGACAAGGACCTCGCCGCCAATGCGGAGTCGGTGGGTCTGCTCATGGCGCACTGCCGCGATGCCAAGGCGTTTCTGCATTGTTCGTCCGCCGCCGTCTATGACCCGCCGGGCGACGATCCGCGAACCGAGGCCGCCGCCCTGGGCGACAACCACAAGTGCCTGTTCCCCACCTACTCCATCTCCAAGATCGCCGGGGAGGTCGTCGCCCGTTCGATGGCGCGGGCCCTCGGAGTGCCCACCACCGTCGCCCGGCTCAACGTCCCATACGGCGACAACGGCGGGTGGCCGTTCTACCACATGGAGATGCTGCTGGCGGGCATCCCGATCCCGGTCCCGCCCGGGGAACCCGCGCGCTACAACCCGATTCACGAGGACGACATCATCGCGACCATTCCGAAGCTGCTGGAGGTGGCGTCGGTCCCGGCGACCACGGTCAACTGGTGCGGTGACCAAACGGTCAGCATCCAGGAGTGGTGTGGCTACCTGGGCTCGCTGGTGGGCAAGGAGCCGGTCTTCGAGGTGAGCGCTCAGGCGCTGCGCGGCAATCCCACGGACAGCGTCCGGATGCACGAGCTGATCGGCGGCACGACGGTCGACTGGCGTGACGGGCTGCGCCGGATGGCGACCAAGTTCCATCCAGAGTTGGTCGGCGCGTAGGGATTACCGGTGCGCCAAGGAGCCGACGCGGCGCAGCGCCTGCGCAACCTCACGCTGCTCCGCCGCGTCCGGGACCGGATCGATCGCGAGTATGCACGGCCGCTGGACGTGGAGGCGCTCGCGCGTGACGTGCACATGTCCGCCGGCCACCTGAGCCGCGAGTTCCGCCGTGCCTACGGCGAGTCGCCATACTCCTATCTGATGACGCGGCGCATCGAGCGCGCGATGGCGCTGCTGCGGCGTGGCGACCTGAGCGTCACCGATGTGTGTTTCGCGGTCGGTTGCTCTTCGTTGGGCACCTTCAGCACTCGCTTCACCGAACTGGTCGGCGTGCCGCCGAGCACCTACCGGCGCCTGGGGGTGGACACGCTGGCCGGAATGCCGCCCTGCGTGGCCAAACAGGTGACCAGACCGATCAGGAATCGAGAAGCATCGGTCACCGGGCCGCGCTTAGCCTGACCCCATGGATATCACGATTCACTCGAGCTTCCTGCCACACGACGACCCGGAATCCTCGCTCGCCTTCTACCGCGACACCCTCGGCTTCGAAGTCCGCCTTGACGTCGGAAAGGGCAAGATGCGGTGGATCACCGTGGGACCTCCGAACCAGCCCGACACGTCGATCGTCCTGAATCCGCCGGCCGCCAACTCGGGCATCACCGATGACGAGCGGCGCACCATCGCCGAGATGATGGCCAAGGGCAGCTACGCCACGTTGCTGTTGGCGACCAAGGACCTCGACCGCACCTTCGAGCAGCTGCAGGCCAACGACGTCGACATCGTCCAGGAGCCGACAGAACAGCCGTACGGACTGCGGGACTGCGCGGTCCGCGATCCCGCGGGCAACCTGATCCGCATCCAGGAACTGCGCTGAGTGCTGCGCTAGCCAATCGATACCAACCGCTTTCGCGGCACGGCGCCGCGGTCTGATCCGTGAACGCGGCCTTGACCGGCTGCACACACAATGCTAAGCAAGTGCTCAGCATTGTGTGCCGGCCGAACGGCACCGCGATACGGAAGGGATCGGATGACGCTGCAGACGGTATTGGAGGACCTCCGAAACCGCCCGGGAACGGGCGAGGTCATCGCGGTCATCGACCCCGCCACCGAGGAGACGATCACCGAGTTCACCGACTGTGGGGAAGCGGCGGTCGACGGTGCCGCCGCGCGGGCGAGGGCTTCCTTCGAATCGGGCGCCTGGTCCCAGCTGCCGGGCCGCGAGCGCGCCAAGATCATGTGGCGTATCGCGGATTTGATCGACGAGCATGCCGAAGAGTTCGCCCAACTCGACTCGCTCAACACCGGCATGCCGTTGATGCAGGCGCAGTTGCAGATGTCGACCTGCTCGGAGTTCTTCCGCTACTACGCGGGCTGGTGTTCCAAGCTCAACGGCGTCGCGTATGACGTGAAGACGGACGGCATCGCCACCGACGCCTTCGTCAACATGCATGCCTACACGCTCAAGGAGCCCTTCGGCGTGGTGGGGCTGATCTTCCCGTGGAACGGCCCGATCTTCAATGCCAGCGCGAAGCTGGCGCCCGCGCTGGCGGCCGGGTGCAGCATGCTCGTCAAACCCGCGGAGGAGACCCCGCTGTCGGCGGTCTTGCTGGACAGGCTGATTCACGATGCCGGTGTCCCCGAGGGAGTGGTCAACCTGCTGACCGGTTACGGGCATACCGCCGGTGCGGCGATCACCGCGCATCCCGACGTCGAGAAGGTCGCCTTCACCGGGTCGACCGAGGTCGGCAAGGAGATCGTGCGGGCCTCGGCCGGCAACCTGAAGAAGGTCATGCTCGAACTCGGCGGGAAGTCGCCGGTGCTGATCTTCGACGACGCCGACCTGGACAAGGCGATCATGATGGCGTCGTTGGGCATCTTCGTGCACTCCGGGCAGGGATGCGTATGTGGCTCGAGGATTTTCGTGCAGCGTGGGGTGTACGACCGCGTGGTGGAAGGCATTGCGCTGATGGCTGACACGTTCAAGCTGGGCGCGCCCAGCGAAGAGGGCTGCGTCAGCGGACCGTTGATCAGCCAGAAGCAGCTGACCCGCGTCATGGGTTTTATCGACGAGGGCAAGAGTGACGGCGTCGAAGTGGTGACCGGCGGCTACCGCCTGGACCGCAAGGGCTACTTCGTGCACCCGACGGTGCTGACCAACGTCGACCCCGGCATGCGGCTGTATCAGCAGGAGATCTTCGGGCCGGTGGTCAGTGTCCTGCCGTTCGACGATGAGGACGAGGCCGTGGCCATGGCCAACGACACCACCTACGGCCTGGCGGCCACGGCCTGGACGGAGAACCTCGGCCGCGCCCACCGCATCGTCAAGCGGCTGCAGGCCGGCAGCGTTCAGGTGAACTGCCAGTTGGTGTTCGACCACGATGTACCGTTCGGCGGTTACAAGCAGTCCGGCTGGGGTCACGAGTTCGGGCGTGAGGGCATCGAGGCCTACCTGAAGACGAAGTCGGTCTGGGCCCAGCTCTAGCCTTCGAACGCAAGAGTTCCGAACCTCCATGAGGTTCGGAACTTCGCGCTGCTACGGACGAGTCAAGAGCCCTTGGCGTAGCGGGTCAGGAACCCAGCGGCCGCAACCGCCGAGACCGCACCGATCACGCCCCACAGCACCAACTGGAAGACCATCGACCCCAAGAACCAGCCGAATGTCATCCCGATGTAGAGGGCCCAGATCAGCCGGAAAGCGCTCCACAGCGCCACGGCGCCGGCGCTGAGCCCGATGTAGAGGCTGCGCTGCCGGTCCACCCGGTTGATCTGCTCTTCGATGCTGGCCGGGACGATCTTCATTTCTGACTTCCTTTCGTGGGGCGGCGCCGGACTGGCGTCGTCGTTGCGCCAAGTACAGATCCCCGGGTCGGCTACCGATCCCAACCCGCCACCGGGGAGGACGCGCGTTACCCTCGCCCACGACGAAAGACAAGGGTCGGGTGACACCGTCGTTGGGGAGTGACCGCACTTGCGTCATCGGGGCCTGGTGGGTCAAATGGTTTTGATGATGAACCCGATCAAGCTCGCCGAGCAGGTCGCCGAATCGGTTCTGGCGGTGGGCGGCATTCGCGTTGGCCTCGAGGAACCGAAGTACACGCGCCATCCGCTCACCGGCACCGTCGAGATACGCCGCTACGGTCCGCGGATTGCCGCCGAGACTACAGTCGACGCCGACGAAAACCGCGCTCGTGACGTGGGGTTCCGACGACTGGCGGGATACATATTCGGCGGCAATCGGGGCAACGAATCGATCTCGATGACGGCACCCGTCAGCCAGCAGCCGGGCCGTCGTGGCCAGCAGATCGCGATGACCGCGCCCGTCGTACAGTCCGCCAGCGCCGAGAGTGGCTGGGTGATCCGGTTTTTCATGCCCGAGAAGTGGACGATGGAGACCCTTCCCGCGCCCAAAGACGATCAGGTCCGCCTCGTCACCGTGCCGTCCGCGACCGTAGCCGTGCTGCGATTCAGCGGTGACCGCAGCCCCAAGGCGGTCGCGTCTCGCACCGATGAGCTCAGGAAAACATTGCGGGACAACGGGATCAAGACCACCGGAGAGGCCGAGGCCTGGTTCTACGATCCGCCCTGGACGCTGCCGATGCGGCGTCGCAACGAGATCGCGATTCCGATCGATCCGGCTTCCGCACCGGCCTAGCCGCTCGACATGAGACGGCGCGTAGGCACCTACGTTCGGCGCTGAGCCGGTTACGGTTTGGCGTGATGACGAATCAAGACAGCCAGAAGGTGGATGCCACGCTGCTGACCGGTGTTTCGGAAACGGCGCTGCTGACCCTCTACGGCAGGGCATATCAGGCCGGGCGCCCGGACCCGATCATCGACGATCCGATGGCCGTCAGGCTGGTGGAGTCCTTCGACTTCGACTTCGAGAAGTTCGGGCGCAGGGGCCAGGAGATGGCGCTGCGTTCGCTGGCCGTCGATCGGTGCGCAATCGATTACCTGACCGCGCATCCCAGGGCGACCGTGGTCGCGCTTGCCGAAGGTTTCCAGACGTCTTTCTGGCGCCTGGACCGCGCCCTACCCGGCGCGCAATTCAGTTGGCTTTCGGTGGATTTGCCTCAGGTCATCGACCTTCGGCAGCGGCTGCTGCCGCAATCCACGCGGATCACTCATCTCGCGCAGTCCGCACTCGACTACAGCTGGATGGACAAGGTCGACACCGGCAACGGCGTGTTCGTCACCGCCGAAGGGTTGCTGATGTACCTACAGCCCAACGAGGCGCTGGGACTGATCACCCAGTGCGCCAAGCGATTTCCCGGCGGCCGGATGTTCTTCGACCTGCCGCCGACGATCGTCAAGAAGGTCGCGCGAAGGGGGCTGCGATCGTCCAAGCGCTACCGGGTACCGCCGATGCCCTTCAGCCTCTCGGTGCGTCAACTGGCGAAGCTGGCGGAAGGCGTGCCCGGCATCCGTGCCGTGCACGATGTACCGATGCCCGCGGGGCGGGGCTTCTTCTTCGGCAAGCTATACCCCGCGTTCTGGCGCTTTCCGCCCGCGAAGCCTTATCGCGGCGTCTTCGCCCTACTCGAATTCGGCTGAGGATCAGCCGACCTTGACCACCAGCTTGCCGACGTTCTTGCCGTCGAAGAGCATGTTGATCGCCGTTGGCAGCTGCTCGAAGCCCTCGACGAGGGTCTCGAGCGGGGTGAGCTTTCCCGCCTCGATCAGGCCCGCGATCTCGCCGATCGCTTCCGGCGCGCGCCCGAAGTGGTCGAGGACGATGAAACCCTGCAATGTGGCGCGCTGGATGAGCAGATTGCCGAATGCGCGGGGGCCCGGCGGGGGGTCTTCCGCGTTGTAGCCGGAGATCAGGCCGCAGAGCGCGACGCGGGCGCCGATGTTGAGGCGCGCGAAGATGGCGTCCATCAGGTCGCCGCCGACGTTTTCGAAGTCGACGTCGATGCCCTTGGGCGTCGCCGCCGCCAGCTGGGCGGCCCAGTCGTCGGCTCGGTGGTCGACGGCCGCGTCGAAGCCGAGCTGGTCGGTGAGTAGCGCGCACTTCTCGGGCCCGCCGGCGATCCCGACGACGCGAGCGCCGGCGGCCTTGGCGAGTTGGCCGGCGACCGACCCGACCGCACCCGCGGCCGCGGAGACGACGACGGTCTCGCCCGGCCGCGGCTTGCCGATCTCACGGATCCCGATCCACGCGGTGAGCCCGGTCATCCCGAGCGCACCCAGGTAGGCGCTCGGCGAGATGCCGGGTGCCACGTCCACCGGGTTCACCATCGCCGTGTCCGTGAGGACCGCGTACTCCTGCCAGCCGAGCAGGCCTTGCACCTGCTGTCCGACCGCGTAGGTGGAGCTCTTGGACGCGACGACCTCGCCGATCCCGGCGGCGCGCATGACCTCGCCGAGCCCGACCGGGGGGAGGTATGTCGGGGTGTCGTTGATCCACATGCGGTTGGTCGGGTCGAGCGAGATCCAGTCGACGCGCACCAGCGCCTCGCCGTCGCCGATCTCGGGCACCGCCTCCTCGCTCAGTTCGAAGGTGTCCGGGCCGATGCGGCCGGTGGGGCGTTCGCGGAGCAGAAAACGACGGTTTCGATCGGACATATGCGCACCGTACCCTTCAACAAGGGGGCCGCCGTACGAAAGGTTTTGCGCGGTGAACGTGATGTCGCGAATCGCCGGTGTCCCCGTCGCCGCGCTGACGGTGCTGACAGCGACGATCCTGTCGCCGCCCGGGCCGGCTGCCGCGGATCCGCCGCCCACCCAGCAGATCACCGTCGTGGCCGTCGGGCCCGATGGCCAACCGATGAACGGTTACCAGGTGGCGTCCGGACCGGGCAACGTCGGCCAGGCCAGCGAGTGCTCTTCACCGTCGCCGTCGGCGCTGGCCGACAACGTCTACTCCTGCTCGCCAACCGCGGCGGGCGCCCTCACCTGTTGGCCCTCGACACCCGGATCGCTGCTGTGCGTGGACAATCCCTGGGACAAGCGCATGCATCGGGTGAACTACGACGGCCCGCTGCCGCCCGTGCAGGCACCCACAACCCCGGACCCGTTCGCGCTGACTCTCGACGACGGCACGCGGTGCCTGTTCCGCAACGGTGGCGCCTGGGGCGGTCGCGCCGACGGGTATGTCCCGGTGTACGGGTGCGGCACCGGCGGCGGTGGCAATACCGCGGTGCTGTGGCTGCCCAGCCAGGGCGCCGGGAGTTGCATCGACCGCTCATCATCGGCGTGGACGGTCAAGGTCGGCCAAATCGGCCGACCGGACACCGTCTACCCACCGCCCCAGACCCGCGGGGTGACGGAAGCGTGGCTCGCCGGCGGCAAGGCCGGTCAGTAGAGCGGCAGCGGGGCTTGCTATAACGCAACGTATGTCACGCCCAGGCCAAACGATCACCCATGTTTCCGATACGGCCCGGTGGACGGCGTTGCATCGGGCAACCGAATCGGCCCGCCCCGACGCGCTGTTCAGCGACCCGCTGGCGGAGCGTCTCGCCGGCGAACACGGCCGCGCGATCGTCGACAACGTTCGCTGGACCGATCGCAGCGGTTTTTGGTTGGTCGCGCGCACCAAGCTCATCGACGACGCCATCGCCGACGCGCTCGCGAACGGCTGCGACCGGGTGCTGAATCTGGCCGCCGGTCTGGACACCCGGCCCTATCGCTTAGACCTCCCACCCGATCTCACCTGGGTCGAGGCCGATCTGCCCAAGTTGCTCGAGGAAAAGACGCAAGTACTCGGCGATCAGACCCCGCGCTGCCGGCTCCGACGCATAGCGGTTGACCTCGCCGACCCGCGCGCCCGAGACACGTTCTTCAACGACGCGCTGGATGGTGCGGCGAAGGCCTTCGTGCTGACCGAGGGCCTGTCGATGTACCTCGAGCCCACCGCCGTCGTCGGGCTTTCAGACGCGATCAAGCGCCCCGAGGTCGCGTGGTGGATGCTCGATTTCGCCTTTCCGGGCCTGAAGAAGCGGATCAACAAGAACGTCGCCGGCATCTCGGAAAACGCGCCGTTCAAATTCGCACCCGACAACGGCCTGGCCTTTTTCGAAGACCTTGGTTGGCGGACCGTCGAGGCTGAGTCGGTACTGGTGGCCGCCCACCGATTGCATCGCCTACCGATCTGGATGCGTCCGCTTGCCTGGCTGCCTCGGCCGGATTTGCGCCGTCCGGGCGGCAAATCGTCGAGTGCGGTCGCCCTGCTCACCCACTGAACCCGCCTACCAGACGCGGATCCAGTCGACGAGCATGTCGGCGGGATAGGTTCCCGGTCCCGGATCGCCGCCGCCGGAACCTGCCACCGCCAGATTGAACACCGGGTAGACCGTGTAGCCCGGTCCGTTGAACGGCCAATCGGGCAGCGAGCTCGCCGGCACGTCGAAATACGGCTGGGCCCCGTCGGAGTAGTCCTTCCAGAACCGGATGCCGGCCTCATCCCACTGCGTGCGCCAGGTGTGCCAGGCGCTGTCCATCGCAATGTTGTGGGTCTTCCATTCGCCGCCATTGGCTTTCGCGTGCACGGTGGTGGCCGAGGGCCAACTGCCGTTGCCGTACCACTCCATCACGTCGATCTCGCCCTGGTCATCGTTGCCCAGCCAGTAGGCCGGCCAGGCACCGGCGGTCAGGCAGTTGAGCTTGATACGGGCTTCCCAGGTATGGCCGACGCCACCCCGCCAGAGGCTTTGGACTTTGCCGCTGTAGTAGGTGGGGCCATCCTTGGCGGCATGGAGAACCAGGTTGGAGTTGCCGTCGAGGAAGACGTTGCGACGATCGTCGCGGTACTGCCCGATGTGCTCGGGCAGCTCCCAATATGTCGGGTCCTTGATGGATTCGCGGGCCTTCGCCACCGTCCACTTCGACGAATCCGGCGCTGAGCCGGCGGGTCCGTCGAATTCGTCGTGAAAAATGTAGGTGCCGGTTTGGCCGCTGGGAGCGGCGGGAGCGGGTGTGCGACCCGGGCTGGCCAGGGCATCCGGCGCAGGCAGCGCGGCTGCCAGCACGCCGATCCCGGTGGTCAACATCATGCGGCGGCGGTCCATCTTGGGCATACGCGGGGACGATAGCAGCCACCGCCGTCCCGACCGAACTCCGAAATCTGTCGGTGCTCGCCGCTAACGTTTCGAATCGCGGGCGGGCCAGCACGGACGGCGGCGCGGTAACGGCGGCGGGATTAGTCGAAATTCATGGCTAATTCTCAACTTCGTGGGTGGTTTGGCCTCAGGATCGGCCGGGCATCCTGAGATCACAAGCCGATAACCAGAAGGCGTAGCTTTTGCGGGTTGCACTGGGAGGAGTTAACGATCGTGGCGAATTCAACGGGAGCGACGGTTATTTCCCTTCAGTCCCACCCGCGATGGGCTGCGGCTCGGCGCCAGGAACGCGAACGCCGTGAGGCGATGCGTCGTCACCCCGCTTTCCGCGCCAGCCAGCGTGCCGCGGTCGCCGGTGGCGAGGTCATTCCGCTGATCCGCGACTTCAAGCTCTACTCCAGCACCAACACCCCGGCCTGAACATTTCCGTGCGTAAATTGCGCAATAGGCGTACCGGGCGTGGACCCGCTCCCACGCGATAATCGAGCCGCAAAATCATTTCGATAACTCCGTCCGGGGCAGCGCTCCGCCATAGAGGGCAGCCGTGGCGCGAGAGCCACGGCGATGCCCCGAGATTTTCGGTGTGCGCCGTTTACATCATTCCCACCGTTTACTACCGTGAGTAGTAGAAGTCGATTGGGGAAAGCGATGTCGAACAATTGGTTTTCGAGCACAGCGCACCGTCCGCTCACCACGGCGATGATCGGGTTCGCCGCCGCCTACGCCCTGCACGCAATCGATCATTTTCGGCGGGGAATGGCGGCATCGCCGCCGTCGATCATGGTCGGCGGCACCATCCAGGGCATCGTCGTGCTGATCGCCGTCGTGCTCGTCCTGCGTCATCACCCGCGGGCGCCCGAGGCGGCGATCGCGGTGGGTTTCGGCAGCGCCGCGCTGTTCGTCTATGCCCATGTGCTGCCGACGTTCCTGCCGGACTTCCAGGACAGCTTCACGTCCGGGCCGCGCATCAACGTCACCTGGTTCTCGTGGGTCACCGCGGTCGCCGAGATCGGCGCGGGTCTGCTGCTCGGGTACGTGGGACTGCGGGCACGACGGCGTCGGACCGCGAGATCGCCGGAGCGGGTTACGTCGCGGGCTTAGCTCGCTCACTACCGCCTGTAGCGATCCGGCGCGCCGGATCGCTCAGAGCTTGCCGGCGACGAAGTCGGCCGCCTGATTCGCCATGCCCGCGTCGATGTACGCACCGGCGAGGTGTTGCGGCCAGTTCGCGTTCCAGGTGTTCGGGTCGGCGGGGTTGCAGATGGGGTCGGCGCCGTGGCACAACTCGATGGTCCGGTCGTTGTAGGTCGGGTTGAAGTTGGTGATCGGACCGACCCACTGGCTGCCGTTGCCGAAGAGGGCCACCGCAGCGATGTGCTGGTCGGCGCCCGGCGGCAGGGGGCTGTCGAAGCCGAACGCGCCGATGGGCGCCGCGAGGACCACGTCGGTCACCGCCGCGCCGAGCGAGTAGCCGCCGAGCACCAGCCGGGTATTCGGGCAATTGTTGATCATGTCCTGAACGTGGTGGCTCATGTCGTTGGCACCCTGAGCAACCTCGGTGTCGGCGGGGTAATTCACGGCATAGACGCCGATGTTCTTGTTGACCTTGGATCGCAGCGAACTGATGAACGCGTTGCCCAACACCCCCGGTCCCGGCGACTCCATCCGTCCGCGGGCGAAGACCACCTGCACCTGGGGGCAGGTGGCGGCCGCGGCGCTGGGAATTGCGGACGCCGGGAGGGCAGCGGGCAACGCCGGTGCGGCCGCGATGAGGACCGCCGCCAGGCTGATGTCACGGAGTCTGCGGGCAAGCACAGCATGATGGTAAAGCGGTCCCGGCCCGGCCGCTGGGCTTAGGCAAAGCGACCTCAGTCCGGTCGCGCGGCGGCGACCCCGACCACCGTGGGGGCACCGGTGGCGCGAACGATAGGTTCAGCTGATGAGTCACGTCGACGCGAGTGCGCCCGAACGCCTGTTCGCGCTGGCCGAACAGGTGCAGGGGTTCCTACCCGCCGACGAGGGACGGGCGCTCTACGAAGCCGCGCTGCGGTATCTCGACGGCGGAGTCGCCGTCGAAATCGGCACGTATTGCGGCAAATCCACCCTGTTGCTCGGCGCCGCGGCCCAACAAACCGCGGGCGTGCTCTACACGATCGACCACCACCACGGCTCCGAGGAGCACCAGGCCGGCTGGGAATACCACGATGCCGCGTTGGTCGACGAGGTCACGGGGCTGTTCGACACCCTGCCGACCTTCCGGCGCACGCTCGATGCGGCGGGGCTGGACGACCACGTCGTCGCCGTCGTGGGCAAGTCGCCGATCGTCGCCTCCGGGTGGCGGTCACCGCTGCGATTCTTGTTCATCGACGGCGGCCACAGTGAGGCCGCGGCGAACCAGGACTTCGACGGATGGGCGAAGTGGGTGGCCGTCGGCGGCGCGCTGGCTATTCACGACGTCTTCCCGGACCCCAGGGACGGCGGACGGCCCCCTTACTACATCTACTGTCGCGCTATCGATTCCGGACAGTTCCGGGAGGTTTCGGCCACCGGATCGCTAAGGGTCCTGGAACGTGTCAGCGGTCAGCCGGGCGAGCAGACCTAGCCGGACTCACGTCACCAGCCGGGACCTGTGGAGACGCATTCGCAGTCGAAGTCGGTCTGCAGACCCATCGGCAATCCCTCGGCGCGGAAAATCCCGGCGCCCGCAGTGGTGTTCGACAGCGCGTCCGCGGCGAGGATCATCGCCGCTCCCGTCCAAGTGGTGCGCTCCTCGGGCCAGCGTTTCCCGTCCGCGAACACCAAACCCGTCCAGTAAGAGCCGTCCTCCTCGCGGAGATGCTGCATGGCGCCGAACTGGCGATGGGCGGCGGACCGCTGACCGATGGCGTCCAGCGCCATCACCAGCTCGCAGGTCTCGGCGCCGGTTACCCAGGGTCGGTCCACCACACAGCGGATGCCCAGTCCGCCGACCACGAAGTCGTCCCAGCGCTGTTCGATGCGCGCGGCCGCCGCGGGCCCCCGCAGCGCGCTACCGAGAATGGGGTAGTACCAGTCCATCGAGTAGCGGTCCTTCTCGGTGAACGCCTCGGGGTGCGCGGCTAACGCGTGTCCCAGTCGGCCCAGCGCCAGTTCCCACTCCGGCTGAGGCTCGCCGACCAGGGCCGCGAGCGCCAAGGCGCACCGCATGCTGTGAAAGACGCTTGCGCAACCGGTCAGCAGCGCTTCGTTCAAAGGGCCGGCTTCACCACGGGCCCAACAGATTTCGCCATAGCCGACCTGTAAGTCGATGACGAAGTCGATCGCCTTGTGCACGACCGGCCACATTTGAGCGGCGAAGCGCCGGTCGCCGGTGACGAGCACGTGATGCCAGACGCCGGTGGCGATGTAGGCGCAGAAGTTGCTGTCGCTGTTGGCATCTTCGACGACGCCCGCGCGGAGCTGGATGGGCCAGGAGCCGTCCGGCCGCTGCGTGCGACGGCTCCATTCGAACGCGGCGCGCGCCGATTCCAGCAGCCCGGCGGCGGTGAGCGCCATCGCGCACTCCACGTGATCCCACGGGTCGGTGTGGCCCCCCTCAGACCAGGGGATGGCCCCGGTGGGCTCCTGCATGGCCGCGATCGACAGCGCGGTGCGACGGCATTGCTCGGGACTCAGGACGCCCGGGACCGATGGTGGGTTAGACCGACGCAACTGAATATCCCACCGTCGCCTGGCTTTCGGCCGGCGGTTGTTTGACGAAATACATCGCCACGCTCTTGCCGACCAGCGGATTGAGCAGCGATTCCGCCAGCTGCGTGATCTTCGGCCGTTGCGTCAGGTCCCATACCAGGAGTTGGTGATACGCCGACACGGCTCGGTGATCGGTGTTCGACACGCCCACAGCGCATTTCAACCACCAGAAGGGGGAGTGCAGTGCGTGCGCGTGGTGGGAATGCGTCAATTCCATTCCGCCATCCGAGATCTTGGCGCGCAGATCGCTGGCCCGGTAGATGCGTACGTGGCCGCCCTCGTTGCTGTGGTATTCGTCGGACAATAGCCAGCACACCCGCTCCGGAAGCCAGCGTGGCACGCTGACCGCCAGAGTGCCGCCGGCCTTGAGCACCCTGATCAATTCGGCGATCGCGGCGTCGTCGTGCGGTATGTGCTCCAAGATTTCGGACGCGATCACGCAGTCGAACGTCTCGTCGGCGTACGGCAACTTCAGGGCGTCACCGACCACCACCTTCGCCGACGCACCGGCAGGCGCCTCACCGGTTTCGGCCATCGCGCGCAAAATGGTATCCACCGAACGCAATTCGGCCTCATCGCGGTCGAACGCGACCACGTCGGCACCGCGCCGGTACGCTTCGAAGGCATGCCGGCCTGCTCCGCAGCCGACGTCGATGACCTTCGTCGCCGGCCCCACCCGTAGCCGGTCGAAATCGACTGTCAGCATTGCGTTTCCCCTTCGGGAGTGGCCGAGGCGGCGTTGCGTGCGATCGCCCGCTCATACACCCGCACGGTTTGGGCGGCCACGGCTTCCCAGCTGAACACGTTGACCGCGCGGGTTCGTCCCGCTTTGCCCAGGCTCCGTCGCTTCTCCGGCGAGTCCAGCAGGTCTCCGAGGGCACGGGTGAGCGCGTCGACGTCGGCGGGCGGTACCAGTTCGGCGCACGCGCCGTCGGTGCCGAGGACTTCCGGGAGCGCACCGACCCGACTCGCGACGATCGGCGTTCCGCTGGCCATCGCCTCCACCGCCGGTAGCGAAAACCCTTCGTAGAGTGAGGGAATGCAGGCGACTTCGGCCGAGGCGAACAACGCGGCCAGCTCGGCGTCGGAAAGCCCGCTGGTGATGTGGACCATGTCGGAGATTCCGAGCTCGGCGATGAGTTTGTGGGTGGGCCCGTTGGGTTCCACCTTGGCGACCAGCCGCAGCTCGAGATCCCTGCTCGTACGCAGCCGAGCGACCGCATGCAGCAAGGTGCGCACACCCTTCAGCGGCGTATCGGCACTGGCAATCGCGATGACCCGCCCAGGTTGCCGGGGAAGGGATCCCGGCTTGAACAAGTCGGTGTTCACGCCTAGCGGCACCACATGCAGCTGGTCCGGCGAGACCCCGAAGTCGCTCACGATGTCGGCGGCCGACGACGACGAGACCGTCAGCAGGTCCGGGATCTGGCGCGCCACCTGCTGCTGCATCGCCAGGAATCCATACCAGCGCTGCACCAACGGCTTTCGCCACCATCGCGCGGCCGCCAGGTCGAGCACCCGGTCACGGGTGATGGGATGATGCACGGTGGCCACCACAGGCAGTCCCGCACCCGCGATGGTGAGCAGCCCGGTGCCCAGGCTCTGGTTGTCGTGGACGACGTCGAAGTCGGCCATCCGGGCCGCCAGCAACCGCGCGGCGCGCATGGTGAACGTCCGGGGTTCCGGAAAACCAGCCGTCCACGTGGTGAGCAGTTCCAACAGGTCGATCGAGTCGCGAATCTCGCTGGGCCTTGGCACGCGGAAGGGGTCGGGTTCGCGGTAAAGGTCGAGGCTCGGCACCTTGGTCAGCCGCACCCGCGGGTCGAGCAGGTCGGGGTAGGGCTGGCCGGAGAACACCTCGACGTCATGACCCAGTTCCACCAGACCGTGGCTGAGATGGCGCACGTAGACGCCCTGTCCGCCGCAATGGGTTTTACTACGGTAGGACAGCAGGGCAATTCGCATACTCAACTCTTCTTTGCTGGTGAATGGCCGCGGAATGGCGCCGAATCCATCGCGGTCAACGGGCTCCCGAACCCCGCGACAGCAAACTGGACATGTGTCCAGACTATAGTTCGATCACCTAATCGAGCGCAACGAGCTCGGGCGTCACCGGCTCCCGGGTAAACGGTCTGACGGAAATCCGGCACCCAAAGATCATGCCATTCGGCCCCGAACGGGATTGAACCGTTCGGCCGGGCCCCCGCGCGGCACGAGGTATTCGACGCTATACCCAGCCGCAGGTGATGAGCCGGTGGGCGCCGGCGGGAGCACAGCTCCGACGCCATGGCGGGGCGAGCGGGGCGCTCGGGTCGGCGGCCGATGGCTTCGTCGACGTGCCCGGGGCCAGCCGGTGTGCCCGCGCCGCAGTTCGCCCAGGTCGGGCGCTATTTGTTACCATCGCGCGGTGCAGGATTCGGCTGCAGCAGGCGAACGCGGCGCGCCGCGATGGGTGTCGAGGCGCGACGCCCTGAAATTTGCCGCCGCGCCGGCTTTACTCGGCCTCGCAACGCTGGCCACCAACACCGCGGGGCCAAAGGCATTCGCCGCCGACATGCGGCTGATCGATTTCGCCGAGCGCAGGATTGCCCCGGACGAGATCAAATCCGCGGGTTATGGCGGGGTGGTGAATTATGTGTCGGAGTCACGGCCGGGGGCCAATTTCGAGGCAAAGCCCATCACGCGCGAGTACGCGGACGCGCTGCGCGCGGCGGGTCTCCAGATCGTCAGTAACTTCCAGTACGGCAAACCCGGGTGGCCCGACCCTTCGGACTGCACGCGCGGCTACGACGGCGGCGTGGCCGATGCGCAGACCGCATCGCGGCTGCACGCCGCGGCCGGGGGCCCGGGCTCGGCCCCGATCTTTTTCAGCATCGACGACGACATCGACGTCAACACCTGGAATAGCGTTGCCGTCCAATGGTTTCGCGGAATCAACTCGGTCCTGGGCGTGGGTCGCACCGGCATCTACGGCCATGCCGGCGCGTGCGGCTGGGCGATCCGCGACGGCGTCATAGGAAACTCGACCACGCCCGGGCACCGGTGGGCGTGGCAGACGAAGTCGTGGTCGCATGGACAGCGCGAACCCGCGGCTGTGCTCTACCAGTCCGTGGTCAACAGCCCGAGCAACCCCAGCCCGCTGCTCGGCGGGATCAACGTGGACATCGACGAGGTCCTGGCGCCCGACTTCGGCCAGTGGGATTTCGCGCGCTGAGCCCCGTCGACGTCACGAGGCATAACCGAGTGCGACGGTTTGCCGCGTGTCATCTGCATAGGTTATGTGTCGCGGAAACGACCGCGCCCTGACCTGAGGGCGCCCCCCCCCCCCCCGGGCCCCCGGGGGCCCCCCCCCCCCCCCCCGAGACCGACCGCGCACAACGACTCGAACACCGCGTCCAGGGCCTGATTCCGCGCGTCCCGGTCCAGCAGCAGGGAAAGGCGCCGACCGAGCAACGGCAGGCGCCGGACGGCTCGCGGCAAGGAGGCGGCCATCAGCAGCGGGATGTAGCCGACGTCGTTGCCGCCGATCGTGATGGTCACCAGGCCTTCCGAGCCGTTCAGCGCGGTGATCTGGGGCGGCGCGCCGCGCTGGTGGTCGGCAAGCACGTGGGCGGTGGTCGCGCCGGAAAAGGTGACGTCTACCAGATCGAGGTCGCATCGCTGCGCGACCAGGTGCGCATAGTTGCGCGCCGAGCGGCCGGAGCCCCAGGGGGCATCCGCGGCACGGGGCCCGATGCCGGGGCCGGCGGCCATCGAACTGCCCAGCGCGACATAGCGTTTCATCGTTCGGGGCTGGACGCCTGGGCCCAGAAGCGCTTGGGAATTCGGCCCGCCCGCCGGGCCAGATAGCCGGCGGTGACGGCGGCGGCCATCGCGGCCGCCATCGTCGCCGGATCGGCGGCGCGGGTCACCGCGGTGGCCAAAAGCACGGCATCGCAACCCAACTCCATCGCCAGCGCGGCGTCGCTGGCGGTGCCGATGCCGGCGTCGAGCACCACCGGAACGCCGGCCCGGGCGACGATCATCTCGATGTTGTGCGGGTTGGTGATGCCAAGCCCGGTGCCGATCGGCGAACCCAGCGGCATCACCGCCGCGCATCCGGCGTCTTCGAGCCGACGCGCCAACACCGGGTCGTCATTGGTGTAGGGCAGTACGACGAACCCGTCGTCGACCAATTGCTCTGCGGCCCGGATCAATTCGACCGCGTCGGGCAGCAGGGTGCGTTCGTCGGCGATCACCTCCAGCTTGACCCAGTTGGTGTTCAGCGCCTCACGGGCCAGCTGGGCGGTGAGCACCGCCTCGGCCGCGCTGCGGCACCCCGCGGTATTTGGCAGCGGCGTGATACCGAGCCGGTTGAGCAGGTCCAGCAGGCCCGTCCCGCCCTCCGCGTCGACCCGCCGCATCGCGACGGTGGTCAACTCGGTGCCCGACGCGACCAGCGCCTCCTCCAGCGCGGCCAGGCTGGCCGCTCCCCCGGTCCCCATGATGAGCCGCGAGGCGAAGCTGCGGTCGCCGATCGTGAGCTTCGATTCAGCCACCCTGCACCGCCGTCACCACTTCGAGCCGCGCGCCGTCGAAAAGCGTTGTCGTCCAGTTGGATCGCGGTAGCACGGCGTCGCCCATCGCCACCGCGACGCCCCGGTCCGGGTAGCCCAGCGACTGCAGCAGCGCGGCCACCGTGGTCTGCTCGTCGACGTCGACCTGCTGCTCATTGACCACCACGATCATGACGGGGCTCCGACCGGGGCCAGTTGAGAGACGATCTGTTCCGCGGTCCACGGCGCAAGCAGGAATCCGGATCGGCCGTGGCCGCCGGCCACCAGGGTTCGCTCGTCCAGGCGTTGCACCAGGGGCAGGTTGTCCGGTGTCATCGGGCGCAGCCCGGCGGCGCACTCGGCCAGCTCGTATTCGCCGAGCGCGGGCAACACCGCACAAGCGTCGTCGAGCAGGTCCCGCACTCCGGAGACCACCGGGGCGGTGTCGCGCCCGTGTTCGTACTGGGTGGCGCCGACGACCACCCCGTCCGCACGTGGAACCAGGTACACCTGCCGCCCGTGCACGCGGGCCCGAATGACGCGCTGCGGCACGGGCATACACCCCCGTCGCCAGCGCAGGCGCAACACCTCGCCCTTGACCGGGCGCACCGGCAGGCCAGGCCACAACGCGGGGGCGTCGATGCCGTTGGCGATCACGACCGCGTCGCCGTCGACCGTTAGGTCGTGCGCCGGCGGCGCCCACCGCACCCCCAGGCGCTCGCATTCCGCGGATAGGGCGTCCAGCACCGCGCGGTTGTCCACCGCCAGCTCGGTGGGGGCCCGAAAGCCGTGCCGGATGCCTTGCGCCAGCAGTGGTTCCAGATCCCGGGCGGCCGACTCCCAGACCACCGGATGCCCCTGCGCGGACAGCCAGTCGGCGACGGTGCGCAGGTCGGCGACGTCTGCCCGGTCGACGGCGACCACCAGCGACTCGCGGGCGGTGACCACCTGCGCCGGGAGCCCGTCCAGGAAACCGCCCTCGCGCCAGAGCCGCAGCGACTCCAGCCCCAGCTGCAGCAGCCGCTCCTCACCGGGCCAGCCCTCGCTGTGCGGGGCCAGCATGCCGCCGGCGACCCACGACGCGCCCTTGTCGGAAGTGCGGTGCACCCGGACCGACCAGCCGGCCTGGGCGGCGCGGCGCGCGACCGCCAGCCCGATGACGCCGCCGCCGATGACTGCCAGCGACCCGGGGTCTGATGGCATCCTGTCCATCCTGGGGCCTCCCTTCGCCGGCATGACCCGGATCAGGTGTGACGGTAAGGGCAGGCGCGCCCACTCTCAGACCCCGTTCCCGGGACTCCCGTGTCTGTATGTTCTTCGGCTCCCACGCTAGCGCGCTAGCGTCGCGGTGTGCATCAGCGAGTTATCCGCCTGGCATCCGCGCGGTTATATCTGTGCACCGACGCGCGCCGGGAGCGCGGCGATTTGGCCGAGTTCGCCGACGCCGCGCTGGCCGGCGGGGTCGACATCATCCAGCTGCGCGACAAGGGGTCGCCCGGTGAGCAGCGGTTCGGGGCCCTCGAGGCGCGCGACGAGCTGGCGGCGTGCGAGATCCTGGCCGAGGCGGCCCGCCAGCACGGCGCCCTGTTCGCGGTCAACGACCGGGCGGACATCGCCCGCGCGGCGGGCGCCGACGTGCTGCACCTGGGGCAGGGCGACCTGCCGCTGGAGACCGCCCGGGAAATCGTCGGGCCCGACATGTTGCTCGGGCTGTCCAGCCATGACTCCGGCCAGGCCGCCGCGGCCGCCGAGGGCGCGGCGGACTATTTCTGCGTCGGCCCGTGCTGGCCCACCCCGACCAAACCGGGCCGCGAGGCGCCGGGCCTGGGGCTGGTGCGGGCGGCCGCCGATCTCGGCGGCGAGAAGCCATGGTTCGCGATCGGTGGCATCGACGAGCGGCGACTGCCCGAGGTGCTCGGCGCCGGCGCGCGTCGGATCGTGGTGGTGCGCGCGATCACGGCGACCGCCGACCCCCTGGCCGCGGCGCAGCGGCTCAGTTCGGCGCTTGCAGCAGCGAGCTGATCCGCCGACTGAGGTGCGACGGCTCCTCGTCGGCGTCCCCCGGCATGCACCAGACGAAGACGCCGTCCTCGATCTCGATGGTGCGGGGCAGGTGCCGCCGTCGTTCGTCGGCGTGACCCAGGGGCACCAGGGCCGTGGCCGTGCGCAGCCGGTGCCAACTCGCGGCGAAGCCCGGATGCAGCGGCAGCTCGGCCACCTCGTCCTCAGCGACCCAGCGCATCTCGGCGCTTTCCCCGTTGGGCACGGTGTGCAGCAACTCGGTCGCGTCGGCGACCACGGTGGTGTAGGTCCAACGCGCGCCGCCGAGCCCGCCGACCTCGGCCGTGACCACCGTCGACCGCACGGTCAGCAGCTCGCCGTGCAGGCCGGCCTCCTCGTGCGCCTCGCGGACCGCGGTCTCCTCCGGGGTCTCGTGGCTGTCGCGGGCACCGCCCGGCAGGCCCCAGGTTCCGCCCTGATGGCTCCACACCGCGCGGTGCTGCAGCAGCACCGCGGGGGTCCCGTCCGGCCGCGGGGCCCGCAGCAGCAGACCGGCCGCGCCGAAGCGACCCCAGTAATGGGCGCCGCTGTGGGAGACCACCCAACCGTCACCGTCGCCCTGCACGAGTTCAGGATATGCACGTGATCGCCTGGTCAATTGGTCTGCCTCCACCCATCCGCCGCAAGATTCTCTTAGAATTCGCTTATAGAGGTTGGTGCAGCGTTCCAGTGGCCGCGAAAGTTGAGGGCTGATAACACGTGACGGTCGAGCTGGCGCACCCGTCGACAGAGCCGCAGGGGTCGCGGTCGCCGGCCGAACCAGCCCATCCGCGCTGGTGGTTCATCTCCACCACGCCCGGCCGCATCCTGAGCATCGGGATCGTCCTGGCGGTGCTCGGCGGTATCTGCGCGTTCGCCACCTCGACCACCATCAACCACCGGCAGCAGGTGCTGACCACGGTGCTCAACCACACCGAGCCGCTGTCGTTCGCCGCCGGGCGGCTGTACACCACCCTGTCGGTGGCCGACGCTGCGGCGGCCACCGCCTTCATCGCCGAAGCCGAGCCGCCGCCGGTCCGGCAGCGCTACGAGCAGGCCATCACCGACGCGTCGGTCGCGGTGACTCGCGCGTCGAGTGGGCTCACCGACGAACCGCTGGTGCAGCTGCTGGGCCGGATCAACGCCGAACTGGCCGTCTACACCGGCCTGATCGAAATCGCGCGCACCAACAATCGCGAGGGCAACCCCGTCGGGTCGTCGTATCTGTCGGAGGCCTCGGGCCTGATGCAGTCGACGATCCTGCCGGACGCGGCCCAGCTGTATCAGGCCACGTCCGAACGGGTGGACGCGGAAACCACCGCTTCCACTCAGATCCCGGCCCCGGTCATCCTGGTGGTCAGCGCCACCGCGGTCTTCGGCGCCTTCGCGCACCGATGGCTGGCCAGGCGCACCCGGCGCCGAATCAACCCCGGCCTGGTCGTGGGCGGCCTCGCTATCCTCGTCATGGTGGTATGGGTCGGAACAGCGCTGACCATCTCCACGGCCGCCAGCCGTAGCGCCAAGAACACGGCCGCCGACTCGCTGCGGATCGTGACCAACGTCGCGATCACCGCCCAGCAGGCACGGGCCGACGAGACGCTATCGCTGATCCGCCGCGGGGACGAGGAGAAGCGCAAGCAGTCGTTCTATCAGCGGATCGACTCCATGCACCAACAGCTCGACCAGTACATGGCCCGCAGCGACGCCGTCGACAAACCCGACCTGGAAGGCGCCAACCAGCTGCTGTTGCGCTGGCGGCAGGCGAACGACCGGATCAGCTCCTATATCTCGGTGGGCAACTACCGGGCGGCCACCCAGGTGGCCCTGGGCAGCAGCGAGGACGACTCCACCCCGGCGTTCGACAAGCTCGAGGACCAGCTGGTGAAGGCCATCGACCAGAGCCGCACCCACCTGCGCAACGACGTCCTCAACGCGCGCAGCGGGCTGTCCGGCGCCCAGGTCGGCGGCGTGGTGCTCAGCCTCGGGGCCGCCATCGCGGTGGCGCTCGGCCTGTGGCCGCGGCTGAGAGAGTACCGATGAGGACGCGGCTGGCCCGGGCGGGCGCCGTCCTCGCGACGGCGGTCGTGCTGGCCGGATGCGGGCACACCGAATCGCTGACGGTGGCCAACGTGCCGACGCTGCCGCCGCCCACCCCGGTCGGCATGCAACAACTGCCGCCGGAGCCGCCGCTGCCGGCGGACGACCCGGCCCAGGGCTGCGACCTGACGGCGAGCCTGCGGCCCTTCCCCACCAAGGCCCAGGCCGACGCCGCGGTCGCCGACATCCGGGCCCGCGGCCGGCTGATCGTCGGGCTCGACATCGGCAGCAACCTGTTCAGCTTCCGCGACCCGATCACGGGCGAGATCACCGGTTTCGACGTCGACATCGCCGGTGAGATCGCGCGCGACATCTTCGGCGCCCCGTCGCACGTCGAATACCGCATCCTGTCGTCCGACGAACGCGTCACCGCGCTGCAGAACTCCGAGGTCGACGTGGTGGTCAAAACCATGACGATCACCTGCGACCGGCGCAAGCAGGTGAACTTCTCGACCGTCTACCTCGACGCCAACCAGCGCATCCTGGCCCCGCGCGATTCCCCCATCACCAAGGTGGGCGACCTGTCCGGCAAACGGGTCTGCGTGGCGAAGGGCACGACCTCGCTGCACCGGATCCGCCAGATCGACCCGCCCCCGATCGTCGTGTCGGTGGTCAACTGGGCCGACTGCCTGGTGGCGATGCAGCAGCGCGAGATCGACGCCGTCAGCACCGACGACTCGATCCTGGCCGGGCTGGTCGAAGAGGACCCCTACCTGCACATCGTCGGCCCGAACATGGCGACCCAGCCCTACGGCATCGGGGTCAACCTCACCAACATCCCACTGGTGCGGTTCGTCAACGGCACGCTGGAGCGGATCCGCCGGGACGGTACGTGGAACACGTTGTACCGCAAGTGGTTAACCGTGCTGGGGCCGGCACCCGCCCCACCCACGCCGAGGTACTTGGACTGATGACCGAGTCAGAGAACACCGAACAGCCGGAATCCGGGTCCGAAGACGTGAGCCCGGGCACCCAACCGCCGGACACGCAGGGCGGCGGCCCGACGACGGGGCGCATCCAGGCCACCCAGGCGTTGTTCCGTCCCGATTTCGATGACGATGACGATGACTTTCCGCACATCTCGCTGGGCACCCTGGACAGTGACGCGCACGACCGGCTGACGATCGGGACTCGGGTGCTGCCGCCGGTCAGACACCTCGGCGGCGGACTGGTCGAGATCCCCCGGGTTCGCGACATCGACCCGCTCGAGGCCCTGATGACCAGCCCGGTGGTGCCGGAGGCCAAGCGGTTCTGCTGGAACTGTGGAAAGCCCGTCGGCCGCTCCGGCAAAAAGAGCAAGGGGACGTCGGAAGGCTGGTGCCCCGCCTGCGGCAGTGCGTATTCTTTTCTGCCACAACTGAATCCGGGAGACATCGTCGCACACCAGTACGAGGTGAAGGGTTGCATCGCGCACGGCGGCCTGGGGTGGGTGTATCTCGCGGTCGACCACAACGTCAACGACCGCCCGGTGGTCCTCAAGGGCCTGGTGCACTCGGGTGACGCCGAGGCGCAGGCGATCGCGATGGCCGAACGGCAATTCCTCGCCGAGGTGGTGCACCCGCAGATCGTGCAGATCTTCAACTTCGTCGAGCACAAAGACCGCAGCGGCAATCCGGTCGGCTACATCGTCATGGAGTACATCGGCGGGCAGCCGCTCAAGCACAGCAAGGACAAGAAGCTCCCCGTCGCCGAGGCCATCGCCTACCTGCTGGAGATCCTGCCGGCGCTGACCTATCTGCACTCCATCGGCTTGGTCTACAACGACCTCAAGCCGGAGAACATCATGCTCACCGAGGAGCAACTCAAGCTGATCGACCTGGGCGCGGTGTCGCGGGTCAATTCGTTCGGCTACCTCTACGGCACGCCGGGCTTCCAGGCGCCCGAGATCGTGCGGACCGGCCCGACGATCGCGACCGACATCTACACGGTGGGGCGCACCCTCGCCGCGCTGACGGTGAACCTGCCGACCCGCAACGGCCGCTACGTCGACGGCCTGCCCGAGGACGACCCCGTGCTCACCACCTACGACTCGTTCCGCCGATTGCTGCGCCGGGCCACCGATCCCGACCCGCGGCGCCGGTTCGGCAGCACCGAGGAGATGTCCGCCCAGCTGATGGGCGTGCTGCGCGAGGTGGTCGCCCAGGACACCGGGATACCGCGGCCCGGCCTGTCGACGGTCTTTTCCCCGAGCCGCTCGACGTTCGGGGTGGACCTGCTCGTCGCGCACACCGACGTCTACCTGGACGGCCAGGTCCATTCGGAGCGGCTGACGGCCCGCGAGATCGTGACCGCGCTGCAGGTGCCGCTGGTCGATCCGGCCGACGTCGCCGCTCCCGTCCTGCAGGCGACGGTGCTCTCCCAGCCGGTGCAGACCCTGGACTCGTTGCGCGCGGCGCGGCACGGAACGCTGGACGCCGACGGCGTCGAGGTCTCCGAATCGACCGAATTGCCGCTGATGGAAGTCCGCGCGCTGCTGGACCTGGGCGACGTGGCCAAGGCCACCAGGAAGCTGGACGACCTCGCCGAGCGGGTGGGTTGGCAATGGCGATTGGTCTGGTACAAGGCCGTCGCCGAGCTCCTCACCGGTGACTATGACTCCGCCACAAGGCATTTCACCGAGGTGCTGGACACCTTCCCCGGCGAGCTGGCGCCCAAGCTGGCGTTGGCCGCGACGGCCGAACTGGCGGGCGACGTCGACGTGCAGAAGTACTACCAAACGGTGTGGAAGACCAACGACGGGGTGATCTCGGCGGCTTTCGGGTTGGCCCGATGGCTTTCCACCGAGGGTGATCGAGCCGCCGCGGTGCGCACCCTGGACGAGGTGCCGCCCACCTCAAGGCATTTCACCACCGCGCGCCTCACCAGCGCGGTCACCCTGCTGTCCGGGCGGACGAAGAGCGAGATCAGCGAGGAGGACATCCGCGACGCCGCCCGGCGCGTGGAGGCCCTGCCGCCGACGGAACCGCGCGTGCTGCAGATCCGCGCGCTGGTGCTGGGCTGCGCGATGGACTGGCTGGAGGACAACAAGGCCAGCACCAACCACATCCTCGGCTTCCCGTTCACCGAGCACGGGCTGCGGCTGGGCGTCGAGGCCGCGCTGCGTAACCTGGCCCGGGTTGCGCCCACCCAGCGCCACCGCTACGCGCTGGTGGACATGGCGAACAAAGTCCGGCCCACGAGCACGTTCTAGATCGGCGGCTCTCCCTTTCACGTCGTGTGCAGCCCTACACAGGGAAAACATAGGTACATACCGCAAAGTTGACTCATGCCAGGGCAGTCCACCGCATGGATCACCGCGGCCCGCGGGCTGCGGCGGGCCGGGTTCGGGACGACCGGACCCGAGGTAGACGCCGCGCTCAGCACAGACTGGCCGGGCTACGTCGACGCCGTGCTGGCGGCGAATCCCGACGCGGACCAGGGTGCGGTCGCCACCCCGATGCCCGCTTTGCAGCCGCCCGCGCCGCCCGGGAAGGGCGCCGCGCCGGCGGCCCGCAAGCAGTACAACCAGCAGCTGTCCGAACAGCAGGCCGCGCTGTCCGACTGGTGGCTGCGCCGCATGGTCAGCGTGCGGCAGCCGTTTCACGAAAAGCTGACCCTGCTGTGGCACAACCACTTTGCCACCTCGGCGCAGAAGGTTCGAGTCGCCCGGTACATGGCCGCGCAGAACCAGAAGCTGCGCACCCTGTCGCTGGGCGACTTCCGGACCCTGGCTTACGCGATGCTCACCGACGCCGCGATGCTGCGCTGGCTGGACGGGCAGAGCAGCACCGCGAAGGCCCCCAATGAGAACCTTGCGCGGGAATTCATGGAGCTGTTCGCCTTGGGCCACGGCAACGGCTACACGGAGGACGACGTGCGCAACGGCGCCCGCGCGCTGACGGGGTGGGTGATCGATGCCGACGGCCGGACCTCGATGGCATCCAGACGCCACGACGGCACGGCCAAGACGTTGTTCGGGCAGACAAGCGACTTCGACGCCGCCGGATTCTGCGACGCCGTGCTGGCGCAGCCGAAATCGGCGGAGTACGTCGCGGGACGGCTGTGGCGGCAATTGGCCTCCGACGATCCGCCGTTACGCCGCGCGTTGGACAGGCTGGTCTCCGCCTACGGCCCCGGCCGGGACCTGCGAGCGCTGACCCGGGCAATTCTCACCGACGACGAATTCATCGGCGGCCGCGGAACCGTCGTCAACAGCCCGGTCGAATGGCTCGTCGGCGTGATGCGCGCGCTGCGGGTACCCATCGACCCGGCCATCCGCAAGACCGCCGACGCGACATTGCGGGCGCTCGGGCAGCGGCCGTTCTATCCGCCGAGCGTCGGCGGCTGGCCCCAGGGCCAAGTATGGCTGTCCACCGCCAGCGTCGAGGCCCGGCTGCGGGCCGCTGGCCGGCTCGCGCACGCCGGCGACCTGTCCGGCATCGAAAGCGCCGCACCCCGTGACCGCATCGACGCGGTCGGCTACTTGATCGGTGTCGGAGACTGGTCGGATCGCACCGCCGATGCGCTGCGGCCCCTGGTGCGCACCCCACCGCAATTGGTGGCGGCCGCCGTCAACACACCCGAATACCTGACTTCCTAGCGAGATCCGACGATGCCCGAGATGAACCGCCGCAGATTCCTGGCTGCCAGCGCCGGCGTCGGCGCGGCCGGCCTGTTGTCGACGGCGGTGGCCGTCAGTTGGCCCGACCTGATGCGCGCGGCCCAGGACCGGCCGCTGCCCGACGGCGCGGGCGTGCTGGTGCTGGTCACGCTCTACGGGGGCAACGACGGGATCAACACGTTGATCCCCTACGCGGACAACGCGTACCACGATGCCCGGCCGGAGCTGGCCTACGCCCCGGGTGACGTCCTGCACCTCGACGATGCGCTGGGACTCAACCCCGCGCTGAAGGGCCTGGCCCAGCTGTGGGACCGGCGGCAACTGGCGATCGTGCGGGGTGTGGGCTATCCGCGGCCCGACCACAGCCACTTCCGGTCCATGGACATCTGGCAGACGGCGTCACCGGCCGAGCCCGTGGCGACGGGCTGGATCGGCCGCTGGCTGGACGCTACCGGTGACGACCCGCTGCGCGCGGTCAACATCGGGCCCGTCCTGCCCCCGCTGGCTGTCGGTGAAAAGTTCACTGCTGCCGCGCTTTCCACCACCCCGGCGCCCGGCAGACAGGGGCTCGACGCGCTGCTGGGCGCGCTCGGAATCGACGACCCTGACGACACGCCTGCAATGGCCGCCGTGTGCAAGTCGTACCGCGCCACACGCACCACCAGCAAGACCTTCGCGTCCGTGAAAGCTGATGGACACCAGCGCAATTCGCTGTCCACGCAGCTGAGCATGGTGGCCGGGGCAGTGCGGGCCCGTGTGCCGACCCGGGTGTACACGGTGCAACTGGGCGGCTTCGACACCCACGCGGGCGAGCGCGACACGCAGCAGCGCCTGCTCGGGACGTTCGACGAGGCGGTCACCTCTTTCCTGCGGCAGGTGGCCGGCTCGAACGTCGTCGTGATGGCCTATTCGGAGTTCGGGCGCCGGGTGCGCGCCAACGCCTCGCAAGGCACGGATCACGGCACCGCCGGCCCCGTCTTCGTCGCGGGCGCTCCCGTGCGGGGCGGGTTCTACGGCGAAGAACCCAGCCTGACCGACCTCGACAACGGGGACCTGAAGTACCGCACCGACTTTCGCGACGTGTACCACGAGCTGCTCGCGCGAACTGTCGGGACCGATCCCACGCCATCCGTCGGCGCCGGACGCAAGAGCCTCGGCTTCCTAACCGCTTAGTGCGCCAACGCACTCGCGGGCGATGGCGAGTTCTTCGTTGGTGGGTATCACCAGCACGGCGATCGGCGACGCCTCGGCTGAGATCTGCCGGGGGCCCTTCCCGCCGCCGAGGTTGCGGCGCTCGTCGAGCACGATGCCCAACTCCTCCAGCCCGGCCAGCGCGTCGCGGCGCACCGCCGCGTCGTTTTCCCCGATGCCGGCGGTGAAGGTGATGGCATCGGTGTGTCCGAGCACCGCGAGGTAGGCGCCGATGTACTTGCGCAGCCGGTGAGTGAACACGCTGTAGGCCAATTGGGCTGCGCCGTCGCCCGATTCGATCATGGTGCGCAGCCGACGGAAGTCGCGCTCGCCGGACAGGCCCAGCATCCCCGACCGCTGGTTGAGCATGGATTCGACCTCGTCGACGCCCATCTTCGCCGTGTGGCAGAGATAACTGACGATGCTGGGGTCGATGTCACCGCTGCGGGTGCCCATCACCAGGCCCTCCAGCGGCGTCAGGCCCATCGACGTGTCGAGGGGCCGGGTGCCGGCGATCGCCGAGGCGGAGCAACCGTTACCCAGATGCAGCACAATCTGTTTCAGGCCGCGCAGGGGCCGGCCCAAGAAGGCGGCGGCCTGCTCGCTGACATACCGGTGCGACGTGCCGTGAAACCCATAGCGGCGGATCCGCCAGCGTTCGGCCAGGCCGCGGTCGATCGCATAGGTCGCGGCCGCGGGCGGCATGTCATGGAAGAACGCCGTGTCGAAGACCGCGATGTGCGGAACGTCCGGAAGCAGCTTGCGCGCCACCTCGATCCCTTTGACCGCGGGGGGATTGTGCAGCGGCGCCAGTTCCGACAGTTCGTCCAGCTTGGCGAGCACCGCGTCGTCCACCGGTGTGGGCTTATAGAACGTCTGGCCACCGTGCACGACCCGGTGGCCCACCGCCACCAAATCGCAATCGCGTAGGTCGACGCCCTGCTCGGATAGCGCGTCGAACGCTTGCCGCAGCGCCGCGTCGTGGTCGCGCACCGGGGACGACTCCTCCCCGATCCGTTCCACGTTGCCCGTCGCCCGGGCCTTGCCGGAGTCGGGTTCGACCAATTGGTACTTCAGCGAGGACGAGCCGGAGTTGATAACCAGCACAGTCCGGTCGGCGTTAACCACGGGCACCCTGCGCCTGAATCGCGGTGATGGCAACCGTGTTCACGATGTCTTCGACCAACGCACCCCGGGACAGGTCGTTCACCGGCTTGCGTAAGCCTTGCAGCACCGGCCCTATCGCGATCGCCCCCGCGCTGCGCTGCACCGCCTTGTAGGTGTTGTTGCCGGTGTTGAGGTCGGGAAAGATCAGCACGGTGGCGCGGCCGGCCACCGGCGAGTCGCGCAGCTTGGCGGCCGCGACCGATGGCTCGATCGCGGCGTCGTACTGGATCGGACCCTCGACGGGCAGGTCGGGAGCCCGGGAGCGCACCAATTCCGTTGCTGCCCTTACCTTGTCCACATCGGCTCCGGCACCGGAGTCGCCGGTGGAATAGGACAGCATGGCCACCCGCGGCTCGATGCCGAATTGCGCGGCGGTACGCGACGAAGAGATGGCGATGTCGGCCAGCTGTTCCGGCGTCGGGTTGGGGACGATCGCACAGTCACCGTAAGCCAGCACCCGGTCGGGCAGGCACATGAAGAAAACGCTGGAGACGGTGGAGACGTCGGGGATGGTCTTGATGATTTCGAAGGCCGGCCGGACGGTGTGCGCGGTGGTGTGGGCGGCGCCGGACACCATCCCGTCGACCATGCCGTTGTGCACCATCATGGTGCCGAAATACGTGGCGTCGCACATGATCTCGCGAGCGTGCTCGACCGTGATCCCCTTGGCCTTGCGCAACTCGGCGTACTGGTCGGCGAACTGATAGCGCAATTCGCTGGTGCGGGGATCGATCACCTTCGTGTCGCCGAGTTCCACGCCGAGTTCCGCTGAACGCAAACGGATTCCGGCTTCATCGCCCAAGATCGTCAGGTCGGCGATCTGGCGCTGCAGCAGGCGGCCGGCCGACTTGAGGATACGGTCGTCGTCGCCTTCGGGCAGCACGATCCGCTTGCGATCCGCGCGCGCCAGCAGGTGCAGCCGGTGGGTGAACATCTGCGGGGTGGTCACGGTCGGAATCGGAATGGCGAGCTGCGCCAACATATCCCCGATATCGACGTAGCGGTCCATCAGCTCCAGCGCCGTGTCGATCTTGCGCTGCGAGGTGGCCGTCACGCGGCCGCGGGCCGAGGCCGCGGCGCTGGCCGTATCGTAGGTGCCCAGCGTGGTGGTGATGATGGGCAGCCGGAGCCGCAGTCCGGCCACCAGCGCGCTGATCGACGGATGCAGCTCGAACCCGCCGTTGAGCACCATGCATGACAGCGACGGAAAGCCTTCGGCCGCATGGGCGCTGGCGACCGCCAGCACCACGTCCGAGCGGTCGCCGGGGGTGATGACAGCCACCCCGTCGGCCAGCCGTTCCAGCACGTGATCGGCGGTCATACCCGCGACCATCACGCCCAGCACTTCACGTCCCATCAGCGCGGTGTCACCACTGACCAGGGTTCCGTTCACCGCCTTCTGCAGGTCTGAGACCGCGGGAGCGGGCAGCAGCGGCTCGTTCGGCAGCACGTAACTCTGCGGGATGACCGCGTGCAGCGCCTCCGCGACGGCGCTCACCTGCGACGGCTCGCAGCGGTTGGCCACCACCGCCGCGGTGTGGGCGTGCTGGGCGGCCAACTCGTCCAGACACGCCTGCACGACATGCACGACGTCCTCGGCGGTGCGCCCCTTGGCCCGCACCACCAGCAGCACCGGTGCGCCGAGATTGACCGCGATGCGCGCGTTGACGGAAAGCTCGGCGGGGCTAGCGACGTCGGTGTAGTCGCTGCCGACGATCACCACCGCGTCGCACGCTTCGGCCATCGCGTGGTACCGGTCGACGATGTCGGTGAGCGCGGCGTCGCGGTCGGCGTGCAACTCCTGATAGGTCACGCCCACGCACCGCTCGTAGGGCAGGCCCGCGGTGCTGTGCGCCAGCAGCAGCTCGAGGATGTAGTCGCGGTCTTCACCGAACCGGGTGATCGGCCGGAACACCCCGACCCTGGCCACGGTCGCGGCGAGATGGTGCATGATTCCCAGCGCGATCGTCGACTTACCGGTGTCCCCCTCGGGCGCCGCGATGTAGATCGCGGAGGGTTGGGAATCCGGCCGCCGGGAGGCCTCGGGCACGCTGAATGCCCGCCCTATGAGGCCAGCCTGCGCAGCCTGGGCGCGAGGTCCTTCTCGAACAGCTCCAGGAAGCGACGCTGGTCGTGGCCGGGCGCGTGGAACACCAAGTGGTTCAGGCCCCATCCCACGTACTGGGCCACCTTCTCGACGGCCTCGTCGGGGTCCGACGCCACGATCCAGCGCTTGGCGACCTGCTCGATCGGCAGCGCGTCGGCCGCCTTCTCCATCTCGATCGGGTCGTCGATGCTGTGTTTCTGCTCGGCGGTCAACGACAGCGGCGCCCAGAACCGCGTGTTCTCCAGCGCCAGCTCGGGATCCGGGTCGTAGGAGATCTTGATCTCTATCATCTTGTCGACGTCGTCGACGTTGCGTTCCGCGGCGGCGGCGCCTTCCTTGACGGCGGGGATGAGCTTGTCCTTGTACAGCTCTTCGCCCTTGCCGGACGTGCAGATGAAGCCGTCGCCGGCGCGACCCGCGTATTTGGCCACCGCCGGGCCGCCGGCGGCGATGTAGATGGGCACGCCACCCTCCGGCACGTCGTAGATCGAGGCGCCCTTGAGGCGGTAGTACTCGCCGTCGAAGTCGACGCGGTCACCGCGCCACAACTCCCGCATCAACCGCACCGATTCGCGCAGCCGCGCGAAGCGCTCCTTGAACTCCGGCCAGTCGCCCTCGTAGCCGGTGGCGATCTCGTTCAACGCCTCTCCGGTGCCGACGCCCAGGAAGATCCGGTTCGGGTACAGGCAGGCCATGGTGGCGAACGCCTGCGCGATCACCGCGGGGTTGTATCGGAACGTCGGGGTGAGCACCGACGTGCCCAGCACGATCCGTTCGGTACGCTCCCCGACCGCCGTCATCCAGGCCAGCGAGAACGGCGCGTGCCCGCCCTCGTGCCGCCACGGCTGGAAATGGTCGCTGACGGTCGCGCTGTCCATGCCGTGGCCTTCGGCGGCGACGGCCAGTTCGACGAGCTCACGAGGTGCGAATTGTTCGGCGGACGCTTTGTATCCAAGTTTCAGTTCAGCCACGGGTCATTTCTACTCCTCGTGGCGATCGCTCCTAAACTCGCGGGCATGGGACCGGCGCCGACTCTCGTTCAAGTCACCGACACGGTGTACCTCGCTCAGGGCCACGCCGTGAACTGGACGGTGGTCGCCGACGACACCGGCGTGATGCTGATCGACGCCGGCTATCCCGGGGACCGCGACGACGTGCTCGCTTCGCTGCGGGAACTGGGCTACGACGCCGGCGACGTGCGCGCCATCCTGCTGACGCACGCACACATCGACCACCTGGGCTCGGCGATCTGGTTCGCCAACACCTACGGCACGAAGGTGTACTGCCACGCGGACGAAGTAGGGCACGCGAAGCGCGAGTACCTGGAGCAGGTCTCGATTTTCGACGTCGCACTTCGCATTTGGCGCCCCCGATGGGCGGTGTGGGGCCTGCACGTGGTGCGCAGCGGCGGCCTGATCCGAGACGGCATCCCGTCCACCCAGCCGCTGACCGCCGAGGTGGCCGCCGGTCTGCCGGGCCGCCCGATGGCAATTCCCACCCCGGGACACACCGGCGGGCACTGCTCGTATCTAGTCGACGGTGTGCTGGCCAGTGGCGACGCGCTGATCACCGGCCATCCGTTGCTGCGTCGCCGTGGGCCGCAGCTGCTGCCGGCGGTGTTCAGCCACAGCCAGGACGATTGCGTCCGCAGCCTGGCCGCGCTGGCCCTCCTGGAGACAGAGACGCTGGCGCCCGGCCACGGCGACTTGTGGCGCGGTCCGATCCGCGAAGCCACCGATCGGGCGACCGCGCTTGCCCGCGGGGGATGAGGTGGAAGTCCGCTGGCTCGCTATGGGCGAGGACGACCTGCCCGCCGGTGAACAATGGCTGACGCCGGCGGAGGCGGCCAGCCTGGCCGCGCTGCGGTTTACCAAGCGGCGCAGCGAATATCTGCTCCGGCGGCTGGTCGCCAAGCACGCCGTCGCCGCGGTGAGCGGCCGGCCCACCGACCCGGCGGCCCTCGCCGGCATCGAGATCCGCAACGCGCCCAGCGGCGCCCCATACGTGTGCGTCGAGGGAACCACGCTCGAGTTGGAGGTGTCGATCACCGACCGCGCGGGTTGGGCGGTCTGCGTGGCGCGCCCGGCGGCGGGCGAGGGCGCGGAGTCGCCGGTCGGCTGCGACCTGGAGCTGGTGGAGCCACGCACACCGGGCTTCGTTCTCGACTTCCTCACCGCGACCGAGCAGGAACTCGTTGCCTCGCGCGCCGCCGGCGAAGAGCGAGACATGGCGGCGAACCTGATCTGGTCTGCGAAAGAAAGCGCGCTCAAGGTGTTGCGCACCGGACTGCGCCGGGACACCCGCTCCCTGGAGGTGGCGCTGGCGGCCCCGCGCGGTGACGGCTGGGGCGAGCTGACGGTGCGCGCCGCGGAGGGGACGGTATTTCCGGGCTGGTGGCGGCGAGACGGTCGTTTCGTGCTCACGGTGGCCACTGAGGTGATCGCGGCGGCGGCCGAACCGCCTGCCGCCCTTGGCGATCCCGGCGTGCTGGCGGCGGCCCAACCGCGGCATTCTTGGCTCGACCGGCCGCTACAGGGTTGACATTCCCCGGTCTAGCGCGTCGACGAGGTAGGGCCGCAGCCCGCGGGCGGTGATGATGTGGTTGACCGAGCCGACCGCCAGCGCGCGCTCGACCGTGTGCACGCGATCGAACTCGTCGGCCACTTCGCTGAGCTTCTCGGCGTGGACCGCCGCCGTGAGCTCGGCGAGGTGGGCCCGCGCGCTCGCGGCATCGGAACCCATTGCGTCGCGGGCTGTTTCGGTGGCCTCGCGGACTCGCGGATCGGAATCGGTGCGCGCCTCGACGTCCCGGACGAAGACGGTCGCGGCCGCCGGTGCACCGCCGATCACGGAGGCGAATGAGCCCTCGACGGCGGCGATCTCCAGCCGGTCGTTGAGTTTCGTCGAAAAGACCACGAACGCGCCGCCGTGGTAGCGGGACACCACGACGAAGACGATCGGCCCGCGGAAATTCGTCACCGCGCGGCCGATTTCGGCCCCGTATTCCAGTTGCCAGCGCCGCATGGATTCCGGCGAGCCGTCGAAACCGGACAGGTTAGCCAGCACGACGACCGGGCGGTTGCCGCTGGCCGCGTTGATCGCGCGGGCGAGCTTGCGGGACGACTGGGGAAACAGCGTTCCCGACGACCACGAGGTGGGGCCGCCCGCGGGCACGAATCCGCGCCGGGGCACGGTGTGCGACTCGATTCCGAGCAGGCACACCGGGATTCCGCCGATGTGGGCGTCCCACACGATCGCGGTCTCCGCGCCGCGCCAATGACTCCAGCGTTCCAGCGGCGCGGAGTCGGCGTCGGCCGCGGCCCGCATCACCGAGCGCATGTCGAACGGTTTCTTCCGCTCGGGATTGTGTTCGGCGGAGAAGATTTCGCCAACCGTTGCCATGTCGCACCCGGAGTGCGGCGCGGATCGCACGTCACGGTCCACCGGGTCGGTGGTGGTGCGCCGGCGCGGCCACCGCTCGCCGGGCGGCACGTAGGTGTACTCGTAATGGCGCAGCAGGATGTCGCAGGCGTCGGCCAGCGTGGGAGCCCAATACTGGCCCTGTCCGTTGGGTCCCATGATGCGGTCGAAACCGCCGATACCGAAGTTGTCTTCGGCGGACACCCCGCCGGAAAAGTCCAGTGCCTGTTTACCGGTCAGCACCATCGCGCTGGCCGGCGTCATCACCAGGATGCCCCGCGTGTGCATCAGCATCGTCGACTCGCCGTTCCAGTACGGCTGCGCGCCCACGTTCACCCCGGTGACAACGATGTTCACCTCCCCGCCGGACTGGGTGAACTCGATGAGACGGCGCAGGACGGCGGCGATCCAGTCCATGTTCTCCGTGCCGCTGTCCATCGCGATCTTCGCCCCGGAAGACAGCGCGAACCACTCGACCGGCACCCGCATCCGCTCGGCCAGATCCAGCGCAGCGATGATGCGCCGGCATTCCGGCTCGGCCAGGTTGCCCAGTCCGCGGGTCGGATCGCCGAACAGCGCCACCCGGGTCATGCCCTCCGGGATTTTCTCGGTGTCGTTGCCGAGCAGGCCGACGACGATGTTGGCGCTGTTGTTCCCGTACGGCCGCGACACCGGTGCCAGGCTGCCCTGCTCGTCCAGGTCGTGCTCGACGAACCGCCCGGCGGGAAACCGGGATACGGCCCCGGGCGGAGGCGTGAGCATCCGCACGATCTCGTACGGATAGGGGGCACCAAAGCGATTGGCGCGCAATAGCTTCTGCTGATACGCCGTCAACGGGCGGACGGGCTGCTTGTCCGGCGGGCGTTCGCGTATCGTCATGCCCCCGTCTAAGCCCTCCAGGTCGAGCACGGCATCGCGACCGTCGGGGTAGCGCACACGCAGCACCACCTTCTCCAGCCCGGCGCCGACCGCCAGCGGTGCCAACGATCCGGCCAGTTCGTCCCACGCCGCGCGGGAAACCTCCCACGGGGGCCGCACGTAGAGCACCATCCGGTTGGTGGCCGGCCGGTTGCGCGCCTCGAACGTGGTCAGCGCTTCCTGCATCGCCGATAGAGCCAGCAGACCCATCAGCTCCAGGCGCGGGTATCGCACCGCGCCGCCCGCGGCCCGCACCGGCGTCAGGTCACGCACTTCTGCGAGCGCGAAAAGCCGGTGATCGGTGGGATTGTCGTGGGCCACCGCGTGGAACACGTACACGTCTTCGGCCGAGCGCAGCCGCCGCAGTTCGAAGTTCGCCAGCCGCCACAACTCGAGCCGCTTGGCCAACATCGGATGCAGATTGCGATAAAGCGCGTCCTCGACGAATTGACCGTCCCGCTGCCGGTAGGTCACGTGGTGGGTGCGGAAGCGCTCCGGCGCGGCCCCGTCGAGGGTTGTCACGGTCAGATCCAGGCGCCACAACAGGCGCCCGAAATGGCATCCGGCGAGCAGCTTTTCGGCTTCCGCGATGACGGTGTCGATATCCGCCGCCTCGCCGTGCCGCCACAGCTCCAAATCCACCACGACCTGCCGATCGGGGTCGGCGGTCCGCAACTGCCCGGCGATCGCCGCGGATAGCTCGGGCAGTTCTGCCCAGGGCGCGTACGCCGTGACCAGGTGAACGTGCTTGCTCTCGAAGTTGTAGTCCGCACTGCCCAACATCCATCCGTCATGTTCACCGACGGCCACGTTGCGCAGTCGCCGGATCCGGTAGAACCGGCGGATGTACACCTCCGCCAATACCCGGTGCAGCCCCGGGTCGCGGCTGGAACGCCATCGCCGCAGCAGCTCGGCACGCAGCGGCTGCGGGCATGCGACGAGGCGGTCGATCCGGCGGGACCGGCCGGCGCCGTCGGGTTCGTCCCGCAGCGCATCGAGATCGCGCTGCACACGGGAGTACTCGTGGGTGACGGTCGCCGCCAGCAGCGGCTCGTCGAAGTAGTGGAACCGCACATCGCGAGCCAGGTCCGCGACGTTGCGCTGGCGACCCTGCATGGCCGCCAGCCGGTCAAGCCGGGATCGCATCTCGGGGTCGGCCACCTTCGCCAGCTCGGCACGGTGGCGGAGTCGGCGCTCGAGGATGGCGGTCACCGCCCCGGCCAGCTCGCCGACCCGGCGAAATGAGCGGAACATCCAGACAACGGCTTCCTCGAGCTCGGGCGTGCGTTCCAGCCCACGCACCCCGTACCGCGATAGCGCGTGCTCCAGCCGGCGCCGATACGAGTCCGGCAGCCCGGCCCGGTCCGCGTCCAGCCACTGCAGGAACGACAGCAGGTACTCCCGAGTACTGCCGTCGACGAGCGCCTCCTCGGGCTCGACCTCGCCGCGCGGCCGGTACAGCGACCCGACGTCGATGAACAGGTCCAGCAAGCTGTCCTCGCAACGCAACAGGTCGGTGTCGGTGGGCGTCGCGATCTCGCCCAGCCGGCGCTGCCGGCTCAGCATGGCCTGAACCGAGGTGGGATCCAGGTCGTAGCCGAGCAGGTAGGAGCGCAGCGCGCCGTACACGCGCTCGCACGCCGGCGTTCCGGGTGGCTCCGCGACGCGCAGGCCGGTGAAGTCGACAGCGGCCGCGCCGACGCGCTGACGGGCGTCGGACGTCGCGATGCGGACCACCGGCGCTCCCGCTTCCACCTGCACGTTCGCGCCGGCTTCGACCGAGGCGACGGTGCCGGCGAACGGCGCTGTGAGAGTGGTTTCCATCTTCATGCTCTCCAGCACGGCGAGCCGGTCGCCCTCGACGACCTGGTCACCGGGCTCGACGAGGACCGAGACCACGAACGCGGGCCCGGGGCTGCGCACCAGGCCCCCGTCGTCGCGCGACACGGTGTGCGCGACGCCGTCGATCTCGACGCGCAGGGTGGCACCTTCCACCACCGACAGCACCCGGTGCGCCACGCCGCCGACCACCACCCGCCGCTCGTAGCCGTCGCGGTCGGAGACCGTGACGTCCGCGGTGCCGGCGCCGGTGACGCGGTAGGTACGGGCACCGGTGCGGTAAACGTCCACGATGTATCGCTGGCCCCGGTAACGCAGGCGGCATCGGTGTCCCACCTCTGCCGAGGTTTCGGCACCGCCGCGGGCGGCGCGGGCGTGGAACGCGGCCCGCTCGGTGACCTCGTCATGGTCGTACGACTCGACGGCGGCGACCAGCAGGGCGACCGGGTCCGGGGCGGGCAGGTGCGCCGCCTCCGCGGTCAGCCGGTCCAGCCAGTGATTGTCGAAACGCCCGTCGCGCACCTCCGGTCGATTCAGCAGGCTCAGCAGGAACGAGCGGTTGGTGGTGCCGCCTTCCACCACGATCGTGGTGTCCAGCAGTGCGCGACGCAGCCGGGCGAGGGCCTCGGTGCGGTCACTTCCCCAGGCGACGACCTTGGCGATCATCGAGTCGAAATCGGGCGGGATCCGGTCACCTTCGCGCACGCCCGCGTCGACGCGGATGCCGTTGCCGGTCGGCAGGCGCAGGCAGGTCAACCGGCCCGGCGCGGGGGTGAACGCCTCCTCGGGATCCTCGGCGCATACCCGGGCCTCGATCGCATGCCCCGACACCTGCGGCGGCGAGCCGACCAGCCGCCCGCCCCGAGCCACGTGGAGCTGCAGCTTCACCAGGTCCAGCCCGGTGGTCACCTCGGTCACCGGGTGCTCGACCTGCAGCCGGGTGTTGACCTCCATGAACAGGAAGTCCCCGGTGCCCGGGTCGACCAGGAACTCGACCGTGCCGGCGTTGCGGTAGCCCGCCGCGGCGGCCAGGCGCACCGCCGCTTCGCGGATTGCCCGTTCCCCGGCGGCGTCGAGCACCGTTGACGCCGACTCCTCCAGCACCTTCTGCCTGCGGCGCTGCAAGGTGCAGTCGCGGACCCCTGCCGCCCACACGGTGCCGTAGTGGTCGGCGATCACCTGTACTTCGACGTGACGGGCGGCCGGCACGAGCTTCTCCAAAAACACCGTCGGGTCACCGAACGCCAGCTGCGCCTCGGCCCGCGCCGAGGGCAGTGCCGCGGAGAGTTCGGCGGGGCTGTAAACCGTTCGGATCCCGCGGCCGCCTCCGCCGGCGGCCGCCTTGACCAGAAGCGGATAGCCGAGCGTGGTCGCGAGTGCGCTGGCGTGGGCCACGTCGTCGACCGGCCCGCCGCTCCAGCACACCACCGGGACGTCCACCTGCTCGGCGAGCCGTTTGGCGGCCACCTTGTCCCCGAGCCGCCGGATGGTGGCGCTGCCCGGCCCGACGAAGACGATGCCGGCCTCCTCGCACGCCTGCGCGAAAGACGCGTGCTCGGCGAGGAATCCCCACCCGACCCACACGGCGTCGGCCGCACTCTCGCGCAGCGCCGCCATCACCGCCGGCTGGTCGAGGTAGCGCGACCGGCGGGTGCCGTCGGCCGGGTCGGCGAAGGTCGCGGTTCCCAGCAGCACGGCCTCGTCGGCCTGGCGCACATACCAGGCGTCGGCGTCGGCGTCCGTATAGAACACGATGGTCCGGATGGGCGGTTGGTCCCCGGCCTGATTGAGTTCGGCCACCGCGGTCAGCGCGCGAACCGCGGGTTCACCGCGGTTGACGATCGCCAGCCGGCGAATCTCGTTGTCCATAGCGAACTTCCCTCAGCCGCGCATGACAGCGCGGATCGGGGCGACGACGTCCGCGGGCGGTGGCTGCGGCAACGGCACGGTGCGGTATCCGTCGAGCCGCAGCACCGGCCTGCCTTCGTCGTCGCGGACGGTGCAGACGAAACCGCCGCGCCCGTCCGGCCGCGCGGTCGCTACGAGCCCGGCCCCTTCGGTCGGGGTCCCGTTCAGGTGCAGCGCATCGACATGCAGCGGCAGGGCCAGGACACCCTCGGTGCCGGCCTCGAACAGCCCCACGGTCTGGAAGCACAGCTCGACGAGTCGCGGCCCGATCAGCACCGGCTCGCCGGTTTGCGGTGGCAGCTCGGCGACGAATCGGGCGGCCGCGCCGTCGTCGCACCTCCACGCCGAACCGACCACCCGATAGGCCGGGCCGTGGAAGTAGAGCCGGTAGACCTGCTCCGGGCTCAGGGCGGGCACTTCGCCGCCGCCAGCAGCGCCGCCGTCGGCGAGGGTCGCCGGCTCGGCCGTCAGCCGCACCGAGCCGGTGAAGTGCACGGTGCGCTGCGGCTGGTCGCTGCCGGGCAGTGTGCGTTCGGCCGACAGCCGGCATTCGGCGACGAGGTCGTCCCCGTCGGGGCGTACCAGGGCCGTCACCGTCAGGGTGCGCGGCTCGTCCCGATAGAACTTGAGCGGGGCCCGGAAGTCGACGTTCTCGATGGCGGCGACGTGCAGGTCGGGCGCCAGCAGCCGCGCGGCTTCGGCGAAGGTCTCCATGCCCATCACGCCGGGCAGCACCGGTGTGCCCTCGATGCGGTGGTGATCCAGGAACGGCCGGGTGGCCGGGTCGAGGGTGGTGTGCAGCACCAGCCCGTCGTGCACACTGGCGCGGACGACCTCGCCGATCATCGGACCGTCCGGCGTCAGCGAGGCCGGGTTGACGCCGCCGGTGTCGTGCGGTTCGGCGGTGAGCCCACCGAGCGCCCCGGCGACGACGACCTCGCCGTCGGTCAGGCCGGCGCCCAGTTCGCGCCTGATCCACGCCACCCCCGCCTCGGGCGGCAGCATCTCGACCCCGGCGGCCGCCATGATCTTCGGGATCGGTCCGCGGGTGGCCATGCCGATGCCGCCCCAGGCGGTCCAGTCGATCGCCAGCGTCCTTACCTCCGGACGGGTGCGGCGCAAATTGCTCAGGATCTTGCACTGCAGGTCGTTGGCGGCGCTGTAGTCGGTCTGGCCCATGTTGCCGAACCGGCCGGCGACCGAGCTGAACGCCACGACGGCGCCCAGCGGAAGGTCGGCATGCAGCACGTTGAACAACCCGTCACCCTTGACCCCGAGCACCAGGTCGAACTCGGCGGGCTCCTTGTCGGGGAGCCCGTGGCTGACCTCGACCCCGGCGGCGTGCAGCAGGACGTCGACGCGGCCGCTGGCCTCCCGCACCTGCGCCATCACTTCGTCCACCGCGGCCGCGTCGGTGAGGTCGACGCTGTGGTAGCGCGCCGAACCACCGGCGGCCTCGACGGCACGAATTGCGGCCAGCGCGGCCTGCAGGCGCTCCAGGCGGGCCAGTTCCCGCTCGATCAGGACCGGTGTCGGGCGCTCGCCCCGCGCGCGCATCCGATCCGCCAGTTCGACCTTTAACCCGTCGCGGTCTTCGGTGTACCGGCGCAGGTCGGGGTCGGCCGGGTCGGGTTCCGGAGTGAGGTCCAGCAGGTGGAAGGTGCCCCGCCAGGCCGCGGCGAGATCGGCGGTGATCGCCGACACGATGCTGCCGGCGGCCCCGGTGACGAGGAACACCGGGTCGGGGCCGAGAGGCTCGCTCGCCTCGGCGGAGAACGGTCGCTCCGCGAGCCCGACGCCCCAGCGGCGGCCATCGGCGTGACCGACCTCGACGCAACCGGGGTCGCGCAGGGTCTCATCGATCAGCGCGTCGGCCAGCGCCGCGGTCTTGCGGTTGACCGGGAAGTCGACGGCCTTCACCAGCGCCTCGGGGCGCTCGCGCCGGTACGCCTTGGCGAACCCGGTGACCGCGCCACCCAGGGGGCAGGTCGCCCCGGTCGCGTCGTAGCCGTGGTATCCGCCCAGCCGGGTGGCCACGACCAGGAACGGGCTGCGCTCGTACAGGTGCCGCATGGTGGTGTAGAGGTTGCGCACCCGGCGCCGCAACGCTTCTCGCCAGCCGGCGAGGTCCAAGCGCTCCAGCGGGCCCTCGTCGTCGAGGGCCGCCAGCCAGTAGACGCCGTCGACCTCGTCGCTCAGGACGGCGCTGACGTCGTCGTCGGGCCGCAGCGCGACCACGTCGACGCCGAGCCGGGTCAGCCGCGCCGTCAACGCATCCGCGACGCCGCCTTCGTCGCCCATGACGGCGACGCGCGTGCCCTTGCCGAGCGTGACTCCGGTGGGCACGCAGGCCGCGAGCTCTGGTCGCAGCGCGGGTACGGGCACCCGTCGGGTGATCCGGTCGGTGGCGGCAATGTCGCCCTCGATGGTCGGCGGCACCGCGACGGCGCTTTGCGCCGCCTGCGCTGCCTCAGTGGGCGCTTTTGGGTGGGCCTGCGCCTCCGCCTTGTCGCGGATCCAGGCGATCACATGGTTCAGCGTCGGAAAATCACGAAGCTTGAGGTTCTCATCACGAGCCACCCCGTAGTGCTCCCGAATCGCAGCGAAAATCTCGGCCTGCTTGACCGTGTCCACCCCAAGATCGGCCTCCAAATCCAAGTCCAGATCCAACAATTCACGCGGATAGCCGGTCAACTCGGCCACCGTGCCCACCACCACATCGATGACCTCGTCCCCAGCCGGCACCGCCGGGGCGGCCGCCGCCGGGACCGGCGCGGGCGCAGGCACCTCGGCGGCAGGCCCCGCCACACCGGCCTTGTCGCGGATCCAGGCGATCACATGGTTCAGCGTCGGAAAATCACGAAGCTTGAGGTTCTCATCACGAGCCACCCCGTAGTGCTCCCGAATCGCAGCGAAAATCTCGGCCTGCTTGACCGTGTCCACCCCAAGATCGGCCTCCAAATCCAAGTCCAGATCCAACAATTCACGCGGATAGCCGGTCAACTCGGCCACCGTGCCCACCACCACATCGATGACCTCGTCCGCGGCCGCCACTGCCGCCGGTTCCGGCGCCGACAGCACCGCCGGTTCCTGCGCCGGGGCGGGCACCGCGGCGGCCACCGGGGCCCGCGGAGCGGGCACCGGCGCTCCGGTGTCCACGATCCGCAGCCGGTGCTGCACGATCTCCAGGTCGGCATCGGGCCTGCCCGACACCTGCGCGAGCCAGCGCCGCCAGGCGGTGCGGTCGATGATCCGGTACTCGTAACCGAGTTCGTCCGGGGGCCGGTGACGGCCGTCGGGAACCGGGGTCCAGCGCAGTAGCGTCATCGCGATCTGTGAACCGAACCCGGCGCCCAACCGGAGCGCGTATTGCACCGGATAGCTTCCGCCCACCGACAGGTTCAGCCGGCCCAGCTCCGGGTCGGGTTCCTTGAAGTTCGGGACGGGGGGAACCAGCCCGGTCTCCAGCGACTTGATCGCCACGATGTCCTCGATGCCGGCGCCCATCGCGTGCCCGGTGAAGCCCTTGGTGTTGGTGATGACCACGGCGTCTGCGTCAGACCCGAAAACCCTTCGCAGGGCATTGATTTCGGCCGCGGCGCTGCCCCCGCGGGCCGGCGTGTATGTCTCGTGTGAGACGAACACGGTGTTCGGCGCGATGGCGTGGCGGTCCACGCCGCGAGCTTCGGCCTGGGCAACCAGGTGTTCCATGACGCCGCCGATGTGCTCGACGTCGAGCCTGGTGCCATGGAAGGCGCTGTTGGCGGTGACGGTGCCGAGGACCTCGCAGATGGGTTGCAGCCCGCGTTCGGCGGCGGACTCGGCGGACTCCACCACGAAGGCGGCCGCGCCCATGCCGAGAATCATGCCGTGCCGCCGCCGGTCGAACGGAGTGGCGGCCTCCTCGACGATGTCGTCGGTGGCGGCGGCGCCGGACGCCAGGAAGCCGGACCCCAGCCAGGGCAGCAGGGCGTCGGAGCTGGCGTCGTCGGCGGAGACGACGATCACCCGGCGGCAGCGGCCGACCCGGATCCAGTCCTCGGCGAGCGAGGTCGCCTGCGTGGTGCTCGCGCATGCGGCATTGACCTGCGTGTTGGGCCCGCGCGCGCCGATGATCTCGGCGAATTGTGAATGGCCCATCGCCAGGCAGCGGAAGATGAACCGGCGGTCGAACCGGTACGGGTTGGACTCGCACGCGTGACGCAGCTCGTGGATGCGCCGGTCGACCTCCGTCACGGCCGGTTCGTCGCCGCTCATCCGGGCGCGCACCGCCTCCAGTGCGAGGAGATGCTCCCGGTTGCTCCGGTCGACGTAGTAGTGCTCGAGGTCGCGGGCGAAGTTGTCGTAACCCGGGAACGCGGAGGCGAAGATGACGCCGGTGTCGTCGCGCATCGAGTCGGGCAGCCCCCACCGGTCGGGCAGCTGGGTGCCCAGCGTCGTGGTCTTGTAGTGCATGACCAGCGGGATTCCGGCGTCGCGCAGCGCGTCGAAGCCCGCCCCGATCGCCAGCTTGGTGGTCGAGTCCAGCGCGGCATCGCGGGCGGTGTCGACCGCGAACTCGGCGACCACGTCCAGCGGTGCGCTGCGCCCGGCCAGTTTGATGACGTCGGCCTCGTTGTCGATCGTCTCGAACGTGGGGTCGCCCGATTCCCGCTTGACCAGGCGGGTGATGTGCCGGTCGAGCATCGACCGGCGGAGCCGGTGCGGGATGGTGTCGATGAACTGTTGACCGTCGAGGATCCGGGCGACGTTTTCGTCGTCGAAAACGCGCTCGACACCGGGCAGCCCAAGCGCCGCACCGGTGATCACCACCGGTGCTTCGCTGATCATCGCGGATCTCCCATCCGGCATTGCGGCTTGCGGGGCGCTCGCCACGGCGGCGGTGGCCGTACCCGCCGCGGCAGGCGAGCCGAATCCCAGCCCGGCGGCATACAGCCCGCACAGCGCCCGGTTGAACGAGGCGACATCGCCGGTTTTCGGGTGATTGGTGAAGAGCGCCAACACATCGTCACCGAGCACGTCTTCGACGAAGCCGTGCAGCGCCTTCTTCGGGCCAACCTCGACGAAGACGCGGGCGCCCGCGTCGTACAACGTGCGCAGTCCGTCGACGAACCGCACCGGCGAGGCCACCTGACGGGAGAGCAGGTCCAGCACGGTGTCGAGGTCGGCGTCCGCCGGATAGAAGTCACCGGTCACGTTGGACACCACCGGCAGCCGGGGCGCGCTCATGCCGAGCCGGCGCAGGGCGGTCTTCAGTGGTTCGCTGACCGGCGCGACGATCGCGGTGTGGAACGCGTGGCTGACCGGGAGGCGGGAGGCGCTCATGCCGGCGGCCTGCAGTGCGGCGACGGCACGCTCGACGGCGTCGGTGGCGCCGCCGATGACAGCCTGATTGGTGCTGTTGATGTTGGCGACGACGACGTAGCCGTCGGTGGCCCCGACGATCCGCTCGATCTCGGACAGCGGACCGGTCACGGCCGCCATCGCACCGTTGTCGGGACCGGGCAGGTCGGCCATCGCCCGGCCGCGGACGCTGGCGGCTTCCAGGGCGGCGTCCAGCGACAGCGCGTCGGCGGCCATCAAGGCGCCGTATTCGCCCAGGCTGTGGCCGATCACCATGTCCGGCCGCACGCCGTAGGCATCGAGCAGCCGGGCCAGGGCGAGATCCGTGGCCAGGACGGCCGGCTGGGTGATCTCGGTTTGCATGAGTTGCTGCGAGAGCCGTTGCGCAACAGCCTCATCGGTGCTGTCGGTGAAGATGTAGTCGGTGAGCGGCTTGTCCAGCAGATGTCTGGTGACGCGGTCGGCTTCGTCGAACATCGCTTGGACGATCGGCTCCCGGGCGCGCAGGTCGGAAAGCATGTTGACGTATTGCGAGCCCTGACCGGTATAGAGGAACGCGACCTTGCCCGGTGCGCCGCGGCCGACGAAGACGCCCTGCACCCGCAGCATCCGCCACACGGCCGGGTCACCGTGCCGCAGCGCGCCGGCTGCCTTCGTCGCCTTGGTGGCGAGGTCGGCCGCGTCGGCATAGTCGATGGCAACCCGAACGGGCGCGCTCGCCAGGGTGGGGTCCGGTGGGGCCACCGCGGGGGCCTGGCCGGCCGACGCCCGTGCGGCAAGCCGGTCCAGCTGTGCGGCGACGTCGGAGTCATCCGCGCCGCCGACCACCGCCGCGCCCCGCAGCGGGGCCTTCGCCGCGACGGGTGCGTCCGTCGCCGGCGCGGAGCGCTGCTCGATGGTCGCGCCCGGGTAGGAGCGGGCCTCCCCCGGCGGGCGATGCCGACCGGGCACATACTCCTCGAGCACGGCATGGAAATTGGTGCCGCCGAACCCGAAAGAGCTGACCCCGGCGCACCGCACCCCGTTGTCCGGTGCCGGCCATTCGCTCAGTTCGGTGTTGACCCGGAACGGGATGTCATTCCAGTCCACGTTGGGGTTCGGCTGCTCGAAATGCAGGCTGGGCACCAGCACCTTGTCGTGCAGGCTGAGCACCGTCTTGAACAGGCCGGCGGCACCGGCCGCGCCCTTGAGGTGGCCGATGTTGGACTTGACCGAGCCCAGCGCGATCGAACCGGGCTGCGCGCCGGCCTTACCGAAAACGTCTGCGAGGCTGGCCAGTTCGGTGGCGTCACCCACCCGGGTGGACGTCCCGTGTGCCTCGACGCAGGTTGCCGCCGCCGGATCGAGGCCGGACACCGCCCAGGCGCGCTCCACCGCGAGCCGCTGGCCCACCGGATTGGGCGCGGTGATGCCCTTGCCACGACCGTCACTGGAGCCGGCGATGCCGAGCAGCACCGCGTAGATCCGGTCGCCGTCGCGTTCCGCGTCGGACAACCGCTTGAGGACGAACAGCGCTGCGCCCTCACCCATTACGAAGCCGTCGGCGCCCGCGTCGAATGGGCGGGTGCCGGTCGCCGACAGCGCACCGATCTTGCAGAACTTCACGAACCCCGCCGGGTCCATGTTGCGGTCGAGGCCGCCGGTCACGGCGGCATCGAAGTCGCCGGCCTGCAATCCCCGCACGGCGGCCGACATGGCGGCCAGTCCCGAGGCGCAAGCCGCGTCGGTGGTGAAGTTGGGGCCGCGGAAGTTGAACAGGTTCGCCACCCGGCCCGCTGCCACGTTCGCGAGCTCGCCGGGCATGGTGTCCTCGGTGATTTCGGAGATTCCACCCAGGAACGAGGCCCGGGTCTCGGCGAGCACGGCGTCGCGCACCGGTTCCGGCAGCGCCGCGAATGACGGTGCGGTGCATAACTTTTGAATCATCGCCGGAAACTGGATCCGCAGGTTGGTCCGGTGCTGCTTGTCGCCGCCGATGGCGCTGCCGATGATGACCGCCACTCGTTCGGGGTCCACCGTCCAGTCGGGCCACCCGGCTTCGAGCAGGGCGGAACGGGCGGCCGCCACCACCCACTTCTGACCGTCGTCCATCTGCGCGCTGACCGCCGGTGGGATGGGTAGCCGCCACGCCAGCGGCTCCCACGTGAAGTCGCGGACCCACCCACCGATTCGGGAGTAGGTCTTGTCGGGCGCGTGGGGGTCGGGGTCGTAGTAAAGCTCCGGATCCCAGCGCTCGGGCGGCACGTCGCTGATGCTGTAGCGGCCGGCCTTGATGTTGGCCCAGAAGGTGGCGGCGTCGGGCGCGTCGGGCATGATCGCGCTGACGCCGACCACTGCGATCGGCTCCTGTTGCGTGGTCGTCATGATGATCCGGCCTCTCTTCGATACAGCGCGTCCCCCACCCGGTCCATGTCATCCAGCAGGCCGGCCTGGGCGGCCCGCACCCGGTCGAGCGGCAGCGCGACGGCGAGGTCGGACCCGGTCCCGGCGCCGGTCACCCACCGTGAGCCCTCCTCGGCGACCTTCAGCGCCGCGTCGCGCGCGAAAACCCGGCTGATGGCGGCCAGCGCGGCCGCGTCGAAGCGGGTGTCCGATTTCTCCGGCAACGCACCGGTTGCCGCCGCGGCGGCGCGGCGGGCCAGTGCGCCCGCGCACTCGGCGTAGCTGATCAGTTCGCCCAGCCGCAACAACACGTGCTGGCTGCGCGTTAGCCGGCCGACGCGGCACGATTCCAGCACGGCGGCAAGGCATTCCAGCGCCAGCGCCGCCGTGGGCCCGCCACATTCACCGGGGACATCGTCAAGTGCGCGAGCCGCGTCGCGGTAATAGGCGCCGGACGTCTTGAGGTGCTGCTGCCAGCGGCCGCGCGCGATCGTCATCTCCATGATCTCCGAGGTGCCCTCGTAGATCGTGGTGATCCGGACGTCGCGCTTGATCTTCTCCACCAGGTACGGACGGGTGTAGCCGTATCCGCCGTGTGCCTGGATCGCGGCCTCGGCGGCCGCGTTACCGGCCTCGGTGGCCAGGTATTTGGCGATCGCGCCCTCGGTGTTGAGCGCGCCGCCGGCGCCCTCGCCGCTGTCGATCCGGGTCGCGGTTTCCTCGATGAACGCGCGTGCCGCCTCCAGCCGCACCGCATGCGGCACGATCAGCTTGTGGGTAAAGCCTTGCTTGTTCGAGAGCGGCGCGCCGCCCTGCACCCGCTCGGTGGAGTAGGTGATCGCCCGGTCCAGGGCCGACCAGCCGCCACCGAGCCCGAATGCGGCGACCATCACCCGCGTGTAGCCGAAAACCTGTTGGGCCTGGGCAAGTCCGTGGCCCTCCTCCCGGCCCACCAAGTGCTCCGCCGGGACCAGCACGTCATCGAGGAATAGCGCTGCGGTGTCGGACAACCGGATGCCGTGCTTGTCCTCCGGGGGCGCCGACGAGAAGCCGGGGGTGCCCTTCTCCACGACGAACCAGGACGGTCCGCCCGGCGCCAGGGCCAGGACGGAGTAGGCATCCGCGATGGAGCCGTTGCTGATCCACTGTTTGCGCCCGTTGAGCCGGTAGCCGGTCACCTGACCGTCGGTTTCCACCGGTGTGGCGGTGGTGTTCATCGCGGCCAGGTCGCTTCCCGCCTCGGGTTCCGTTGCGGCGTAAGCGAATAGAATGCCCCGTTCGGCGATGCGCCCCAGCCACTCCTTGCGCTGCTGCGCGGTCGCGCCGACGACGATCGGGTCGCTGCCGAGGAACGTGGCCAGCACGGCGGTGGCTACGCCGATGTCGAACCGGGCGAGTCGTTCGCAGACACGGTAGGAGTCGAACGCCCCGCCGCCGAATCCGCCGTACTCCTCCGGGATGAAGACCAGCTGCACGCCGAGGTCTTCACCGCACATCGCGCGAACGGTTTCCTCCGGGCAGACGTCGTCGTGGTCGAGGTCCAACCGGCGAGCGTCCGGCAGGGCCTCGGCGAGAAAATCATCGAGTGAGGCCAGCATCATTTCGAGGCTGTCGCGGTCCAGGCCGACGTCGGTGGTCATCGCTTTGCCCCCGGCCCCCAACTGGCCATGACGATCAAGCGCCACGTGCCAAACGCGGCGGACGACATGGACTTTTCCATTGAAAATGTCCTCCCTGGCAGGCAGTGACTCCCCTCCCACCGCTGCTTCTAGTCATTCTTTGACCCTCCGGGTATCGCGGACGAGAGCCGAAAGTCCTATTGCCGCAGGAGACAAGTCCTCGCTGGCCTGCATGAATTCGTTCTCGGCGGCATCGGTCAAGGTGTGCGTACACTCGGCGGGGTATTTAGTCCGACGGGGGGTTGGCGCGAAAGGGCGTGCATGACCGCCGTTGATGATCAGGGCCTGGGCTTTGCCGGGGTGGCGCGGCTGGCGCAGCTGGTGCGCGATCGCGAGGTTTCGCCGCGAGAGCTGGTGGAGTTCCACTTGGAGCGGATCGCTCAACTCGATCCGATTTTAAATGCGTTTCGGGTCGTGCTCGCCGAGCAGGCGCTGGCAGAAGCGGCGCAGGTCGAACGCCGGCTGGCCGCAGGCGAGGTGCTGCCGCTGGCGGGCGTGCCGATCGCGGTCAAAGACGACACCGATGTGGCGGGAGTGTCGTCGATGTGCGGCACCGCGATCGACACCGGCCCGGTGAGCCGCGACAGCGCCGCCGTGCGGCGCCTTCGGGAAGCCGGGGCGGTGATCATCGGCAAGACGAATCTGCCCGAGTTCGGCGCCGTCCCGATGTGCGAGTCCCCCACCTGGGGTGTTACCCGCAATCCTTGGCACCTGGAACGGACAACCGGAGGTTCCAGCGGCGGTTCGGCGGCGGCAGTGGCGGCCGGCATGGTGCCCGGCGCGCTGGGCACCGACGGCGGCGGGTCGGTTCGCATCCCGGCCGCGTGCTGCGGAGTGGTGGGCCTGAAGGGTCAGCGCGGGTGGATCAGCACCAAGCAATCGCCGGAGCGGGCCTACCGATTCCACGGGCTGCATCACATCGGTGCACTGGCCCGCAGTGTGGCCGACGCGGCGCTGCTGCACGACGCGATGGCAGGCCTGGAGCCCAACGACGAAATCGTCTCTGCGACACCGCCGCCGACACTCATCGAGGCGGTGTCGCGCGAGCCACGGCGCCTGCGGATCGCCATGTCCTTCAAACCGGTCATCCCGGTGCCGGTCAGCGACGAAGTGCGCCGACCGGTATTGGAGACCGCCGAGCTGCTGCGCTCGCTCGGCCACGAAGTCGTCGAGCGCGATCCGGTCTATCCGCCGGCCGCCGTCCTTTCGGTGTTCGCGCTGATGATGCACGGCCTCGCCGATGAAATCGAGCGGCTGCCCACACCCGAGCTGTTGGAGCGGCGGATTCAGGCCGAGGGACGTACCGCCCGGCTGATCCCCGACTGGCTGGCGCGCCGCGCGCTGGCCGCCCGCGACCGAATGAGCGAGCGCGGGCTGCGGCCCGTCGCCGATTTCGACGTGCTCTTGACGCCGGTATTGGGTAAGCCGCCGGTGCCCGTCGGGCACCTCGAGGGGCTGGGACCGACTCGCGCGATGGCGCGGGTGTTGGGGTTCATGCCATTCACCCCGACGCAGAACTACACCGGGCAACCGGCCATGTCGGTCCCGGTCGGAATCTCGCCGAACGGGCTGCCCGAAGCGGTCCATCTGGTGGGGCGGCCCAACGATGGGTTGACGCTCATTTCGCTTGCCGCGCAACTGGAGTCGGTGCGCCCGTGGGCACAGCACCGCCCACCGGCTGCGCGGTATCGCACACCGGCTTAGGGTTGGCTCCCCAAAGATCGTGCGTCGGTGGGCTGCGCGGGCCTTATTTATGTTGCGCTGCATGCGATTTGACCGGCGGACAATGCGTGGAATTGCATGACGAAAGACGTCTTATTTCGCCGCTAATGAATTCTTAGATACTCCAGAGCCCGGAAGGGACCCGTACCCCGAAACAGGCGCTAGGCTGACATAATCATCGCCGCATTTATCGCGGTGCTTCCCGTTGAAAGGTTATTCACATGGTCACGTCTTCGTGGACCAGATTGGCAGTCGCGACTGGTGGTCTGGCGTTATCCCTCGCCACTGGAGCCGGCATCGCGTCCGCGGATCCCGCTCCCGCTCCCGATCCCGATCTGGAACGGGTCATCAACTCGACCTGTACGTACGATCAGGCGACGGCGGCGCTCAACACGCAATATCCGGACGATGCCGCGAAATTCAACGGATCACCGATTGCGCAGGGCTTCTTGCATCAGTTCGTCGATTCGCCGCCCGATCAGCGCCGGCAATTGGCTGCGCAGATCCAGGGCATGCCCGACGCGCAGCCGTACCTCCAAACGATGAAGAACGTCGCGAAAATCTGCAACAAGTACTGAGCACCCGGGCCCGGGCCGCACCAGGCGCATTGGCCGGCCCGGGCCAGGTTGGACCAAGGGCCGAAGGGCCTCGGAATTTGGGCCGATTGGCGGGTTGTCGAACGGCGTGCGCGGGGTGAGGCTGTAGTTGTAACGAATCAACTACTGACCGAAAGAGGCGAGCTCCTTCAGATGTCGCCGAGACCGGCATCGACGCCTCAGTAAAGGGGGGTAAACAATGATCACTCCGTCGTTGGCCAAATTGGCCGTCGTACTTTGTGGACTGGCATTGCCGTTCACCAATGGAATCGGAGTCGCATCCGCCGACCCCGACATCACTCCGGCCGTCAACAGCCCGTGCAACTACCAGCAGGTGGTGGCGGCGCTGAATGCGGAGTTCCCGGGTCCCGCGGCGCAATTCAACGCTTCCCCGGAGGCCCAGGCCTGGTTGCACGATCTCGTCGCTGCGCCGCGGCCCAAGCGCCGGCAGTTGCTGCAGGACATGGGAAACAACCCCGACGCCGCCCCGTTCCACGGCATTGTCGTGCCGTTGGCCAACTCCTGCGGCAACTACTAGCTGTCCGCTGCGGGCTCGACGTTCTGGTTCAGCGCGAAGCGGTTGTCCGGATCGAGGCGAGCCTTCAGCTTGGCGAGTCGGCGGTAGGTTGCTTCACCGAAGCTCGCCCGGATGCGCAGCGGCCCTTCGTCGCCCACGAAATTGAGGTACACGCCGGTCGGACCGAGGGGGCGCAGCGTTTCGTACGCTTCATCCGTCCACAGTTTGCACCGTTCGGTGTCGGCGGGGTCCGTCCACGTGGTGATCAGGTGCACGATGTAGGGATAGTTGCGGGTCGAAAAGGCGGTCGCCTGCGGCGGAACGCGGCTCGCAACGCCGCCGAGCCGGATCAGGTGCACGTGCGTCTGCGGCGCGGGGCGCGTCCGCCCGAGCATCGCGATCCGCCGGATCGCGTCGTCGGATAGCTCCGTGAGAAAAGTCGACTTCCAATAGTTCAGCCGCCCGAACGGGGCCGTGTGGTCGAGGGCCTGTTGCCAAGTGGGATAGGCGACTTCGCGTTGCAGCGCCATCACCGGTTCGGTGGCCGCCCCGGCGACCTGCGCGAGCGCGCCGACGGCGGCCCGACCGATCTCGTCGGGTCTCGTCGAGCAGCTCAGTATCGTGACCAGCCGGCGCCCCGAGCCCTCATCGGTGCCGAAGTCGACGAGGGACGCGAGGTGGTCGTCGGCGTTGTTCATCTGGGCGCGAAAGTGTTTCAGCACGGCCTCGGCGTCGGTGTCGTCGTAGGCTCGCATGCCCCCGATGACCTGATCGACCGGGTGCAGATCGAGCACGAAGTGTGCGACCACCCCGAAGTTGCCGCCGCCGCCCCGCAGTCCCCACAGGACCTCCGCGTTCTGTGCCCCGCTGACGTACAGCACCTCCCCGTTGGCCAGCACGAGCTCCGCTGCGGTCAGATTGTCACAGGTCAGGCCGTATGCGCGGGCCAACCAGCCGACCCCGCCGCCGAGCGTGAAGCCGCCCACACCCGTCGTGGACACCACCCCGCCGGGGCAGGCCAGACCGTGGCGGCCGGTGACCCGGTCGATGTCGCGCCAGGTTGCGCCGGGCTGGACGACCGCGATCCGGTGCTCGGCGTCGACGACGACGCCGCGCATGAGGGAGAGGTCGATGAGGATGCCGCCGTCGGTCGAGGAGTGTCCGGCGACGCTGTGCCCGCTGCACCGCACCGCGATCTCGGCTCCGGAGCCGACGGCGTAGCGGACGGCGGCGACGATGTCCGCGCGGGAGCGGCAGCGCAGCACGACGGCGGGCCGCTTGTCGACGAGGGCGTTGAAAACCTGCCGCGCCGAGTCGTAGTCGTCGCTGCCGGGGTGGACTATGTGGCCGGTGAAGCCCGGTATCGCGTCGATCGCGCGTGTCATCTCCGTATGCGTGCCCGGGAATCCGCGGGTTGTTCCGGCAGGTAGTGGTTTTCCAGGTACCAGTCGTAGGCACTCTGGGCGGCCGTCCGAAACGGCGTATAGGGGACGCCCAATTCGGTGCGGGACTTGCTGCCGTCGGCGTAGATGCCAACGGACGACAGCCGCATCTGCTTGCCCCCGACGGGCAGTCGTGGGCCGACCACGAAGCGGGCCGCGCCCACGGCGGCCGCGGCCACCGGTATGGTCCACGCGGGGAGCACGACCCGCGGCCCGGGCCGGCCGGCTATGTCGTTGACGGTCGCGAAAGCCTCACGGAAGCTGAGGTTTTCGCCGGCCAGGATGTAGTGCTCACCGGCGCGTCCCCGCTCTGCGGCGGCGATGTGGCCCGCCACCACGTCGCCGACCGCCACAAAGTTGGTGCCCCCGGGTGCGGCGACCCGCAGCCGTCCCCGTGCGGCCTGGACGAACATCGCACTCTCCGTGCCGTTGAGGTCGCCCGGCCCGATGACGACCGACGGATTGACCGCCACGGCCGCAAGGCCGGCGGCGACGGCGAGGCGCAGCTCGGATTCGGCGAGGTGCTTGCTGTAGCCGTATGGAAACTGGCGCGGACGCAGGTTGAAGCGGTCGGACTCGGTGAGCAGGTGTCCGGGCTCCGGCACCCCGAGCGCGGCGAGGGAACTGGTGAGGACGAACCGTTTTACACCCGAGCGCAGGGCGGCGCCCAACATGTTGCGGGTACCGCCAATGTTGGTGCGGTAGAGGAGATTTTGCCCGCGGTAGCGCCAGTAGTCGGAGATCGCGGCGGTGTGGAACACCCAGTCGCAGCCGGCCATCGCGGCGGTGAGGGTGTCCATCTCGTCCAGCACGTCGCCGACGCACGTCTCGCAGTCCAGGCCGGCCAATGCAGCCAGCGACGACGTCGACCGCCGCAGCACGCGGACATCGATCCCTCGTTTGACCAAGGCGGCCACCAGGTTCGACCCCACGAACCCGGTCCCTCCGGTGACGAATGCGCGCATGGGATCAGAAACGGTAGGTCGTGCAGCCGACCTCGACGCCCGAGCCGACGGTGAGTATCAACGCGACGTCGCCCGGTCGCGCCAGCCCCTGCCGCCGGGCTTGCTCCAGCCCGTACGGCACGGACGACGTGAACGGGTCGCTGTCCGCGGCGAGCTCGACGAACCTCGATCTCCGGATGCCGATCTGGGCGGCCAGTTCGTCGAGCGCCTCCGGGGACAGATACGGCGGGAGCACCGCCGCGATGTCGGTGGGGTTGAGTCCCCCGAGGGCCAGAAGTTCCTTGGCAGCGGCGGGAATACAACTCAGGTAGATCGCGGCGAGGTTGGGGTCACGCTCGATCTGTAACCCGGCCCGCCCGTCGCGCTGCTGGGTGTAGGTGGCCAGGGCCCCGCTGTACTCCGGGTGGTGCTGGAACACGAAGCGGCCGAAGCCTTCCGGGCCGTCGCTCCTGCGCAGCAGGACCGCCGAGCCCGTCTGGCTGATGCCGCGTTGCGGATAGCCGCTGTCGGGGCCGTTGTTTTCGATCTCCGAGGCCATCACCATTGCGTGCTCCACCTTTCCCGCCCCGATCATCCCCGCGGCGACCTGGCAGGCGTTGAGGAAGCCGACGGCGCCGTTGAGGACGTCGAAGGCGAAGGTCTTGGGCCCGTCCGGGGAGTCCACCTCCCCGTTGATGTCCAGTTCGCCGGCGACGAGCGCGGCGACTGCCGGCTCGCTGAGGAACTCGTCGCGGTAGATGCCGGAATTGATGATCAGCCCCAGCGAGCTCCGATCCAGGCCGCTGCGTTCGAGGCACGCCTCTGCGGCCTGGACCGCGAGCTGGATCGAGCTGGGGGAAGCCGGTTGCTCGGCCGGAGCGAGGCCGACGCCGTCGATGCGCACGCGGGGCATCGCCGGAGCGGCTTTGTGGTTGCCGTCGGTCGCCATGCCGGGGGCGTGGCCGCCGCCGGCACCCCGGCGCATCCGGTCGGGCAGGTCGTCGAAGGTGTACAGCGCTGCGCCGACGGTCTGTCCGGAGCCGGTGATCGAAAAGACCACATTGTCACCGGAATTGATCCGATTGCTCAGGATGTAGTCGTTCAGGGCGACGATGTGGGTCGTGGTGGCGGTGTTCCCGCGCTCGGCGATGTTGTAGATGGTGTTGCCCCGGTTGGCCGCGCCGTCCCCGAACATCTGGTTGATGGCGACGACCGCGTCGTTGAGCGAGGCCTCGGACGTCTGGTGCATCACCAGGTGGTCGGTGGTCTCCGGCCGCCAGCCGTGTCGCTGCATTACCCCGGCGACGTAGGGCACCGCGTGCTTGACCGCGATCGCGGTCTGAGTAACGGAGTCGGTGAACATGATGGCACCGCCGTGCGGGCCGTCGGTCACCTTCGCGATGCACAGCTTGCTGTAGCGACTCAGGGTGGCCATATCGATGTCGTGGAAGCCGACCTTGTTGTTCGGCCCGCGCTCGAGGACCACCGCCGCACCGGCGTCGCCGAGGGTCAGGCACGCGATCCGCGGATCCATCGGCCCCTCGATTTCCTTCTGGGCGGTCTCGCACAGGTGACTGATGTATTCGCCGCTGACCACCAGGGCGTTCCGAATCAGCCCGGTCTGCAGGAATGCGTCGGCGACGGTAATGCCGGTGAACATTCCGGCGCACGCGTTGCTGATGTCGAAGGCCAGCGCATTGCCAAGGCCGCATTGGTCGCGGAGCCGCGTGGCGGTGCTGGGCTCGAAGCTGAACCGGTGCCCGAGTCCGTCACGCCGGGAGATGTTGCAGGCGATGATTAGGTCGATCTCCTCGCGCCGATAGCTGGACCGCGACAGGCAATCTTCGGCCGCCTTCCTGGCGAGGTCGATCGAGAACTCGTCCTCGCCGACCACCCGCCGGTTCTTGATGCCGGTCAGACGTTCCAGCGGTATGCGAATCTCGTTGGTGCACTCGGCCATAACCGTCTTCGTCGACACGGTCCGCGCGGGAAGGTACACGCCGATGCTTTCGATCACCGTGTTTCGCTTCTCCTCGGGTGTGGCCTGCACCGATTGCTCCGGTGCCGGCGCCGTGACGACGGCCTCGGTGGGGGCTTCGGGGTGACCCGTTGCATCGCCGGCGAGCGGACCGTATTCGGCGGCGAGCTCGGCGATGGTGCCGTAGACGAACATCGACTCCGGCCGCAGCGGCAGGCCTGCCGCATTCGCCCGCACCGCGACCTCCAGGCTTTGGGTCGAGGCACCACCGAGAGCGAAGAAGTCGTCGTTGACGCCGACACGCTCGAGATCCAGTACGGCGCACCAGATTTCGGCCAGCAACTTCTCGGTGGGGGTGCGCGGAGCGACGAATGCCGGCTCCTGCGGCCCCGATGCCCTGTCGGCCGCGATCAAGGCTTTGCGATCCACCTTTCCGCTCGACGTGAGCGGCAGCGAGTCTGTCACCTCGAAGACCGCGGGCATCATGGCGGCGGGAAGCAGGTCAAGCAGGAACCGGCGCAACTCCGCGGTCGACGGAGCCGCGCCGCCGGCCGGCACGACATGCGCGACGAGGATGGGGTTCCCGCGGCTGTCGGTTCTGATCACCACCGCGTTCTCGGCCACCGCGGGGTGTTGGGCCAGCGCGGCCTCTATCTCGCCGGGCTCGATCCGGAAGCCGTGGATCTTCACCTGAAAGTCGATGCGTCCCAGGTAGTCGATGTTGCCGTCCGGCAGATACCTGGTCAGGTCGCCGGTGCGGTAGAGCCGCTGGCCGGGGTGTGCGGTATCGCCGCCGAACGGGTCGGCCACGAAGATGGCGCCCGTCAGATCCGGCCGGTTGAGGTAGCCGCGGCCGAGCCCCACCCCGCCGATGTACAGTTCGCCGGGCACACCGATCGGCACCGGTTGCAGGTGCGCGTCCAGGATGTAGGCGCGGATGTTGGCGATCGGTCGCCCGATCGGCACCAGCGTGCCGGATTCGCCTCGCTCGCAGTGGAATGCGGTGACGTCGATCGCCGCCTCGGTGGGCCCATAGAGGTTGTAGAGCTCGGCGTCCAGCGTGGCCATGAAGTGGTCGCGCAGGTCGTACGGCAGCGCCTCGCCACTGCAGATCACCCGGCGCAGTGCGGTGCACGCGGCCACCCCGGGCTCGGCGAGGAAGCGGCGCATCATCGACGGCACGAAATGCATTGTGGTGACGCGCTGTTCGACGATGGTCCGAACCAGATACGCGGCATCCTTATGCCCCTCGGGCTTGGCGATGACCACCCGGGCCCCGACGATCAAGGGCCAGAACAGTTCCCAGACGGACGGGTCGAAGCTCACCGGCGTCTTGTGCAGCACCCGGTCGTCGGCGGTCAGCCGGTAGGCGTCCTGCATCCACAGCAGCCGGTTACGAATCCCGGCGTGGGTGTTGAGCGTTCCCTTCGGCTTACCCGTGGAACCGGAAGTGTGGATGACGTATGCGAGGTTTGCCGACGTCGTCTCGCAGACCGGGGCGGCGTCCTCGCCCGACGGCGCCGACGGATCGTCCAGGCAGAGCCGGTGACCGGTGAAGCCGGGCGGCAGGTGCTCCAGTTTGCTCCGGTGGGTGACGCAGACCGGCGCGTCCGGTACGTCGTCCAGCATCGCGGCCATCCGCTGTGCGGGCTGCGCGGAGTCGAGCGGCATGAAGGCGCCGCCGGCCTTGAGGACGCCCAGCACGGCCACCACCAGATCCTCGGAGCGGTCCAGCAGGACGGGCACGACCGTCTCGGGCCCCACGCCGAGCTCGCGCAGCCGGTGGGCGAGACCGTTGGCCCGGCGGTCGAGTTCCGCATAGGTCACGTCGCGGTCCTCACACGTCACCGCGACGGCGTCCGGGGTGCGCACGACCGTGGCGGCGACCATCTCGTGCAGGCAGGCCGGGCCGTCGTAGGTGACCTCGGTCTGATTCCAGGCGGCCTGCTGGCGGCGCTCCGCCTCGGTGAGCAGCGGCAGCTGCGAGACCGGCCGGGCGGGGTCGGCGACGATGCCGCCGAGCAGGGTGGCGAAGTGCCCGGCCAGCCGCTCGATGGTCGCGGCGTCGAAGAGGTCGGTGTTGTATTGCAGTACGCCGGAAAGCTTTCCGTCGTGTTCGCCGACCTCCATCATCAGGTCGAACGGCGCGCCGCCCTGCCCGACATGGAGGGTCTCGAGCGGCAGCCCCCCGGGTTCCGGGCCGGCGTCGTCGGTGAAGCGGCGCGTCTGTTCCCAGGCGAACGAGACTCCGAACAGCGGCGTGCGGCTCGGGTCGCGCGGCGGCCGAAGCCGCTCGACGAGCAGCGCGAAGGGATAGTCCTGGTGTTCGAGGGCACCCTGCACGGTGTCCTTGACGCGGCCGAGCAGGGTCATGAACGTCGGATCGTCGTGCAGGTCGGCCCGCAGGGCGACCGGGTTAGTGAGGTAGCCGACCAGGCCCTCAAGCGCGACCCGGTCACGGCAGGCGAACGGGGAGCCGATCACCAGGTGACCCTGGCCGCTGTAGCGGTGCAGCAACGCGGCGTAGGCCGCCAGCAGTGTCATGTAGGGCGTCGCGCCCACCTTGCGGCCCAGTTGAATGATCCCGGCCGTCACCGCGGGGTCGACGGTGAACCGGCGCACGGTGCCCGGGTAGGTCTGGACGGCGGGCCGCGGCCGGTCGGTGGGCAATTGCAGGACCGGCAGTTCGCCGGCCAACTGGTCACGCCAGTAGGCCCAGAGGTCCTCGCCCTCGGCGCCCGCGAGCATCAGGGCCTGCTGGTCGGCATATTCGACGAAGCTTTCCGCGGGTGGCGGAGGCGGGGTCGCGCCGTGCTCGGCGGCGTACAGCAAGCGCAGCTCGTCGAGAATGATGTCGATGGACCAGAAGTCGACGGCGATGTGGTGCAAACCCAAGAGCAACACATGTTCGTCGGGTGTGCGCTCGAGCAGCGTCAGCCGCAGCACCGGGCCGGTGTACAGGTCGAAAGGACGGTTGGTCTCGCGCCGGATCCACTCGTCGACGTCGGGCTCACCGGGGCCGAGGCGGTGCCGGGCGATGCGCACCGGCCATTGCGGATGCACGAGCTGGACCGGTTGTCCGTCGCGCTCGGCGTACGTGGTCCGTAGCGCCGGATGCCGGTCTACGAGCGCCTGGGCCGCGCGTTCCAGCGCCGCGACGTCGAGCTCACCCCTGATTCGGCCGGCGTACGTCACGTTGTAGGCGGCGCTGGCCGGTGCGAGTTTGTGAATGAACCACATCGATCGCTGGCCGTACGACTGCGGATGCACCGAGGCCGACTCCTCGGCCTTCTGCATCAGCAGCTGAGCGAGCAGTGCCCGCTTTTTCTCCGGAGACAGACCGGCGACGTTGATGGGCTTGTCAGTCATCGCCGGCGTCCTTCGCGGCAAGCTCGGCCCCTCTTTCGGCCAAGACCTTTTGGAGCAGTTCGTCCACGGCGTCGTCGGAAAGCTCCGGCACCTGGGTCAGCAGGTCGATGCCGCCCGACGGCGCGCCGTCGGCTTGCCGGTGGACCGTTGGCTCCGGAGTGGCCAGCCGCGGCACCACCTCGTGCGTCGCGGGTGCGCCGGCCGCTTGCTCCGGCAGATGTTCGCGCAGCCACTCGGCGAGGCTGGCCACGCTGGGACCCTCCAGCAGTCGGGTGACCGGCACCACGAGGCCCAGGTCGCGTTCGACCTGCATGCGCAGCTCCAGCGTGATGAGCGAGTCGACGCCGAGGGTGTTCAGCGGTGTCTGTTTGTCCAGGTTCGCCGGTGCCAGACCGAGTTTGCCGGCGACGAGCTCGGACAGATAGGTCTCCAGCAGCCGTTGGCGCTCCTCCGGCGTCGCGCCCTGCAGTGCGTCGTAGAGTCCGGCTCCCGGCCCGGTTGCGGGCTCGGCCTCCGGCTTGTCGGCCGAGGGCGCGATTCCAAGGTCCGCGAGCAGCGGCGGCTGCAGGTCGGGTTGCCAAACCGCCCAGTCGATGTCGAGAACCACGGCCTGCGTGGCCGACCGCTCCAGCAACGACGACAGCGCCCGGAGGCTGTCGGCCGCGGACATGGCCGCCACGCCGTATTGGGCGAAGTAGTCTTGCAGCTCGGACCGGGTGAAGAAGCCGAGCCCGGCCCATGGCCCCCAGTTCACGCTCAACGCCGGCCGGCCTTCGGTACGTCGGTGCCACGCCAGCGCGTCCAGGAAGGCGTTCGCGGCCGCGTAGTTGGCCGCCCCGGGGGGACCCAGCAGGGACGAGGCCGACGAGAACAGCACGAAGAGGTCCAGGTCGGCGTCTTTGGTCAGCGCGTGCAGGTTCCAGGCGCCCTGAACCTTGGGCGCCATGACCTTGCGCAGCTTCGCCTCGTCGAGGCATAGCAGGATGGCGTCGTCGGCGATCCCGGCCGCATGCACCACCCCACGCAGCGGCGGCATCGATTCGGCGATCGATTCCAGCATGGCCGTGACGTCGTCGGCTTTCGCGACGTCGCCCTTTGCGATGGTCACCTCGGTGCCGGCCGCGCGCAGCGCGTCCAGCGTCTGCTGCGCCTCCTCCGAGGCGCCGCCACGTCCCATCAGGACCAGGTGCCGGGCGCCGTGCTCGGCCATCCACTTGGCCACCACGAGTCCCAGCGCACCGAGGCCGCCGGTGACGAGATAGGTGGCGTCTTGCTTGAAGGACGTGGTCTCGGAGGGTTCCGGCTCGTCGTAGCGGGTCAGTCGTTCGACATAGCGGCGGTCGCCCCGCAGTGCCACGTCGCCATCGCGGTCGTCGGCCCACATCTCGCGGAACAGGGCTTGGACCTCTTGTTGGGCCTCTTCCGCCCCGCCACCGGCGGACAGGTCGACACAGGTGCAACGGAGTTCCGGTTGCTCGTGGTCGATCGTGCGGGCCATCCCCCACACCGGAGCCTGCGCGATCGACACGGGCTCGGCTTCGGGCGCCGAGGTATCGGTCACCTGCGTTCCCCGCGTCACCAGCCACAGCCGTGGCGACGGCGACCAACCGGCCCGCGCTAGTGCCTGCACCAGATGCACGACGCTCACCGGGCCCAAAGTTGTTGCCGAATCCAGGGATTCGAGTGAGGTCTCGGCCGGCGGTGCGGCGAGCAGGTCCCACAGGTGCACCACCCCCCGGCACGGTGGCCGGTCGTCAGTGAAGGCGTCTTCCAGCAGCTGTTTGAAGTGATCGGGATGCGTCGGGTCAAGGCGGTAACTGTCCGGGGTGAGACGCTCGAAGTCGCCGTTCGGTGCCGGCTCGACGAACACGCACCGCTGAGCATGCGATTCGAGGTGCTTCCGCAGGGTGTCCGCGGTGTTCGCGCCGTCGCTCAGGATGAGCCAACTGCCGGCCTCGTCCGGCCGGCTCGACCCGTCCCGGTCCGCCGGACTGGAGGCGGGCTGCCAGCGCAGCCGATACATCCGGTCGCGCAAGCCCGCGGCCTCGGTCGCGCCCGGGGCCTGCGGCAGCGGGCCGGTGCCGTTCGGGGTGATCGCCCCGACGTCCAGCCAGGAATGCACACGCTGCCACGGGTACGTCGGTGCCGTCACGTAGTGGCTGCCCGGGGGGTAGATCGCCTCCCAGGTGACCGGCTGACCGAGGGTGTAGAGGGTGCCGAGCGACGTCAGCGCGGTTGCCCGTCCCCCGTCGTCACGCCGCATCGACGGCAACGCGGCGCAACTGACCCCCAGGTCCTGGGCGTCCTCCCGGATGGAGTTCAGCAGGACCGGGTGCGGGCTGATCTCGACGACCGCGTCATGGCCGCCCTCCAGCAACCGGCGCAGTGCGGGGGAGAAATGCACGGGCGAGCGTAGGTTCTCCGCCCAATAGTCGGGGTCGGCCAGGCGGTCGGTGAGCAGGTCGCCGGTCACCGTCGAGTAGATGGGTATCGCCGGCGCGGTCGGCCGCAGTCCGACGAGCCCGCCGCGCAGAGCGGGAACCAACGGATCCATCTGCGGGCTGTGGGCGGCCACATCGACGTCGACCCATCGGCAGAACCGGTCACGCTGCTGCAGCACCTCCATCAGCTTTGCCAAAACCTTTTGATCCCCGGACAAGACCGTCGATCGGTAGCTGTTGCTGGCGGCGATCGAGACCTTGCTTTCCTGGCCGGCGATGAGCTCCTGCGCTTCGGCGGGGCTGAGTTCCGCGGCCATCATGGTCCCGCGGCCGCGCACGGTTCGGAGCATCAGTGCGCGGAAGCGGATCACCCGTGCGGCGTCTTCGAGGCTCAGCGCACCGGCGACGTGCGCCGCCGCGACCTCACCCATGCTGTGCCCGACCACCGCGGTCGGCTCGACCCCCCAGGAGCGCCATAGGGCGGCCAGCGCGACCTGCATGGCGAAGATCGCGGGCTGGATCAGGCTGATGTCGGTGATTTCCTCGTCCTTGGCCAGCAGCTCGACGATGGAATGTCCCAGGTGGGGCATGAGCGCGCGGTCGCAGGCCGCCAAGGCGTCGCGGAACACGGGCTCCTCGGCCTGCAGTCGCCGCCCCATGCCGTGCCACTGTGAGCCCTGCCCGGGGAAGGCGAAGACCACCCTGGGTCGCTGGCCGGTACGGCACTGTCCGACGGCGAACCCCTGCCGTGACTGCCCGTGCCGGTAGGCGTCGAGCGCCTCCGACATCGCGGCGGGCGAGTCGGCGACGACGGACAACCGATGCTCGTAGTGGCCGCGACGGACGCCGGCCGTATAGCAGAGGTCGGCGAGCGCCACCCCGGACGCCAGCGCCGACTCGTACCGTTCGGCCAGTGCGACCAGGGCCTCGGGGGACCGCGCGGAGATCGGCAGCAACTCGGCTCGATCCGGTGCCGTGCCGCGCTCGGCCGTGGCGGCCCGCGCCTGCGGGGCCTCGGTCAGCACGGCGTGCGCGTTGGTGCCGCCCATGCCGAACGAGCTGATACTTGCGACCGCCCGCCCACCGTTTTTCGGCCACGGGGTCAGCGTTGTCGCCACCCGCACCGGCAGGCTGTCGAAGGGGATCTCCGGGTTGGGTTCGGCGAAGTTCAGGCTCGGCGGAATCTCCTTGTGCTGCAAGGCCAATGCCACCTTGATCAGCCCGGCCACTCCGGCCGCCGCCTCCAGGTGCCCGATGTTGGTCTTGACCGAGCCGACCAGGCACTGGCTGCCCGGCGGACGGCCGTCCGCCAGTACCGTGCCCAGCGCGTTCGCCTCCATCGCGTCGCCCAGGAATGTTCCGGTGCCGTGCGCCTCGACGTACTGGGCGGTGCCCGGAGAAAGGCCGGCGCGGCGGTAGGCCGCGGCCACCACGGCTTCCTGCGCTCGCCGGTTGGGTGCGATCAGCCCGTTGGTCCGGCCGTCCTGGTTGATGGCGGTGCCCCGGATCACGGCATAGATCGGGTCGTTGTCGGCCAGCGCCCGGCTGAGCGGTTTCAGGACGACCATTCCGGCGCCTTCACCCCGTACGTACCCGTCCGCGCCGGCATCGAAGGTCTTGCAGCGGCCGTCGGGCGCCATCACCTTGGCCTTGCTGAAGTTGATCATCAGCGCCGGCGACAGGATGACGTTCACTCCTCCGGCCAGCGCCACCCCGCACTCGCCGTCGCGCAGGCTGCGGCACGCGAGGTGGACCGCGACCAACGACGACGAGCAGGCGGTGTCGATCGCCATGCTCGGCCCGTGGAAGTCGTAGAAGTAGGAGAGCCGGTTGGCGGCGATGCTCAACGCGTTTCCGGTGCCCGTGTAGGCGTCGACGAGCTGCATCTGGTTGCCGCGGAGGTTCGCGTAGTCGGTGGTCGCGATGCCGACGAACACGCCGGTGTCACTGCCGGCAAGCCGCTCCGGCACCTGCCCGGCGTCTTCCAATGCCTCCCAAGCCACCTCGAGGATCAGCCGCTGCTGCGGATCCATCTGCGCCGATTCCCGAGGCGAGATGCCGAAGAATCCGAAGTCGAACTCGTCGACCTCGGGCAGGAAGCCGGCCCGTCGAGTGACCGAGGTGCCCGGCACGGACGGATCGGGGTCGTAGAAGGCATCGGCGTCCCAGCGGTCCGACGGGACCTCGCTGATCGCGTCCACGCCTTCCGACAACTCGCGCCAGAATGCCGCCGGCCCGTCGGCGCCCGGAAAACGGCACCCGATGCCGATGATGGCGATCGGCTCGTCCGCGGCGGGCGGGCTGGTCTCACCGACGGTTTCGGCGGTGCGGTCGACCGCGGTGCCCTTGCCGCCCAGATGGCGGGCGAGCAGCTCGATCGTCGGGTGTTCGTAGGCGATGGTGGGCGAAAGTTCGCATCCGAGCCAGGTTTCCAGAGCGCCGGTCAGCCTGATGGCACGGACCGAATCGAGGCCGTAGTAGGCGAACGGCCGGGATGGGTCGATATCCGTCGCGGGAATGCCGAGTTCACGAGCGAGCTGGGCGATCAACCATTCCTGGATCTCCGCGACGGTGCGCCCGGCGTGTTCCGGCGCGGCGGCCGCGGGGTGGGTGTCGGGCAGCGGTGCGCGCCATTCGGCGACCGGCTCGAACTGGCCGTCGAGGAATTGCTGCCGGCATGCGGACCGCTGGATCTTGCCGCTGGACGTGGTGGGAATCCGCAACGGGTCCACCAGAACAACGGCGTCCGCCTGAATCTCATGGTGTTCGGTGATCGCCGTCCGGATGGTGTCGACGATCTGGTTGAGGTCGGCGTCGCCGAGATGATAGCCGCTCACCTCCTGCACGACCACAACCCGTTCGGGGGCGTCCGGTCCGGCCGCGACCGAAAAGACCGCGCCCCGGCCGCGCATCAGTGCCGGGTGACAGGCCTGCACGGTGAGCTCGATGTCCTCGGGATAGTGGTTGGTGCCGCGAATGATGATGAGATCCTTGACGCGACCCGTCACGAACAACTCACCGGAGCGGAAGAACCCGAGGTCCCCGGTGCGAAGGAACGGGCCCCGGCCGCTGTCCGAAAGATGCGCGCGCAACGCCTCTTCCGTCACTTCGGGCTTCCCCCAGTAACCCTGCGCCACGCTCGGCCCGGCGACCCAGATCTCGCCGACCTCGTCGGCCCCGCAGGGCCGCCGGGTCTCGGGATCGACGATGATGACCTCCTGACCGCCCGGCGGCCGGCCGCAACCGACCAACGTCAACGCGCTCGGGTCTTCCGTCGCGATCTCGACGACCCGGCGTTCACCCAGCGCCGCGCGATCTATGTGCAGAACCACCGGGACCGGGGAGTCCGACCCGCCGGACACCAGCAGCGTCGCCTCCGCCAGCCCATAGACCGGCGCGAACGCCTCGGGCCGAAAACCCGCCGGGGCGAACGCCTCCGCGAAGCCCTGCATGGTCGAGGGACGCACCGGCTCGGCACCGCACATGGCCGTCGACCAGTTGGACAGGTCGAGGGCGGCACGCTCCTCAGGGGTACTGAGTTCGATGCACAGGTCATAGGCGAAGTTGGGGGCGGCGGTGATCTTGGCGCGGTGCCGGGATATCGCTTCCAACCACCGCATCGGGCGCTTGATGAACGCGTTCGGCGGCATGAGGACGGAGGTACCGCCGACATAAATGGTCTCGAGGACGCCGCCGATGAGGCCCATGTCGTGGTAGGGCGGCAGCCAGAACACACCGGTTGCCTCCCGGTCGAATCCCGACTTCCACGACTGGCGGATGGTCTCCAGATTGTGGGCGAGGTTGCCATGCGACAGCACAACGCCTTTCGGTGCGGCCGTGGAGCCCGAGGTGTACTGGATCATCGCGATTGTGCTGGAGTCGATCCCGGGTGGAACCCACTGCGCCTCGTCGCCCCCCGTGTCGGTGACGAACCACTGCAGCGGACGTCCCTTGACCAGACCGTCCACCGTCGCCTTGATTCGCGCTTGCATCTCTGAGTTCGACAGAGCGAAGCGCGGTTTGGCATCCGCGACGATCGAGGCGACGCGCGGAACCAGGTGCTCGCGCGCCGGCGGATGCACCGGTACGGCGATCGCCCCCGCGTAGAGGCACCCGAACAGGCCGGCGATGAAATCCAGACCCGGGGGGCACAGGACCAGGACGCGCTCGCCCGCGGCGCCGTGGCGCTGCAGGTTGGCTGCGATCCGCTTTGCCCTGGCATCCAGCTCGGCATAGGTCAGCTGGCTGACTTCGGTCTCCTCGCCATCGCGAGAGTAGGTGAACGCGACCCTGTCCCGATAGCTTTCGGCCCGGTACCGCAACTGTCCGACCAGCGTCGGCGCCATGAGTGACGACGCGTCATGCCCTGTTTCCGAGGCTGATTCGGCGTGGTCGTCTGCGTGCTCGGCGTGCTGCCTGTCGGCGGTGCTCATCTCGTTCCCTCTGTCGGTCCCGGGGCTGCTACTTCTTCGCCGAACCGTGACATCTGCGTCGCTCCATCAAGGAGTGAGTGGTTGTGGTTGGTATTTCCTTGGCCCGGAGCCATTTTCGATCGGGCAAGGGTGCCCTCGGTGTAGGTCTCGAGTAGTACGCGGAATTGCTCCACCGTGTAGCCGGTGACGACCGCGTCGGTGCGTGCGCGTACCGTCGCCGAGCGGGCCATCCGGAACAACGGCCCGAGCTCGCCGACGTACTCGCCGGGCGAGGCGACCTTGACCAGTTCCCCGGTCCCGTCACCCGATTCGCGCATGACTTCCAGTTCGCCGTCGGTGACGACGTAGATCAGGTCCCCCATGCTGCCCTGCTCGAACAGCACCGAACCGCTTGCCAGATGCAGCGTTTCGGGCTCGGAGTCGGTCAGTTGCACATCCGGCATCAGCCTGACCACGCGGTCGGCGAACGGCAGGATCCGGGTGTCATGGGTGGCGACCACGACAATGCGCTCGCCGCTCGCCAACTCCCTCAGCAGCCGCAGGACCCCTTCCGCGCGGGCATAGTCCAGGTGGGCCGTGGGTTCGTCGGCCAGGATCAGCGGTGGGTCCAGCGCGATCGCGCGGGCCACCGCCACCCGTTCGCGCTCGCCGCCGCTGAGGTCACCGGGCCGGTGCGTCATGCGGTCCTGCAGCCCGGCGCGGGCCAGCAATTCCTTGGCGCGCTCGCGCGCCGCCCGCCGCACCGAGCCCGCCGCCCAGAGTGGCACCGCGACGTTCTCCACCGCGGAAAGGCTTGCCACCAGGTTGAACGACTGAAAGACGATGCCCACGGTGCGGCGCCGGTACGTGGTCAGCCTGCGGCGGTCCAGCGTCGTGACGTCGGTGTCACCGACCTGGACGCGTCCGCTGGTCGGGCTGAGGATGCCGCCGATGCACGACAGCAGCGTGGTCTTCCCACATCCGCTGGGGCCCAACAGAATCACCAGCGATCCCGACGCAACCTCCAGATTCAGACCGTCGATGACGCGGTTCGGCTCCCCGCCGTTCGAGTATTCGACGACGAGATCCTTGATGCGCAAATCACCCATGACTATCCGGCCCCAAACGCCATTACCGGGTCGATCGCGACCGCGCGCCGCAATCCCACCAAACTCGCCAACAGGCCGACCCCCACCGCGGTCCCCACCAGCGACAGGAAGGCCGAGGGGGTCACCACCACGAGCATCGGAAACAGCGGGCCGAGGAGCACGGCCAGCAGCCCGCCCAGCATCGCCGCAACCAACGCGACGAGCACCGCCTGCAGCATGAGCCCGGCGAGCACCGACTGGGTGGTGACACCGAGGGCTTTGAACACCGCGAAGTCTCGGGTGCGCTCCAATGCGGACAGGTAGATCAGCGATCCCACGATCGACGCGGCCACCGCCCACAGCAGGATCACCAGGTACGACATCGCCAGCCGAGCCATATGCAGCGGGCGAATCATGTCATCGACCGCGGCGGCGCGGTCCACGACGCGATAGCCGGCGGGCACTTGCGCGGGTACGCCGCGCAAGCCGATAGCCGAAATCACGTGCTGCGCGGAAAACATCAACCGCTGCGCCGTCGCGACGGTCACAAACGCATTGGGTTGACCTGCGAGCGTGGTGGACTTGTTGACCAGCCCGACGATCCGCAGCACCTGCGATCCCACCTCGACCTTGTCCCCGATGGATCGCTTCAGTGTGGTCGACATGGCGACCTCGTCAGGATTCGACGGTGCCCGCCCCGCCACGATCGGCGGCATCCCCTGTTCGGGCAGGCCGTAGACGTTCAGGTTTTCCGGTAGGCGCCGGTCTTGCAGGATCGTGTTGCCGTAGACCACCGGGATCGCCGATTCGACGCCGGGAAGCTGGGCGACGTCCTCGAGTTCGGCCTGCGGGAACCTCGATGAACCAATGAAAGGTCCGACCGCGCCCGCCTTGATGAGGTAGTGGTCGATGCCTATCGAGTCGGCCAGGCGCTGGGCCTCGACCCGGGTCCCGATCATCAGCCCCGTGATGATGAGGGTCATCGCGAACACCATTCCGGTGCCGACGGCCGCGATGATGAAGCGTCGCTGCCGCCATTGCATGTCCCGTATGGCGGTGATCAACATCGGCGCGCGCAACCGCTCTTGCAAGCCACCAATAGCCCACACGGCTTGACCTCCCTTTTCTTTCCCACCAAGCGTCGCCCGGGACGAGGCAAGTCGCGTAGAGCCGAAGGGCCTTGATCGGACGGACCTACGCCCCGCTTTTATGGCGGCCCGGATTCGATGTAGTTGAGCGATACCCGCAGTTCAGGGGCGCTCAAGCGGCAAATTCGCGGGCGCGCGATCGGGCGGGGAAATGTGACTGAGAACCCAATGACCGAATACGGTCCTTGCAATTAGGCGCGCGCCCAATAACAGCCGAGACGCAAAGATATTCTGCGGCCTCACTGACCGTCGGGAACCAGCCACTTCTCGAATGCGATCGGGACGAACGGCCCCCAGGACGGCAGCGGGTCGGCGGGCACCCGGGTGTACCCGGTCGCCTCGTACAGCGCCTCGGCCTCGGGTTGGCGGTTGCCGGTGATCAGGTAGAGCCGCCGGTACCCGCGCGCGGCGGTCTCCGCCTCCAGCGCCGCCAACAACACTCGCGCGTACCCGCGGCGCCGATGAGCGCGGTCGGTCCAGATCCGCTTCAGCTCGGCGGTTTCGGCGTCATAACGCCGGAATGCCCCGCCGGTGACGGGCACGCCGTCGAGCACCCCGATCAGCAATCCGCCGTCCGGCGAGGCCAGCTCGGCCTTCGGCACCGGCAACCAGGACAGGTGCGTGCTGGGCGTGCCGCCGTAACGCTGCGCGTACTCGTCGGCCAGCTCGGCCAGCAGGGGCCGCGCCAGCGGTTCGTCGTGGGTCGCCGACACGAACCGCAACTGGTGACGACCGGCCGGCGGGCTTGATTCGTGCACCACGTGATCATCCAACGCCTCTGACCGCGACACATTCCACTCGGGCATCCTCCCGCCGGCGGAGCCGCGCCAGCGGCGCGGGCGCCCACCAGTTCAGACCGCCGAACACGTGCATGAAGGCCGGGACGAGCAGCATGCGCACCAAGGTTGCGTCGACCAAGACGGCAAGAGTCAGACCGACGCCGAACATCCGCATGAAGGAAACCTCCGCGGAGGTGAGGGCTGCGAACGAGATCGACATCAACAGGGCTGCCGCCGTGATGATCCGGCCCGTTCGCGCGACGCCCAGCGCGATGCTCTCGTCGTTGTCGACACGCGTGCGGTCCGAGGCCATCCAGTACTCGCGGATGCGGGACAGCAGGAAAACCTCGTAGTCCATGGACAATCCAAATGCGATGCAGAACATCAACACCGGGATGTTGGCCACCAGCGTGCCGGTCGGGGTGGTGCCCAACGCACCCAGATGCCCGTCCTGGAAGATCCACACCAAAGCGCCGAATCCGGCCGTCAACGACAGCATGTTGAGCAGCACCGCTTTGACGGGCAGCACCACACTGCCGGTGAGCAGGAAGAGCAACACCAGCATGACGCAAGCGACGAAACCGAACAGCATGGGCAATCGCGACGTAATCGCGTTGACAGAGTCGCGATTCATCTGGGCCATCCCGGCCAGCTCGACGTGGCGGGCACCGGCCAACGGGATCGCATGCAAGCGATCCAACTGCGCGCCAGACGCCGGCGAATACAACGGTGCGCTGCTGGCCACCGTCAAATAGGCACTGCCGTCTGCCATTCCGGCGGGTGCCGACGGTGGCCCTTTCCGCTCACCGGCGATGAAGGTTCCGGTCGGTGCCGACACCGCCGATACGTCGGGTACGCGCGACAGCCGTGCGGCGTACTCGTCAAGGTCTCGCGTCGTCAGGCCGTCCGTGCGGGGGATGACGACCCTTATCTCGGAATCGGCACCGAAGTCGAGCCGGATCCGGTCGCTGACGGCGCGCGCCGACGATGACGCCGGGAGCACCCGATCGTCGGGATAGCCCCATTTGATGCCGAGGAACGGCGCGCCCAAAGCGAGCAGGACCGCGATGATCGCCAAGCCGATCGGAACCGCCTGCCGCATGGCCAGCTTGGCCGTTCGGTACCAAAAGGTGTGCTCGATGGTCGCCGGCGGGGCTTGGGAACGCCGAAAGACCTTGCGGCCCAAGTCCCAAACGTTGAGCGCATCAAGCCGGTCGCCCAGTAGCACGATCACCGCGGGCGCGACCACCATCGCGGCCAGGGCCGCGAAAGCCACCACCGCGACGCCGGCGTAGGCGAATGACCTCAGGAAGTACATCGGGAAGATCACCAACGCGGCCAGTGCGAGGGCCACCGTCAGGGCGGAGAACAGCACGGTGCGTCCGGCCGTGGCCATGGTGCGCGGGAGGGCTTCGGCGGGGGGCAGCCCGTCGGCCAGTTCGTCCCGATAACGGCTGATGATCAGCAGTGTGTAGTCGATGCCCAGCGCCAGAGCCAATGCCACGGCCACGTTCACCGCGAAGATGGACACGTCGGCGACCAACGCGACCGCGCGCAACACCGCGAGGGAACCCAGGATTGCGAAGCCGCCGACGAGGATCGGCAGTGCTGCGGCCAGCAAGCCGCCGAATACCCACACCAGCGCGGCGAAACTCAACGGAATCGCGACGGATTCCATTCGCAACAAATCGTTTTGGGTCTGCCGGTTGAGCTCTTCATAGATGATCGCCATGCCTGCGGCCTGCACGGTCACGCCGTCGCGATCGCGCACCAGCCGGTCCGCGAGCTCCCGGGCATGCTTGGGCGCGCTGCGTTCCCCGCCGGTGAGGGCGGCCACGATCAGCGCGGACTCGCCGTCGCCGCTGACCAACCCCGGCTGGGGCGCATCCCACGGCGACGCCACCTGTGCGACGAACGGCGACTGGGCCAGCTGCCGGACGATGTCCACGCCCACCATCCGAGCGGGTCCTTGGGTGACGCCGCTCCGCGAGTGCACCAGCAGCGTCATCTCCATGTCGCCTTGATGAAACTTATCGGCCAAAATCGCTGTGGCACGGGCGGATTCGGCCGTCTGGTCCAGAAATCCGCCGCCGGGCAGCGTCGCTGCGGCCGGGACACCGAAGATGGCGGCGAGGGCCGCCAGGAAGATCGCGCTTGCGATCACTCGTCGCGGAGCAGCGATGGAGATCAGGGCCAGTCGCGATAACATACGCGTCCTCCGGGATGATTAGCTGTCGATCCCCCCGATCGGTCTGGGTCAACTCCTCTGGCCCCCGGCGTGGTCCGCTATTCGCAGCGCTGCACGCACGCGACCGCCATCTCGGCCAAAGCGGTGCAAACGGCTTCGTTGATCTCCATGCCATCCACGTCGTTGAGTGCGGATGCCACCCGTCGGCTGATCATCTGTTCGATCATCTCCACGGCCCCCGTTGCGGCGATCAATCGCTTCCAACGCTGCAGCGCGGCGTCATCGAGTTCGTCGAGGTCCATGAGCTCGACGAGATGGCGGCGGGTCGGTGCGTCGGCCAGCTGGTAAGCGGCCACGACGAGGCTGGTCGCTTTGCGCTCGAGCAGGTCTCCCCCGCTTGGCTTTCCAGTCGCCGCCGGCGAGCCGAAGACCCCCAATACGTCGTCGCGGAGTTGAAACGCCTCCCCGACAACGCCGCCGTAGCGGCCAAGCCGTGCCAGCGTTCGGTCGCCGCAGCCGGCCATGGCCGCGCCCAATTCCAGCGGACGGCGCACCGTGTAGTTGCCCGACTTACGCCGCGCGACGTCGAGCACCGCATCGAGCGGCGGGAAGCTGCGGAGATCGGCCGCGAGATCGGCGAATTGACCTATCGCCAATTCGGTCCGCATGGCGTCGTAGCGCGGCCACACCCGCTGCAGGCGGCGGGCTTGGATACCGCTTTCGCGCAGCATCTGCTCCGCCCAAATGAGGCAAAGATCGCCTAGCAGAACGGCCGCCGACTCGCCGAATTTCTCGGCGCACGAGGCTAGTTCGCGCTCGCGGTGCCACAGGGCCAGTTGCACGTGCGCCGCCGGACGGCCCCGCCGTTGCGCCGAACGGTCCATGACATCGTCCTGGATCAGCGCGAATGCGTGCAGTAACTCCAGACTCGCCGCAGCCGTTAGCGCGGCTCCGCTCGGCGGGGCGCCACACAACCACCCGAGATACATGAAGGTGGACCGTAGACATTTTCCGTTAGACACGAACTGCGCCAGCATGTCGCCGACCGCGTCGAGGCCCGCGCCGGCGAGGTCGGTGGCGCGGGCCGAGACAAACTCCGCGACGGTGGCCAGCACCGCGGTGCGCACGCCCGCGCGCCACTCTTCGCCTCCCGGAGCGCCGCTCGCGGGCCACAACGAGGGGGCGTGCTGCGGGGCGCGGCCCGTCGGTTGCGAAAGTACGCCAGGCGGACGGTTCGAAACACGCAAGCTCAACGTTTCACGCCCCTTTCATCGTGGCTCATAAAGCGGGTACGACGTTAGGGCGCATCGGGTTCAAGAATTCGGCCGACTAATTTAAGTTAATTAAACGTTAACGAACTTAAAGAGCGGGCGACCTCTGGTTATGCCCGCGTGGCGGTGAGGTATTCGGGGACGAACTCCGTGTCCCCGGGGCGGTGGCGCCGCCTGACCGGCCGTCCCACCGCCCCCAGCAGCTCGGTGACGTTGCGCTGCATCGTCTCCCAACCGTGTGCGGTCAAATACTCCGGGACGTAATGGTATTGCCCCGGGTGGGTGAGGCTGGCCAGGTCGATGTCCACCCCGTTCTGGCGCAAGCCATCGACAAACGACCGCTCCGCCTCCAGCTGTAGCGGTGTCCAAATGGGCATGTGGTCGGCGGCGAACCGGCTGCCGGCTGCGCTCATCGCGGTGACGCCCTGCAGCACGCGGTCCTGCACGGCGGGAGTCAGATACCCGATCAGCAGCTGCTCGGCGATCCACACCGCGGGCGCGGTGGCGTCGAAGCCGACCCGCCGCAGGGCGGCCGGCCAATCCTGACGCAGAGCGACGCCCACGGCGCGCCGGCTCGCCGTCAGTTCGGCGCCCAATGCGCGCAGCGCTTCGGATTTGAAGTCGAGCGCCTCGGGCCGGTCGATCTCGTAAACCGTTGTCCCCGGCGGCCACCACAGCCGGTATGGCCGGGTGTCCAGACCCGACGCCAGGATCACCACCTGGCGAAGGCCCGCCCTCCCCGCATCGGCTACGAACTCGTCGACGAACCGGGTGTGCGCCGCGCAGACGTCCAGGAACCGCGGACCGTCGGCGTCGTCCGCGCCGAACCGGTCGTCTTCGATCACCCGCACGAAGTGATCGACCCCGGCGGCCCGCACCAGCGGTTCGGCGAACGGATCGTCCAGCGTCCCCTTGTTGGTGGCTACGGCCCGCGCGGCGGCACCGAATGCCGCGGTCACCGCCACGCCCGTCGTCGCTGTCATGGGCTCTACACGCCGGACCGACGCCGCAGGGTCAGCCCGACGAACGCCCGCCAGCCGAGCAACAACAACGCGGTGACCGACGCCGCCACCACCACGAAACTCGCGGCAACGCCGGCGGAACTGGCCTTGCGCAACACCATGCCGACGACGACGGTGCACAGCCAGACGACCACCCCGGTCGGCGCGACCTCGGTGGGGCGCCGCCAGGCGCGGGATGCCAGCCAGCCCACGACGGTTCCGGTGAGAAACGGCCAGGCGGTCGTCGCGACGCCGGCGAGGTTGAGTCCTTCGTCGTGGCTGCGACGCCCGGCGGCGCAGAACACCAGCACACCGATGACATCCATGGCCAGCCACAGGAGCCGTCGCATGCAGCGAGAGTACCGGGCAGGCCGCCGACCTTGACCCCGCCGCCATGCTGAACCTAGATTCGTCAGAAATGAATGCGCATTCACAAGGGCGTCTCGCCGTGGTGACCGGCGCCGGTTCGGGCATCGGCAAGGCGATCGCGCTGGCGTTCGCCGCGCTGGGCGACCGGGTGATCGCCGCCGACCTCGACGAGGCCGCCGGCGCGGCCACGGCCAAGGAGCACCCCGGGCTGATCACCGCGCTGCCGGTGGACGTCGCCGACCCGGCCCACGTCGACGCCCTGCGGGACGCGACGCACGGCGAAGCCGGCGTGCCCGACGTCGTCATCAACGCCGCGGGATGGGATCGCACCGATCAATTCCTCAACGCCACACCGGAATTCGCGGCCAAGGTGGTGGCGATCAACTACCTGGGACCGGTGCACGTCTGCGCCGCGTTCCTGCCGGGAATGATCGAGACGCACGCCGGCGGGCGTCTCGTCAACGTGGCCAGCGACGCGGACCGGGTCGGCAGCGCCGGGGAATCCATCTACGCAGGCGCCAAGGGCGGGGTGATCGCGCTGACCAAGTCGCTGGCCCGGGAGATGGCCCGCCATCAGATCACGGTCAACTGCGTGTGCCCGGGCCCGACCGACACACCGCTGTTCCACGCCCAGCCCGAGAAGCTGAAAGAAGCGCTGGTCAAAGCCATCCCGTTTCGCCGCCTGGCCCGACCCGAGGAGGTCGCCGCGGCCGTGCTGTTCTTCGCGTCGCCCGCCGCGTCGTTCATCACCGGACAGGTGATCAGCGTCAGCGGCGGCCTGACGATGGCTGGTTAAAGGCCGGTTAGTGGCAGGCTTGAGACCTATGAGCACCCACAAACCTCCCGCCTTCGACCGGTACGACCCCCTGGGCCTGGATGCCTCGCTGTCCGACGACGAGCTCGCGGTGCGCGCCACCGTCAGAGAGTTCTGCGCCGAGCACGTCCTTCCCTACGTCGCGGAGTGGTTCGAGATCGGCGACCTGCCGGTGCGCGAACTCGCCAAAGGGTTCGGACAGCTCGGCTTGCTGGGCATGCACCTGGAGGGGTACGGCTGCGGCGGCGCCTCCGCCGTGCACTACGGCCTGGCGTGCGTGGAGCTGGAGGCCGCCGACTCCGGCCTGCGGTCGATGGTCTCGGTGCAGGGATCGCTGGCGATGTTCGCGATCTGGAACTTCGGGTCCGAGGAACAAAAGCAGGAGTGGCTGCCCGGTATGGCGACCGGCGAACTGCTGGGGTGTTTCGGGCTGACCGAACCCGACGTGGGATCCGATCCGGCCGCGATGAAAACCCGTGCGCGACGCGACGGTTCGGATTGGGTGCTCAATGGCCGAAAGCTGTGGATCACCAACGGCTCGCTCGCCGACGTCGCGGTCGTGTGGGCGGCCACCGACGAGGGAATCCGGGGCTTTCTGGTGCCGGCCAGGACACCGGGATTCACCGCCAACACCATCCACCACAAGCTGTCGCTGCGAGCATCGATCACCAGCGAGCTGGTGCTCGACGACGTGCGGGTGCCCGCCGATGCGATGCTGCCCGAGGCGAAAGGCCTGCGGGGTCCGCTGTCCTGTTTGTCCGAGGCGCGCTACGGAATCATCTGGGGTGCCATGGGCGCGGCGCGGTCGGCCTGGCAGGCCGCGCTCGACTACGCCACCCAGCGCACCCAATTCGGGCGGCCGATCGCAGGATTCCAGTTGACCCAGGCAAAGCTCGTCGACATGGCGGTCGAGTTGCACAAGGGTCAGCTGCTGTCGCTGCAACTGGGCCGCCTCAAGGACAGCGTCGGGCTGCGTCCCGAGCAGGTCAGCTTCGGCAAGCTGAACAACACCCGGGAGGCCATCAAGATCTGCCGGACCGCTCGAACGATTCTGGGCGGCAACGGCATATCGCTCGAGTACCCGGTCATCCGACACATGGTCAACCTGGAGTCGGTGCTCACCTACGAAGGCACCCCCGAGATGCATCAGCTCGTCCTGGGCCAGGCGTTCACCGGTAGCGACGCCTTCCGGTAACAGGGGAAGAGATGGCCGCACGTCTGGAGTACACCGACGAGCACCGGCAGTTCCGAGCGCTCGTCCGCGAGTTCGTGCAGCGGGTGGTGGTCCCCGCACACGAGCGGGCCGAAACGCGGGGACAGTGGGACCGTTCGCTGTTCATCGAAGCGGGAAAGCTTGGGCTGCTCGGCTTTTCGGTGCCCGAGCAGCTCGGCGGCCCGGGAGTCAACGACTTTCGCTACAACGCGATCGTCATCGACGAACTGCAGCGGGCCGGCGCGGCGGCAGAGGCCATCGCGTTCACGCTGCAGAACGACGTGGTGCTGCCCTATCTCACCGACCTGGCCACGCCCGAGCAACAACGGCGCTGGCTGGCCGGCGTGGTGACCGGCGAGACGGTGCTCGGTATCGCCATGACCGAACCCGGCACCGGCAGCGATCTGGCCGGGATCCGCACCGCGGCGGTCCGAGACGGCGACCACTACGTCGTCAACGGCGCCAAGACGTTCATCTCCAACGGCCAGTGCGGTGACCTGTTCGTCGTCGCCGTGCGGACGTCCCCCGATCGGCACAAAGGCCTGTCGCTGCTGGTGGTCGACGCCGACACCCCGGGTTTCTCCCGGGGCCGCAACCTGGACAAGATCGGCCTGCACGCCCAGGACACCAGCGAGCTGACGTTCACCGACCTGCGGGTGCCGGCGGCCAATCTGCTCGGGGAAGAAGGCGCCGGCTTCTACCAGCTGATGCAGAACCTGCCGCAGGAGCGCCTTGCGCTGGGGGTGGGGGCGGTGGCCGCCGCCGAGGCCATCCTGGCCGAGACGCTGGAGTACGTGCGCGGACGCAAGGCGTTCGGCACGCCGATCGCCGGCTTCCAGCACAGCCAATTCGTTCTCGCCGAGGTGGCGACCGAAATCGACGTCGCCCGAACCTATCTCGACGACTGCCTGGCCCAGCACCTCAACGGCGAGCTGACGGCCGCGCGGGCCGCCCGCCTGAAGTGGTGGACCACCGACCTGCAGGTGCGCACGGCCGACCGCTGCCTGCAGCTGCACGGCGGCTACGGCTACATGCGCGAGTACGCCGTGGCGCGCGCGTTCGTCGACGCCCGCATCCAGACGATCTACGGCGGGACCAACGAGATCATGAAGACGATCGTCGCCAAGGACCTGGGCATCTGATGGCGGTCGACTATGGCGCCCTGCCCGTCGAGGAGGCCGTCCGTGCGGCCCGGGCCAGCGCGCGGCGCCGCCAGGTGCTCGACGCCGCGGTCAAGGTCATGGGAACACACGGCTTCCACCAGATGTCCATGCAGGATCTGGCCGCCGAGGCCAAGGTCAGCGTCGGCCTCATCTACACCTATTTCGGCGGCAAGGAGGACCTGCTGCTGGCCACTATCGTGCGGATCCTCGACGTGTTCCGCGACCAGCTGGCGCCCGTGATGGCCGCCGCCGGCGACGACGTCGTGGACCAGCTGGCCGCGGGCATCGGCCGCTACATCCAGATCGTGGACGAGAACCTCGACGGCGTGGTGTTGACCTATCGGGAGAGCCGGACACTGGCGCCGGCCGACCGGGCAAGGATCAAGGAACTCGAAATCGCCACCGCCGCACCGCTGCGCGCGGTCATCGAAACCGGTATCGCCGCGGGCGTCTTCCGCGATGTCGACGTCGACCTCACGGTGTTCGACATCATGCTGCTCGCCCACGGCTGGGCGCTAAAGCACTGGCATTTCGGCCCCGCCTACACCCGCGACGAGTACATCCGGCTGCAGACCCGCCACCTGCTCCACGCATTGGTGCGCGACGACCGTCGCGCCGATTACGCACACGTGCTGGAATGAAGCCATGAGACTCACCGCGCTCCGTAAGATGGCCGCCGCGTTCGCGCTGGGCGCCGTCGTCGTGGCGCCGACGGCCGGCGCCGACCCCACCGTCGCGCTGCCCCCGATGACGTCGAGCGGCGGCGGCCCGATCATCGGCGGCGGCAGCAACGCCGGGATCGCGCAGCAGCTGTTCAGCTTCGGCACTCCCAACGTGCAGGAGGTCGACGGCTCGGACGCGGCGCAATTCATCACGGCCGCCGCCGGGAGCGCCAATCCTCAACTGGCCGCCCCCTTCTCGCTGATGCGCCGGGCGCTGGCATGCCAGACGAACAACGCCGGGTTCGGGGCGCGCGCCTACCGGCGCAGCGATGGGCAATGGGGAGGCGCGATGGTGGTCGCGGCCAAGAGCGCGACGCCCAACGTGGACGGCCTGGCGGGCTGCGCCAAGACGAATTGGCGCAGGGCCACGGCCGGCACGCAGAGCTCGCTCTGCAACAGCGGCTGGAGCACCCCCAACACCTACGAGAGCCGCCGCGGCGAGACCTACTACATCCTGCTCGCCGGCACCGCCGACGACTTCTGCACCGCGGTCAACGGGAAATTCAAGGACAACTCCAACGGGTGGCCATTCTAGCCGGCGGTACGAAATAGGTTGCGCGAACGGCTGTTTCGGAATTCGGCCAGCCGACCCTAGCCCAGACTAAGGCAAGGGTTACCATTTTCGAATATCCCCGCGGCCACAATTAATCCCGCCATGAGTTGCCGCCGTTTGAATTCAATACATTTCACGCGAACGGGGAACTCCCACCAAAAATGCCGGCGCGCCGGGTTTTCGAAATCCACTGTCGCAACGGCGAAGACACCGTAGACTTCCGCCATCGGGTGATCGGGCAATCGGGCAAACAAAAGGAATTGTCCATCCATGAACGGGGTTGGTGTTATGTCACGATTGACCGGCAAAATCATTCTCGCTGCGATGCTCGGATTCACCGTCTGCGCGGCTTCGGCTTGCACGACGCCGATAACCATCGACTGCGGTCCGGGCCTGACCTGCCAGTAACCGCAGGCCTTATCCGCGGCTTCGGCAAGGGATCGCCCACCCCCGCGGCGGGCGATCCCTTGCCGTACCGCTGAGTTCATCCGGATTGTGCTGTGCGACAGCCGGATCTGCGGGCTCCCGTGCCGATCTGTGCCTTGCCGTGACGTCCGAGGGGTCCTAGTCGTACGGTGGACATGCGCTGGAAGCAGCGTGCGACCAGAACGACGAGGCCAATAAGGGGTGAGCATGTCGCGTCATCACGTCGTCATCATCGGAAGCGGATTCGGCGGTTTGAACGCGGCCAAGGCCCTCAAACGGGCGGATGTGGATGTCACGTTGATCTCGAGGACGACCACCCATTTGTTCCAGCCGCTGCTGTACCAGGTGGCCACCGGCATCCTGTCCGAAGGCGACATCGCGCCGACCACCCGGCTGATCCTGCGTCGGCAGAAGAACGTCCGGGTGCTGTGGGGCGAGGTCAGCGGCATCGACCTGACCGCGAAGACCGTGACGTCGCACCTGATGGGCATGGAGACGGTGACACCCTTCGACAGCCTCATCGTGGCCGCCGGCGCGCAACAGTCCTATTTCGGCCACGACGAGTACGCCGCCTTCGCGCCCGGCATGAAGAGCATCGACGACGCCCTCGAGCTGCGGGCCCGCATCCTCGGCGCGTTCGAGGCCGCGGAAGTCGCCACCGACCCGGACGAGCGGCAACGCCGCCTGACGTTCGTGGTGGTCGGCGCCGGGCCGACCGGAGTCGAGCTGGCCGGCGAGATCGTCCAGCTCGCCGAGCGCACCCTGGCCGGGGCTTTCCGGACGATCACGCCCAGCGAATGCCGGGTCATCCTGCTCGACGCGGCGCCCGCGGTGTTGCCGCCGATGGGTGAGAACCTGGGCCTCAAGGCGCAACGCCGGCTGCAGAAGATGGACGTCGAGATCCAGCTCAACGCGATGGTGACCGCGGTGGACTACATGGGCATCACCGTCAAAGACGCCGACGGCAGCGAGCGCCGCATCGAATGCGCGTGCAAGGTGTGGGCCGCGGGCGTGCAGGCCAGCGCGCTGGGCAAAATGGTCGCCGAGCAGTCCGACGGAACCGAGACCGACCGCGCCGGACGGGTCATCGTCGAGCCCGACCTGACCGTCAAGGGGCATCCGTACGTGTTCGTGGTCGGCGACCTGATGTCCGTCCCCGGCGTACCGGGGATGGCCCAGGGCGCGATCCAGGGCGCGCACTACGTCACCAATCTGATCAAGCAGGCGGTGAAGGGCCACGACGATCCGGCCAACCGCAAGCCGTTCAAGTACTTCGACAAGGGCAGCATGGCCCTGATCTCGCGGTACAGCGCCGTCGCGAAGGTGGGCAAGCTGGAGTTCGGCGGCTTCATCGCCTGGCTGGCGTGGCTGCTGTTGCACCTCTTGTACCTGGTTGGTTTCCGCAACCGCATCGCCGCCATGTTCTCCTGGGGGATCTCCTTCCTGGGCCGCACCCGCGGCCAGATGGCCATCACCAGCCAGATGATGTACGCCCGGCCGGTGGTGGACTGGGTGGAGCGGCAGGCGCAAGAGGGGACGCTGGCGGCGGCCGAACGCATCGACGCCGCCGAGAAACAAGCCGGTTAGCTCTTCAACTAGCTCAAAGCCTGGTCAATGTCGGCGATCAGGTCGTCGGTGCCCTCCAGCCCGACCGAGATCCGGACCACGCCGTCGCCCAGGCCGATCGCGGCGCGGCCCTCCGGGCCCATCGCCCGGTGGGTGGTGGTGGCCGGATGTGTGACAAGGGATTTGGCGTCGCCCAGATTGTTGGAGATGTCGATCAGCCGCAGCTTGTCCAGCACCTCGAAGGCCCGTTGCTTGGCGGCGCTTTCGGGGCAGTCGAGCGCGAAGGTGATCACCGTGCCGCCGCCCGACATCTGGCGCTTGGCCAGGTCGTATTGCGGGTGCGACGGCAGATACGGGTAGCGAACCCAGCTCACCGCCGGATGGGTCTCCAGGAATTCCGCGATCCGGTGCGCCGAGGAGTTGCTGTGCTCGACCCGGATCGCCAGCGTCTCAAGGCCTTTCACCAATACCCAGGCATTGAACGCGCTGAGCGCCGGACCGGTGTGCCGCATCAGCTTCTGCACGGGGCCGTCGATGTACTCCTTGTCGCCGAGGATGGCACCACCCAGCACCCGCCCCTGACCGTCGATGTGCTTGGTGCCCGAGTACACCACCACGTCGACCCCGAGGGGAATGCCCTGCTGCAGCAGCGGCGTGGCAAAGACATTGTCCAACACCACTTTTGCCCCCGCAGCGTGGGCGAGCTCGACGACCGCGGCGATGTCCACCAACGACTGCATCGGGTTTGACGGCGTCTCGAAGAACACCGCCGCGGTGGGGACGGACAGCGCCTCCTCCCACTGCGCGAGGTCGTCGCCGTCCACGAAGACGGTCTCGACGCCCCAGCGCGGCAGGATCTCGTTGCACACCACGAAACACGACCCGAACAGGCTGCGCGCCGCGACCAGCCGGTCCCCGGCGCCCAGCAGCGCGCCCAGCGAGGTGAACACCGCCGCCATTCCGCTCGCGGTGGCGAACGCCGCGGGGGCGCCCTCGATCAGGCGCAACCGCTCCTCGAACATCGTCACGGTCGGGTTCCCGTACCGCGAGTACACGAAGTGGTCGAGCTCGCCGGTGAATGACTTCTCCGCGACGGCCGCCGAGGAGTAGACATAGCCGGACGTCAAAAACATCGCCTCGGCGGTCTCGTCGAACCCCGAGCGCAGCAGCCCGCCCCGCACGCCGATGGTGGCCTGGCTGACGCCGTCGGGCAGCGCCTTGGGGGCGCGGACGGAATCCCCCGGGGGGTGGGTCATAGCTGCTTCCAGGGCAATCCGATGGCGCGCCAGCCCGATTCGCCGCGCAGCCCCTGGGCGTTCGGGTGGCCCTCGAAGCCGTCCAGCACGTTGTAGGCCGGCGTGATGCCGGTCCGGGTGGCGACCTCGGCGGCACCGATGGAGCGGTTGCCCGAGCGACACAGGAAGACGACCGGACGTTCGGCGTCGGTTTCAGGCACCCGGTCGCGCAGTTCGTCGGCGAAGTTGGCGTTGTACCTGCCGTCCGAGGTGTTCCACTCGATGAACACCACCTCGCGGCCCAGGCTGGACAGGTCGGGCACCCCGACGAACCGCCATTCGTCGTCGGTGCGCACGTCGACCAGCACAGCGTCGGGATTCTCGCTGAGCAGTTCCCATGCCTGCTGGGGGGTGATGTCTCCGGCGTAGCCCGCGCGCTCTGTGCTCATGACCTCGAATCGTAACGAGGTCACCTTGCCGCCCGATAACTCAGTGCGCGGGCTCGCGCGCGGCCAGTCGGCTGGCGACCTCGCGGGCGCGGTCGAGCGCCGCAGCCACCTCCGGCGCCGTCGCCAACGCCTGGTATCCGCGCCCGACCACGCGCACGTCGCTCTCCGGCACGCTCAGCGCCCGGGCCAGCGCGGCGGCCGGCGCGTCGGCGCGCTCGACCCGGTGGGCCGCGCCCGGCGAGATCATCATGGTGTCCACCGGCAGGCCCAGGACGGTGCGGGCCTGCAGCTCGAACGCCGAGAGCCGCTGGCTGGGCACCGTCGCCCAAGCGCTGGCGGTGGGGAAGGGCGTGACGTCGGCGAAGTACACCTCGTCGCCGTTGATCATCAACTCGACCCCGAAGACGCCGCGGCCGCCGAGCTCCTTGACGATCCGCGCCGCGACCGATTTGGCGGCATCCATCGCCGCCGCGCTCATCTGCTGCGGTTGCCACGATTCCAGCGCGTCGGCGTGGCCACCGCGATGGCCGATGGGCGAGCAGAATTCGATCGCCGGTCCCCCGGGCCCGTCGCTGCGGACGGCCAGCAAGGTGACGTAAAACTCGACCTCCACCACGGTCTCGGCCAGCACGCGGTGCTGGTCCCCGTCGCCTCCCGTCGCGCGCTGCCAGGCCGCCGCGAGGTCGTCGGGACCCGACGCCACCGACTGTCCCCGCCCGGCCGCCGCGAGCACCGGCTTCACCAGCAGCGGGTAGCCGGCGTGGGCCCCGACCGCCTCGAGTTCGCCGACGGAGCCGACGAACCAGAACGGCGCCGTGGGCAGCCCCAGCTCGTCGGCGGCCAGCCGGCGCAGGCCCTCCCGGTCGGCGGCGAGCCGCACCGCGCGCGCGCCGGGCACCAGCTGGGTGCCCCCGGCCTCGAGGCCCTCGAGCGCCAGGGGCGCAACGGCGTCGGTGGCGGCCACGACGACGTCCGCGTGCAGCCCCCGCACCGCCTTCGTCAGCTCCTCTGCGTCGGCCATCGGGACCACCAGCGACTCATCGGCCACCCCGTCCGCGCGCTCACCGACGACGATCACCCGCGCGCCGAGGCGCCCCAGCGCGATCGACAATTCCCGGCTGAGCTCACCCGAACCCAGCACCACCACGCGCGGCCTGGCGTCGGCTTCCGTGGTCGGCGCTTGCGAGGGCACGGCGAGCGCGGTGGTCCTGTCGTCTTGTCCTTCGGTGGGGCCGTCAGTCACCGCTCAAGGATAGGTCGGTCGCGCGGGGGCTAGGGCTGACTGCCCGGCTCCTCCACGGCGCATGCCGCGCCGCATCGTCGCCAGGCTAGGGCTGACCGGGAAGCAACCGCACCATCAGCCCGTTGGCCTCGGCCAGCACCGCCCCGTCGCCGTCGAGCAGTTCCGCGCCCACGAACGCCTTGCGGCCCTCGGTGCTCGTGACGCGGCCGCGCACGACCAGCGGCGCGTCGATTGGGGTGACCTTGCGGTAGTCGACATGCAGGAAGGCCGTCCGGCTGATCGGCCGCCCCGCGGCGTGCGACACCATGCCGAACATGTGGTCGAACAGCAGCGGGAGCACACCGCCGTGCACGGCGTGATTTCCGCCGACGTGAAACCGGCTGAAGTAGCCCGTCATCTCGACCCCGTCCGGCGCGTATTTCGTCAACGTCCAGGGCGGCAGCAGCAGGCTGCCCATGCCGGGCAGGTTTGGCGTCCGCCCGGCCGGCGCCTTGCCCTCGTCGGCCTGGAACGGGCCCAGCAGCTGCACCAGGGCCGCGGCGCGGTCGGCCGCGTCGTCCCACAGGGCATCGCCGGGATCGGCGGACACGGCCAGGTCCTGCAGCTGGCGCATGGCCGCGACGAACCGGCCGAATCCCGGGCCGGGACTGGCGGGGCCGTATTCGGGAAAGCCGCCGTGGTGTTCGTATTCGGGATCGAGTTCTTTGGGATCCGGCTCCGTCACGGGCGGGCCGCCAGGACGTCGCGGCGCACGATCGTCTGTTCGCGGCCCGGACCCACGCCGATGCACGAAACATGGGCCCCGGCAAGCTCTTCCAGCCGCAGCACGTAGTCACGCGCCTTGGCGGGCAGGTCGTCGAATTCGCGGGCGTCCGAGATGTCCTCCCACCAACCCGGCAACTCCTCGTAGATCGGCTCGGCGCGGGCCAGGTCGGTCTGCGTCATCGGCATGTCGGTGGTGCGCTCGCCGTTGATGCGATACCCGACGCAGATCGGCACCGTTTCCAGGCTGGAGAGCACGTCGAGTTTGGTCAGGAAGAAGTCGGTGATGCCGTTGACCCGCGTGGCGTAGCGGGCGATGACGGCGTCGAACCAGCCGCAGCGCCGCCGCCGCCCGGTGGTCACCCCGAACTCGCCGCCGGTCTTGGACAGGTATTCGCCGTTCTCGTCGAACAGCTCGGTGGGGAACGGCCCGGAACCCACGCGGGTGGTGTAGGCCTTGAGGATCCCCAGCACGGTGGTGATGCGGGTGGGCCCGATGCCGGACCCGACGGCGGCGCCGCCGGCGGTCGGGTTCGACGACGTCACATAGGGATACGTGCCGTGGTCGACGTCGAGCAGGGTGCCCTGGGAGCCCTCCAGCAGGACCGTCTCGCCGGTCTCGAGCGCGGCGTTGAGCAGCCGGCGGGTATCGCGGATGCGATGGCGGAACCCCTCCGCCTGTTCCAGCAGCGCCTCGACGACCTGGTGCGGGTCCAGGGCCTTGCGGTTGTAGATCTTGACCAGGATCTGGTTCTTCAGTTCCAGCGCGGCCTCGATCTTGTGGGTCAGCTGGTCGGGGTCGAGCACGTCGGCGACCCGGATCCCCTGGCGGGCGATCTTGTCCTGGTAGCAGGGCCCGATGCCGCGGCCCGTGGTGCCGATCTTCTTGTTGCCCATGTAGCGCTCGGTGACCTTGTCGATGGCCACGTGGTAGGGCAACAGCAGGTGCGCGTCGGCCGAGATCAACAGCTTGGTGGTGTCCACCCCGCGATCCTCGAGGCCTTTGAGCTCGTCGAGCAGCACGCCGGGGTCGACCACCACACCGTTGCCGATGACGTTGGTGACGCCGGGGGTCAGCACTCCCGACGGGATCAGGTGCAGCGCGAAGTTCTCGCCGCTGGGCAAGACGACGGTGTGCCCGGCGTTGTTGCCCCCCTGATAGCGCACCACCCACTGCACGCGTCCACCGAGCAGGTCAGTGGCTTTACCTTTGCCCTCGTCACCCCATTGGGCGCCGATGAGGACGATTGCCGGCATGACTTGCTCCCGCCTGCTTACTGTGGCTCTACTGGCAAGGCGCCGTATCTCGCAGCGCCGCCGCGGTTTTCGGCATCGCCCGTTCGCTCGAGCTGCCGACCTGCACCAGCGCCTCGGTTAACCCGTACGGGACCGTGCGCGTAGCCGGACGCGTCGTTGCTTGGCGCGTTCACGTGGCGATCCTAAACGTCTGGTAACGACGGACTTGTGCCAAGTCCCATTTGATCCCGACTCGTGTCGGGGAGGGTCGCTGCTCATCCGCCCTGCGCCGCGGGCAGCCGCTCGCTGAGCGGCATCTCCCCCCGTGCGGCGGCAGGCGGAGCACTTGACGCCTCGGGCGGTTTGGCCGCACATACACCGCCTTGGGTCGGTGCGTCCAACATCAGGCACAAGCCCTTTCTGTCACGACCGGGCCTCTTGGCCGCCCAACCCGGCCACACCGGCTTTCCGTTCCAACTGACCAGCGTCCAGCCATCGTGCGGATTGCCCTGGATCTCGACCACGCCGGCGTTGGGCAGCGGATCGAAGAGCAAGAGCAGCGGATCGGGGTTTTTGACACTCATCATCGTCCCGACGCCGATCGCAAACTCGCTGGAGACGGCCACTTCGGTGATCCTGCCGCCCACGGATCGAACCGGGTTGGCCATGGCATTGCCGTACATCAATTGCAGGGAGTCGTTGAAGCGACTCGCGTCGGTCACCGCATTGCCGTACATCGTTTGCAGCGCGCCGTTGAAGCGTTTGTCGAATTCGAACCCGTTGGCGTCGGTGGAGCCCGGAGCCAGCATCGGCACGATGCGCAGCCCCAGCAGCCACGCCACCGGGCCAAGCAGGTAGACCAGCCCCGCGAGGCTGAACTGGGGTAGGCCGTTGAAAGCGCCGGCGTCGATCTCGTTGAGCCCGGGCAATGTCTGAACATTCATTCCCAGCATGGACGCCAACGGCGCCGCGGTCTGCTGCGTCCTGATCAACTGCGACGCGAAGATCCCGGCCACCGAGCCCTTCGCGGCGAGCGCCGTGGCGATGTTCTGCGCCTGCTGCTGGCCGAGCGCAGTGAGTACCGCTCCGGGCACCGACGTGTCGATCACGCCCGCCGCATTGGCCTGCGACTGGCCGTGCCGCACCAAGTCGATCACGATCGATTCGTCGGCGGAGGCAGTCGCCGGCCCGACGCACAGCAGGACAGCCGAGAACGCTACGGCACCGACACGGCGGAGTTGATTCGTCAGCAATGTCGGCGCGCGGAGCCGGTAACCGACACGAGCAGCGCGGTTCGCGCGGTTGAGAAGACGGCGATGAGTCGGCGAATGGCAGCTCTCCGTTCTCCAGCCACCCGTGGGCTGACACCGTGGCAGGAGTAAAGTATCCGGTTGTTACCAGGCGGTGGCGCAACGATTTTCGCAGTCCGAAACCATGTTGTGACTGCGCCGTTATGGTGAGATCGTTGCGTGCACAGACGGTCTGGGCGCCCATCGGACGAGAGACGTTGAACGACAAGCATATTGGAACTGCTCACTTGGACGGCCCGTGACGCGAGATGATCCTGCGGTAGCGGTGTTGGTGTTCGGCGATCGGCGCGTACCGCGGCCGCTGACCGGCGTGCCGGTTCACTCGGCCGACATCGATGCCGCGATCGGCCCCTACCGGCGGGTCGTCGTGGTGGGCGCCGACGCCGACCTGGCCGCCGTGCTGACCGGGCTGCTGCGCGCCGGCCGGCTCGACATCGAGGTGGCCTACCTGCCGCGCCGCCGCACCCGCGCGACCCGGATCTACCGCCTGCCCGTCGGGCGGCGCGCGGCGCGGCGCGCCCGGCGGGGGGCCGCGCGGCGCGTGACCCTGGTCCGCGACGAGACCGGGTCGGTGATCGTCGGGCGGGCCGGCTGGCTGCCGGCCGAGGGTCGCCGCCTGCGCGGCGAGGCCGTCGTCGACGACACCGTGTTGTTCGACGGTGACGCCCCCGCCGTCGACGTCGAGCCGACGCTGGCCGTCCCGGGCCTGCGCGCCCGCGTGGCGACGGGCTGGCGCCGCTGGGTCCCCGGCCGCGCCGTCCAGCTGGGGAGCACCGGCGTCACCGTGGTGCGCGACGGCGTGCTCGCGCCCCGCCCGGCGCGCCGGTCGACGTTCTACCGCAACGTCGAAGGCTGGCTGGCGGTCCGCTAGTTTTCGGCGCCCGGTCACGTTTCGGGCCTGCGGGATGTCAATATCGTGAGATCTCTGGTCAATGAAGGGGAACCCGATGGCAACAACAAGCCGCCGGCTCAAAAGAACTGCCCGGCTGCTGGATCTGGCCCAGCTCGGCAACGCGCACTGGCTGTTCGGCAACATCTACGAAGCGGTCGTCAAGATCCCGGAGCGGCTCGCCGCCGAGCGGCGGGACACAGCCCCTGGTTCCGGGCGGGGCTCACCATCGGTCCTCGCGCCCGGCAGCCCGCTGCGTTACTACGCCCCCGTCGCGCCCATCACGTTGGCAGCGACTGCCGCGGCCGTGAGCACGGGTTGGGAAATCGAAGGCGCCAGGTGCTGGCTGGCGCTGACGGCGAGTTGCTCGCTTGCCGGTATGGCCATCAGCGGCTACCTGATCCGGACGGTGAATCTCCGGGTGATGTTCGCCGATACGCAACCTCCACCGGCCGAACGGGACGCGCTCATCGGGAGGTGGTATCGGCTCAACGTGATTCGCGTCGCGACCGCGGCTGGCGCGTTGTTGGCCGCGAACCGGGCGGGCGCGATGATCACCGAACGCAACGGCCGGCTGGCGGTCCGCTAGTTTCGACCGGTGAGCCTGCCCGCCCGGCGCGAATCGGTCCGACCCAGCCCCATCTTCCTGGCCCTCGTCGGCCTGACGGCGGCCGGCGGCGTGCTGGCCTGGCTGGCCGGCAGCACTGTGCGGCCGCTGGCGTATTTCGGGGTGTTCACCTTCGTGATCGCCGGCTGGTTGGTGTCGCTGTGCCTGCACGAATTCGGCCACGCCGTGACCGCCTGGCGATTCGGCGACCACGACGCCGCCGTGCGCGGGTACCTGACGCTGGATCCGCGGCGCTACAGCCATCCCGCGCTGTCGCTCCTGCTGCCGATGGTGGTCATCGCGCTGGGCGGGATCGGCCTGCCGGGCGCCGCGGTGTACGTGCGGACCTGGTTCATGCCGCCGAGCCGGCGCAGCCTGGTCAGCCTCGCGGGGCCGGCCGCCAATCTGGTGCTGGCGGTGCTGCTGCTGGCGCTGACGCGATTGTTTTACGACCCCTTCCACCAGGTGCTGTGGGCGGGGGTGGCGTTCCTGGGCTTTCTGCAGCTGACCGCGGTGGTGCTCAACCTGCTGCCCATCCCGGGCCTGGACGGCTACGACGCCCTGGAGCCGCACCTGAGTCCGGAGACGCAGCGCGCGGTGGCGCCGGCCAAGCAGTACGGCTTTTTCATTCTGCTGTTCCTGCTCCTGGCCGCCAGCCATTGGTTCTTTCAGATGGTGCTCTGGCTGTTCGAGTTCTCCGGCGTGCCGACGTGGCTGGTGTCGGCGGGCAACGCGCTGACCCGCTTCTGGAGCCGCTGGTTCTGACACTTGCCATATATGCGTGGGTCCGCATATATTGCACGGCATGGGCGCCGGTCACAATCACAGTCCCGCCGCGACCGACGGGTCCCGGCTGATTCCCCGCATGGTCGCCGCCGCCGCAATTCTGGCGGCGTTTTTCGTCATCGAGTTGACCACCTCGTTGCTGATCAACTCGATCGCGCTGCTGGCCGACGCGGGCCACATGCTGACCGACGTCGTCGCCGTCTTCATGGGCCTGGCCGCCGTGACGCTGGCCCGGCGGGGCAGCGCGTCACCATCGCGGACGTACGGCTGGCACCGGGCCGAGGTGTTCACGGCGGTCGCCAACGCGGGGCTGCTGATGGGTGTCGCGCTGTTCATCCTCTGGGAAGCCATCCAGCGGCTCAGCGAAACCCCGTCGGTGCCCGGGGTACCGATGATCGTGGTCGCATTGGCCGGGCTGCTCGCCAACCTGGTGGTCGCGTTGCTCCTGCGGTCGCACTCCGAACAGAGCCTGGCGGTCAAGGGCGCCTACATGGAGGTGGTCGCCGACAGCGTCGGCAGCCTGGGCGTGTTGATCGCCGGTGTGGTGACCGTGACGACGCGCTGGCCGTATGCCGACGTGGTGGTCGCCGTGCTAGTCGCGCTGTGGGTGCTGCCGCGGGCGATCTCGCTGGCCCGCGACGCGTTGCGGATCCTCTCCGAATCGTCGCCGACCCACATCGACGTGGAGGAGCTGCGCTCGGCGCTGGGCGCCGTCGACGGCGTGTCGGAGGTGCACGACCTGCATGTCTGGACGCTGTCGCCGGGCAAGGACATGTGCACCGCGCATTTGCGGAGCACCGGCGACTCGACCCGGGTGCTCCACGACGCGCGTGCGGTGCTGTCGGCCCGCGGGCTGCAGCACGCCACCGTCCAGATCGACACCCCGAACGACGCGGGCTGTTCGGAAAACTTCTAGAGCCCCAGGGCCGGGCGCGCCTCGGGGTCGCAATCGTCGAGCAAATCCAGGCAGCGCAGGTACTCGTCGGGCTCGCCGATCGTGTCGGCGGCCCGCGCCAGCGCGGCCACGCACCGCAGGAACCCGCGGTTCGGCTCGTGCGCATACGGCACCGGGCCGAAACCCTTCCAGCCGTTGCGCCGCAGCTGGTCCAGGCCGCGGTGATAGCCGGTCCGGGCGTACGCGTAGGCGGTGATGGCCTGGTCGTCGGCCAGCGCCTGCTCGGCCAGTTCCGCCCAGGCCACCGACGCCGACGGGTGCGCGGCGGCGACGATCCCGGGTTTCTCGCCGGCGAGCAGTTCCGCCTCGACGTCGGGATCGCCCGGCAGCAGGGTCGGGTCAGGTCCCAGAAGGTCTCGCGGCGGCGTCATGGCTCCTATTCTGCAGCTGCCCCGTTTCGCCGGGGTGGCGGACCTCGACCATCGCCCCATCGAGGGGGGCGGGTCGCTAAGCTCTCCAACTACCCCACCCGATAGCGGAGGACAGCCGTACTCATGCCCCAGCCACCCGAGCCCGACCGCGGCGGCGCGCCGAATCCGCCTGGGCACGAATGGGCCGCGCAATCAGGCGAGGACGCGACCGAGAGCGTCCCGCTGCTACCGAGCGACTCCGAGACCGAGACCGTGGTGATCAAACCCGATTCCGTCGGCGATCCGAAGGATCCCGAGCAGGACGCGGACGGCCAGCAGCGCGAACGCCGTTTCACCGCGCCGGGATTCGACGCGCGAGAGACCGCGGTGATCGCCACCACCCCGGAGCCCGCCACCGAAGTGTTCTCGACACCTCCGGAAGGCCAGACAGCACAGTTCGGTCAGCCCGCCAAACCGGCTGTGCCGCAATCGATCCCACCCCGGCTAGGGGGAAAGCTGCGCACGTCCCGGCAGTTCAACTGGGGCTGGGTGCTGGCGCTGGTCCTGATCGTGCTGGCGCTGGCCGCGATCGCGATCCTGGGCACGGTGCTGCTCACCCGCGGCAAACACACGAAGGTGTCGCAGGAAGACCGGGTTCGGACCACGATCCAGAGCTTCGACACCGCGGTTCAAAAGGGCGACCTGACCACGCTGCGCACCATCACCTGCGGCACCACCCGCGACGGGTACGCGGACTACAACGAGCATTCGTGGGACGAGACCTACCGCCGGGTCTCGGCGGCCAAGCAGTATCCGGTCATCGCCAGCATCGACCAGGTGGTGGTCAACGGCCAGCACGCCGAGGCCAACGTCACCACGTTCATGGCGTACGACCCCTCGCTGCGGTCGACCCGCAGCCTGGACCTGCAGTACCGCGACGAGCAGTGGAAGATCTGCCAGTCCCCCAGCGGCTAGGTCACCCGTCAGCGCCGAACGTCTAACCACGGCGAATTTCGGGCCGGAATTTCGCCATGAGTGCACGCTCGGCGAAGCCGCAAGCCGCTACCCGTCCACCGACTTTCCGGCGCAGTGCAGGTCGTCGCAGGCCTCCACCACGCGCTCGGTCATCGCGGCCTCGCCCTTCTTCAGGTAGCTGCGCGGGTCGTAGACCTTCTTGGCGCCCACCTCGCCGTCGACCTTCAGCACGCCGTCGTAGTTGCTGAACATGTGGCCGGCGATCGGGCGGGTGAACGCGTACTGGGTGTCGGTGTCGACGTTCATCTTCACCACGCCGTAGCGCAGGGACTCCTCGATCTCCGACTTGAGCGAGCCCGACCCGCCGTGGAAGACGAAGTCGAACGGCTTGGCCAGCCCACCAGGAGGGTCGGGCAACCCGAGCTTGGCCGCGGCCACCTGCTGCCCCTGGGCCAAAATATCGGGGCGCAGCTTGACGTTGCCCGGCTTGTAGACGCCGTGCACGTTGCCGAACGTCGCGGCCAGCAGGTACTTGCCGTGCTCGCCGTGGCCCAGGGCGTCGATGGTCTTCTCGAAGTCCTCCGGCGTGGTGTACAGCTTGTCGTTGATCTCGTGGGCGACGCCGTCTTCCTCGCCGCCCACCACGCCGATCTCGATCTCCAGGATGATCTTGGCGGCCGCGGCCTGCTTGAGCAGTTCCTGCGCGATGACCAGGTTCTCGTCGATCGGCACGGCCGAGCCGTCCCACATGTGCGATCCAAACAGCGGGTCCTGACCCGCGGCCACCCGCCGGGCCGAGATCGCCAGCAGCGGCCGCACGTAGCTGTCCAGCTTGTCCTTGGGGCAGTGGTCGGTGTGCAGCGCCACGTTGATCGGGTACTTGGCCGCGACGACGCGGGTGAACTCGGCCAGCGCCACCGCACCGGTCACCATGTCCTTGACCCCCAGGCCGGAGGCGAATTCCGCACCGCCGGTGGAGAACTGGATGATGCCGTCACTGCCGGCGTCGGCGAAGCCCTTGATCGCGGCGTTGACCGTCTCGGAGGAGGTGCAGTTGATGGCCGGGAAGGCGTACGAGTTCTCCTTGGCACGTCCCAGCATCTCGGCGTAGACCTCGGGGGTGGCGATGGGCATGGGCTCCTCCTGGCGACTGGGCCCATCCAGTATCGCAACACCGGTATGTTGAAGCATCGTGAGCACCACCGTGACGGCCCTGCCGCACATCTTCGACCCGATGTACTGGCTGGGCGCCGACGGAGTCTTCGGATCCGCGGTGCTGCCCGGCATCCTGGTCATCGTCTTCATCGAGACCGGCCTGCTGTTTCCGCTGCTGCCCGGCGAATCGCTGTTGTTCACCGGTGGGCTGTTGGCCGCCCACCCGAACCCGCCGGCCAGCATCTGGGTGCTGGCCCCGGCCGTCGCCCTGGTCGCGATCCTGGGCGATCAGACCGGCTATTTCATCGGCCGCCGCATCGGCCCGGCGCTGTTCAAGAAGGAAGACTCCCGGTTCTTCAAGAAGCACTACGTGACGGAGTCGCACGCCTTCTTCGAGAAATACGGGCCGTGGGCGATCATCCTCGCGCGGTTCGCGCCGTTCGTTCGGACGTTCGTCCCGCCGGTCGCCGGCGTGTCCTACATGCGCTACCCGGTGTTCCTGGGCTTCGACATCGTCGGCGGCATCCTGTGGGGCGGCGGCGTGACGCTGGCGGGCTACTTCCTGGGCAACGTGCCGTTCGTGCACCACAACCTGCAGAAGATCCTGCTGGCGATCCTGGTGATCTCGCTGATGCCGGCGTTCATTGCGGCCGTGCGAAGCTACCGGGCCCGCCGGCGGGGGGCGGCCGGCGGGGAGCCCGACTCAGGACACCCGACTCCTGCGGTACGCAACGAAAGCGTCTAGCAGTTCCGGTCGGTCGATCGAACTCTGCTGCACGGCCTCGCCCGGCGCGGCGCCCAGCAGGATCCGCTTGATCGGGATCTCCAGCCGTTTGCCGGTCAGCGTCCGCGGTATGCCGGGAACCGCCAGGATGTCGTCGGGCACGTGGCGCGGGGAGGCGTGCTGACGAATGGCCGCCACGATCCGCGACCGCAGCCCGTCGTCGAGTTCGGCGCCGTCGGCCAGGGTCACGAACAGCGGCATCCAGTACCCGCCGTCGTCCTGCTCGACCCCGACCACCAGGCAGTCACCCACCTCGGGCATGCCCTCCACCGCCGTGTAGATCTCCGCGCTACCCATCCGCACGCCCAGCCGGTTCAGGGTCGCGTCCGAACGACCGTGCACCACAACGGATCCCCGATCGGTGATGGTGATCCAGTCGCCGTGACACCACACCCCCGGATACTTCTCGAAGTAGGCGGCCCGGTACCGGCTGCCGTCATCGTCCTTCCAGAAGAGCACCGGCATCGAGGGCATCGGCTCGGTGATCACCAGCTCGCCCTCTTCACCGATGACCGGATGGTTTGGCCCGACCCAGGATTCGATGGCCGCGCCCAGGCAGATGCACGACAGCTCGCCGGCCACCACCGGCAGGATCGCGCAGCCGCCGATGAAGGCGGTGCAGACGTCGGTGCCGCCGCTCATCGAGATCACCGGCACCGACCGGCCGAGTCCCTCTTGGACCCAACGGAATCCGGACGCGGGCAGCGGTGAACCGGTGGAACCCACCGCGCGCAACCCGTCCAGCGGGTACGTTGCTCCCGGCTTGAGGTCCTTCTTGGCGCAGGCCAGCAGGTAGCCCGCCCCGGCGCCGAGCACGTTGACTTGCGCCTCGGCGGCGACCCGCCAGAGCCCGTCGGTGCCCAAATGCGTTGGGCTGCCGTCGTAGAGCACGATGGTGGTGTCGGCCAGCAGCCCGGACAGCTGCAGGTTCCACATCATCCAGCTGGTCGAGGAGTACCACAGGAAGCGCTCGCCGGCGTGCAGCTCCAGTTGCAGGCTCAGGTATTTCAGGTGCTCAAGCACCACCCCGCCGTGACCGTGCACGATCCCCTTCGGCTTGCCGGTGGTGCCGGACGAGAACATCACCCACAGCGGGTGCGCGAACGGCACGGGGGTGATGTGCAGCTCTGCATCCGATTCCACCGCCGTCGCCCACGCGACGCTGTCGCCGTCGGCCGCGAGCCCGAGCCGCGGCACCACCACGGTGGCCCGCAGGCTGGGCATCGCCGCCCGGATCGTGTCCAGCTCCGCGCGCCGGTCGATGCGCTTGCCGTCGTACACCGATCCGTCGGTGGCCACCAGCACGGCCGGCTCGACCTGGCCCAGGCGCGCTATCACGCCGTCGACGGCCACGTCCTGGTTGCACACCGCCCAGCTCGCGCCCACGGCCGCGGCGGCCAGCGCGGCGACGGCGGCCTCGGCGACGTTGGGCAGGTAGCCGACGACGGCGTCCCCGGGGCGCACCCCGAGGCCGCGCAGGTAGGCGGCAAACGCGCCGGTCTCACGCCGCAGCCGCGCCCACGACCACTCGCACGCGCCGTCCTCGCCGACGACGATCATGGCGGGCTGCTCGTCGGTGGCGTGCCGGAAGATCTCGGTGGCGTAGTTGAGCGTGGCGCCGGGGAACCACTCGGCGCCGGGCATGGCACGGTTGCCCAGCACCGCGCGGGGCGGGCTGTCCGCCTGAATGTCGAAGTAATGCCAGACGGCGTCCCAGAACCACTCGATGTCCTCGACGGACTTGCGCTGCAGCGCGTGGTAGTCGCCGTAGTGGCCGCGGCCCGTCTCGGCGAGCCACGCCATGAAGTGGGTGAGGTTTGCCTGGGCCAGCGTGGCCTCGTCGGGAATCCAGCTGCCGGGCTCGGTCACGTCGCACTCCCTGCGGTCACGGCGGTGACGTTACAGGCGGCCTCCATCAGCATCCACCCCGACAGCTGCACCGACAGGTCCCGTTCGGCCACGTCGGAACTGCTCACCGCGCCGTCGACGAACTGCGCCTCCCCGGCGGCCTGGCTGGGCAGCTGCGCGTCGCGGTCCCAGAACGGGCCGAACAGCGGCAGCCCGTCCACCGTTTGGCGGTAGTCCCACGCCGACTTCGCGCTGGCCAGCACGATCCGCCGGGCGGTGTCGCGGGCCGCGGCGTCGTCGGCCGACTCACCCGGCAGGGTGGTGGCGACCAGCGCGAGGTAGCGCGCGGTGACGCCGGAGAACAGGCCGCCGTCCCCGCCGCCGGCGCCGGCCAGCACACCCGTCGGCGCCATGTGTTCGGCGACGGCCGCGACCAGCCGGTGCACCCTGGGCGCGTGCCGATCGTCATGGGTGCGGGCCGCGAGTTCCGTTTCCAGGCCGAGCACCACGCCCTGGCAATAGGTGTACTGGGCGCGGACCAGCGAGCCGGCCTTGATGCCGTCGAACACCAGGTGCGTCTCCGGGTCGATCAGGGTCTCGTCGATCCAGTCGGCCATCTGCTGGGCGCGCCGCCGCCGGTCGGAGTAGCGGGCCAAAAAGATCCCCGCCGGGCCGTTGGCCGGGGCGTTGAAGAACTGGTCCTGCTTGCGCCATGGGATGCCGCCGCCGTCCTCGGGTACCCACGCGTCGAGGAATTGCTCGGCCAGCTTGGGCAGGGCGCGGTGGCGCTCGACGCCGGCTATCCGGGCGGCGCGTTCCAGCGCCAGCGCCAGCCAGGCCATGTCGTCGTAGTAGCTGTTGGTCCAGCGAAAGTTGTTGCGCAGCCGGTGCGAGCGGACCTGCCGGTTGATCTTGGCGTGCCGTGCGGGTTGCGGGTCGCGCAGCTGCGCGTCGACCAGGCAATCCAGCAGGTGCGCCTGCCACCAGTAGTGCCAGGTGCCGAACATCCGGTCGCGCCGGGTCGGCGGCCAGGCCACCACGCCCAGCTGGGTCCCGGGCAGCCCCCACAGCCGTTTCAGGTGTCGTTGCGCGACAGCGGCTTCGGAGCTGGCTGCCCGGTTGGCCCATAGCTGATCCATACCGCCGATCCTGCCTCATACTGAAATATGCGCTACCGGCAAACCATTTCGGGGACCACGCACACCTTCTCCGGCCTGGTCGACGTGATGGCTAAGGCGACACCGTTGCGCTCCGGGGACCAGCTCGCGGGCTGCGCCGCCGGCTCCGACGCCGAACGGGCGGCGGCCGCGTGGGTGCTGGCCGACATACCGCTGGCGACGTTCCTCACCGATGTGGTCGTGCCGTACGAGACCGACGAGGTCACCCGGCTCATCATCGACGGCCACGACCCCGAGGCGTTCGGACCGATCGCGGACTTGACCGTGGGCGGCTTCCGCGACTGGCTGCTGGATGCGGCGTCCCGCGACGACGGCGCGGCGCGGATCGCCGCGATCTCCCCCGGGCTGACACCGGAAATGGTTGCCGCGGTGTCGAAGATCATGCGCAACCAGGACCTGATCCTGGTGGCCGCCGCGACGACGGCCACCGCGGCCTTCCGGACCACGATCGGTTTGCCGGGCACGCTCGCGACCCGGTTGCAGCCCAACCACCCCACCGACGACCCCCGCGGCATCGCGGCGGCGCTGCTCGACGGCCTGCTGATGGGCTGCGGTGACGCGGTGATCGGCATCAACCCGGCGACCGACTCGCCGCACGCGGCGTCTGAGCTGCTGCACCTGCTCGACGACATTCGCCAGCGGTTCGCGATCCCCGTCCAATCCTGCGTGCTGTGCCACGTCACGACCACGATGGAGCTGATCGACCGGGGCGCGCCCGTCGACCTGGTTTTCCAGTCGATCGCGGGCACCGAGGGCGCCAACTCCTCGTTCGGGACCTCCATCGGCATGCTGATGGAGGCCAACGAGGCCGCCCGGTCGCTGCGCCGCGGCACCGTCGGCGACAACGTCATGTATCTGGAGACCGGGCAGGGCGCGGCCCTGTCGGCCGGTGCCCACCTGGGCGTGGGGAACCAGCCGGTCGATCAGCAGACGCTGGAGGCGCGGGCCTACGCGGTGGCCCGGGCGCTGCAGCCGCTGTTGATCGACACCGTCGTCGGATTCATCGGACCCGAGTACCTCTACGACGGCAAGCAGATCATCCGCGCCGGACTCGAAGACAACTTCTGCGGCAAACTGCTCGGCCTGCCGATGGGCGTCGACGTCTGCTACACCAACCACGCCGAGGCCGACCAGGACGACATGGACACGCTGCTGACCCTGCTCGGCGCGGCGGGCACCGCGTTCGTCATCACGGTTCCCGGCGCCGACGACATCATGCTCGGCTACCAAAGCCTGTCCTTCCACGATGTGCTGTACGTGCGAAAAGCGTTGGGGCTGCGGCCCGCACCCGAATTCGAAGCATGGTTGGCCGGCCTGGGCATGGTCGACGCCGACGGCCGGATCCTGCCCGTCGACCTCGCGACGTCGCCGCTGCGGGCGCTGGCAGCCGGCTGATGGACGACATCTGGGCACCCCTGCGCGCCACCACGCTGCTCTACGACGGCAGCCCAACGCATTTGGGCACCGACG